>NZ_JBVJWR010000053.1:0-1029 GCF_055602235.1 Streptomyces sp. NPDC037410 | reverse complement strand
GAGCGGTCCGAGGGTGTTGGTGGCGGGGGCGAGCATCGCGGGACCCGCGCTGGCCCACTGGCTGCGCCGGCGGGGGGCCGAGGTGACCGTGGTGGAGCGGGCTCCCGAGCTGCGTCCCGGCGGGCAGGCGGTGGACGCGCGCGGGGTCGCCAAGGAGGTCATCGGGCGCATGGGGCTGGACGCGGCGGTCCGCGCGGCGTGCACCGACACCGCCGGCGCGCACACCGTGGACACGGACGGGCAGGTGCTGGAGACCTTCCGCGCGGACGACGACGGTGGCGACGGGTTCATCGCGGACATCGAGATCCTGCGCGGGGACCTGTCCCGGTTGCTCTACGACGACACCCGCGACGGCGTCGAGTACATCTTCGGCGACCGCATCGCCGAGCTCGCCCAGGACGCGGACGGGGTCGACGTGGTCTTCGCGAGCGGCGACCGGCGGCGCTTCGACCTGGTGGTCGGGGCCGACGGGCTGCACTCGGCGCTGCGGGCGATGGTCTTCGGGCCGCATGGGCGGTTTCTCCGCCACCTCGGGCACGTGCTGGCTTTCTACAGTGTGCCCAACGAGTTCGGTCTTGACCGCTGGCTGCTCGAGTACCAGGACCAGGAGACCGGGCGCTCAGCCCTCCTGCGACCCATCCAGGACGCCACCCGGGCGATGACCATGTTCTACTTCGCCTCGGCCGACTTCGACGTCGACCACCGTGACGTCACGGCCCAGAAGCGCCTGCTGCGTGAGCGGATGGAAGGCCTGGGCTGGCTGGCCCCGGACATCCTCGCGCACCTGGACGACACCCCGGACTTCTACCTCGACCAGGTCGCCCAGGTGGTGATGGACCGCTGGTCGAGCGGACGGGTGGGGCTGCTCGGGGACGCGGCGTTCAGCTCGTCGCCGATGTCCGGGCAGGGCACCGGGCTGGCGCTGGTCGGCGCCTACCTGCTGGCCGGAGAGCTGGCCGCCGCCGAGTGGGACCCCGACACCGGGTTCGCCCGCTACGAGGCGCGGATGCGCTCGTTCGTCGAGGCCAA
>NZ_JBVJWR010000052.1:0-1051 GCF_055602235.1 Streptomyces sp. NPDC037410 | reverse complement strand
CTAGCTTGATCTTTAACATCTGGGCCGTTGGTCAGCTGCTGAACCGGGCCGAGGTGACCTCAGGCTGCGTGGGACCATTTCGGCATGCGCCTGGTAGCTGACGGAACCACACCGACCTCGCGGTTGGTGCTGGTGAAGGACCTCGAGACCGACGACGGCTATGCCTTCGAGCTGGCGAGCCCGCTCTTCCTGGCTCCCGGTGATCGAATCGCTTTCGAAGGCGACAGGCTTGTCGTCGTGCGGGCAAGTGGAGAGCGACTATCGCCAGCGGGCGACTGGTCCACTCGTTGCGGGCCTGGATCTCTACGCCGCCGGTAGAAGTCGTTCTTCGAACGGTGCGTCGTACTTGATCACTCGGTTCGGTAACCGCCGTACGCGGAAACGGCCTTCGTCTGAACATGTGCTCCGACCAAGGAACACACACGTCCAGCGCGAAGGCCGTGAGGATGAGTCTGCAGTATCGCGATGCCCACCAGGAGCCGCTGGCGGAACTGTCACGCTTCCGGGGCGAGTTCCACTCCTGTCTCACTGCCCGTTCGGACGCCCTGTTCGAGCTGGCCGACGCGATCTTGTGCGAGGACGGGCCGGTGAGATCGCTGGTCGAGCTGTCGCTGGTGGGCGAACACCGCCGTGGTCACGGCGGGCTCTACGCCGCGCTCGCCCAGGGCCGAATCGACGCGGACCGACTGCGGCGGACCTTGGCCTCGGTGCCGCTGCCCCGGACCACCGACAGCAGGCTAATCCTGGCTGTCGACGTCACGTGCTGGCTGCGGCCCGATGCCCACACCTCACCCCAGCGGATCCTGTGCCACACCTACGGCCGGGGCAAGGACCAGCACATTCTCGTTCCCGGCTGGCCCTACTCGATCGTCTGCGCGCTGGAACCCGGCCGCAGCTCGTGGACCGCGCCGCTGGACGCGTTGCGTCTGGCGCCCGGGGACGACACCGCCACCGTTACCGCCCGGCAGTTGCGCGACCTGGTCGAGCGGCTGATCGCCGCAGGTCAGTGGCGGACCGGGGACCCGGACATCCTCATCGTCGCGGACGCCGG
>NZ_JBVJWR010000051.1:0-1140 GCF_055602235.1 Streptomyces sp. NPDC037410 | reverse complement strand
TTACGGGAGGTTGCGGGCCATGACGATGCGCTGGACCTGGTTGGTGCCCTCGTAGATCTGGGTGATCTTGGCGTCGCGCATCATGCGCTCGACGGGGTAGTCGCGGGTGTAGCCGTAGCCGCCGAGGAGCTGGACGGCGTCGGTGGTGACCTCCATGGCGACGTCGGAGGCGAAGCACTTGGCGGCGGCGCCGAAGAAGGTGAGGTCGCCGTCGACCCGCTCGGACTTGGCGGCGGCCGCGTAGGTGAGCTGGCGGGCGGCCTCCAGCTTCATGGCCATGTCGGCGAGCATGAACTGCACGCCCTGGAAGTCGGCGATCGGCTTGCCGAACTGCTTGCGCTCCTTGACGTAGCCCTTGGCGTAGTCGAGGGCGCCCTGGGCGATGCCGAGGGCCTGGGCGGCGATGGTGATGCGGGTGTGGTCGAGGGTCTTCATCGCGGTGGCGAAGCCGGTGCCCTCTTCGCCGATCATGCGGTCGGCGGGGATGCGGACGTTGTCGAGGTAGACCTCGCGGGTCGGGGAGCCCTTGATGCCGAGCTTCTTCTCCGGCGCGCCGAAGGACACGCCCTCGTCGGACTTCTCCACGACGAAGGCGGAGATGCCCTTGGAACGCTTCTCCGGGTCGGTGACGGCCATCACCGTGTAGTACTCCGACACGCCGGCGTTGGTGATCCAGCGCTTCACGCCGTTGAGCACCCAGTAGTCGCCGTCGCGCACCGCGCGGGTCTTCATCCCGGCCGCGTCCGAGCCGGCGTCGGGCTCGGACAGGGCGTAGGAGAACATCGCGTCGCCCTTGGCCAGCGGGCCGAGGTACTTGTGCTTCAGCTCCTCCGAGCCGGACAGGATCACCGGCAGCGAGCCCAGCTTGTTGACCGCCGGGATCAGCGAGGACGAGCCGCACGCGCGCGCGACCTCCTCGATCACGATCACCGTGGCCAGGGCGTCCGCGCCCGCGCCGCCGTAGGTCTCGGGGACGTGCACGGCGTGCAGGTCGTTGGCGACCAGCGCGTCCAGGGCCTCCTGCGGGAACCGGCCCTCCTCGTCCACCGCCGCCGCGAACGGAACGATCTTCGCCTCCGCGAGGGCACGCACCGACTCCCGGAGCATGTCGTGCTCCTCCGAGGGCCGATACAGGTCGAA
>NZ_JBVJWR010000050.1:0-1168 GCF_055602235.1 Streptomyces sp. NPDC037410 | reverse complement strand
TGGGTCGCCACGTGAGGCGACCCCTGTTTCAGATTGCGGTGTTCGCCTGCGGCCGGTCGCGCGTTCGCGCTGTCCTGTGGGCATGGGCGATACCCGGCTGGAACCTGTCGTGCTGTCGGAGGCCGAGCGGCTGACGCTGGAGAACTGGGCAAAGCGCCGCTCGACCGCGCAGGGGCTGGCCGTTCGCGCACGCATCGTGCTGGCGTGCGCGGACGGCTGGAACAACACCGTGGTCGCCGCGCGGCTCGATGTCGGCAGAGACACCGTGCGCCGCTGGCGCACACGGTTTCTGCGCGACCGCCTCGACGGACTCGCGGACGAGCCGCGGCCCGGAGTGCCACGGACCATCACCGACGCCCAGGTCGAAGAGGTAGTGGTCCGCACCCTGGAAGAGACACCTCCTGCGGGCACGCACTGGTCCAAGCGGGAACTGGCCAAGGTGGTGGGGATCTCTCCGGCCAGTGTCCTGCGGATCTGGCACGCCTTCGGCCTGCAGCCGTGGCGGACCGAGACGTTCAAGATCTCCCCGGACCCGTTCCTGATCGACAAGATCCGTGACGTCGTCGGTCTGTACCTCGCTCCGCCGGCGAACGCCGTCGTCTTCGCGGTCGACGAGAAACCGCAGATCCAGGCCCTTCAGCGGACCGCACCGGTCCTGCCCATGATCCCGGGAGTGCCCGAGCGGCGGAGCTTCGACTACGTTCGCCACGGCACCGTCGACCTGTTCGCCGCCCTGAACACCGCGACCGGCAAAGTGATCAGCAAGCTGTCCGCACAGCACCGTGCGGTCGACTTCCGCGACTTCCTCGACGAGATCGACCGCCAGGCCGAATCCGGCCTGGCGGTCCACGTCATCTGCGACAACCTCTCCGCCCACAAGGCACCCGTGGTGCACAAGTGGCTCCTCGCGCACCCTCGTTTCCAGCTCCACTTCACCCCCACCTACTCGTCCTGGATCAACCAGGTCGAACGGTGGTTCGCCGAGCTGGAACGGCGCTGCCTCGAACGCGGAGTGTTCTGCTCACTCGACGACCTCAAGAAGGCTCTCGAAGACTGGATCAAGGTCTGGAACGACCAGGCCCGACCCTTCAAATGGACCAAGACCGCCGACCAGATCCTCGACCGCATCTGCCGATACTGCGACAGGATCTCCGAACCAGATCACTAG
>NZ_JBVJWR010000049.1:0-1291 GCF_055602235.1 Streptomyces sp. NPDC037410 | reverse complement strand
GTGCCGGGGCCTACTTCGTGTCGGTGAAGTAGTAGGGGTTCCCGAAGGATTCCCGTGCCTGTGCCTGGTGTTTGGCGGCGAGTTCGATCGCGCCGTCGCGAGCTGCTGCGAACGCGTCGGCGATGTGGGCCATGGTCGTCTCGGAAGCGCCTTCGAACGTCGTCTCGTTGGTGCCCAGGCGGAACACGGCGCCTGAGACGTTCGGCATTTCGTTCTCGGTCTGGACGTTGACCCGGATCCCGGCCTCGGCCAGGGCCTCGGAGAGCTTGTTGGTCGTGGCGCGGTCTCCGACACGGACCCAGAGCATGTGGTTGTCGGTGTACCCGTCGGCGGAGCGGAAGACATCGAAGCCCCGCTCCGTCAACTCGGCGCCCAGCCGCCGTGCGTTGGCGACGACCTGTCGCGCGTAGGCGGGGCCGAAATGCTCGAACTCGCGTGCGGCCATGCCCAGCGACAGGGTCGAGCCGAAGTGGTGACTGCTGACCAGGATGCGCTGCGCGTCCTTGATGAGCCGGCTCACGTGCGGCAGCCGGGTGAACAGGACGCCCTTGTGCGGCCCGGGGAACGTCTTGTGCGTGGAGCCGCCGAAGCTGGTCGCGCCGAGATCGAGCGGGTTGGGCGCCTGGCCGCCGAGGATGAGCCCGAGGGTGTGACTGGAGTCGATGTGCAGCAGGGTGTGCGGGCTGTGCTCGGCCAGGCAGGCGGCGACCGCGGCGACGTCCAGCAGATGCAGACTGTTCGCCAGGTCGAGGAACAGCAGGGACACGTGCTGCGACGAGAGGATCTTCCGCAGGCCGTCGAGGTCCACGGCACCCGCCTCGACCGAGACCGCGGCCGGAACATAGCCGAAACGCTCGATCACACCCGCGGTCGCGTAGTGGCCTCCGCTCGCGGGATCGATGCAGACGACCGTGCTGCCCGGGGCGCCACCCATGCCCGAGACCGCGATCAGCATCGCGCTGAGCCCGGAAAGCGGACGGACGTTGACGAACGGCGCATCGGCCAGCGCACTCAGGCTGGCGTGTGCCACATGCGTTTCGATGTCCGCGATGCTCTCCCCGCCCCTGAACTGCCAGAAATCGGGGTCGTGGTCTTCATTGAAGAAGTAACGGTTGCCGAAATCAAGCTGCAGAGGCAACCGCGCCATCGGGGAAAGACGGGCCTCGCTCGGAGCCAGACTCAGCGCATCCCGGTTCCGGTCATGCGCATCACGAAGACGCCGCGCATATCCATGGAGCTGACGCTCATGCTCTTCCCGCGAACCGGCGCCGGGTATAGCGCTTTCGTCGAC
>NZ_JBVJWR010000048.1:0-1589 GCF_055602235.1 Streptomyces sp. NPDC037410 | reverse complement strand
CCAGGCCCGACCCTTCAAATGGACCAAGACCGCCGACCAGATCCTCGACCGCATCTGCCGATACTGCGACAGGATCTCCGAACCAGATCACTAGGTGGTCTCGTTCGCGGGTCTCGCGTACGGACGTGTCCGTCAGGCGGCCGTCGTCCCGGGCGCGGGGGCGTCGTTTCGCGGGGTGGGCTGCCCGGTGTCCTTCGTGAAGTGCAGCCACGCGCTCAGTGCTGCCTGCAGCTCGACTACCGCCGCCCGGTCGAGGACTTCGCCCGTCGGTCCGACGTGCAGGCGCACGCTCTGGCCGGTCACCGACCACCCGACGGGCCGCCGGCGCGCAGGGGTGAGGGCGGAGCCGTCTTCGAGGGTGCGCAGCATCGCGGCGACGCGAGGTGGGAGCGTCTTCTCGCGGAGTGTCCGAGTCGTGTGCTTGGGCCTGGAGGGCAGACCAAGTTGGGCGCGGAAGGCGGTGATGGCCGCTTCGAGCGACTGTGGGGTGGCGGGCGCCGCTTCGATGAATGCCTGGAACAGCTTACGGTGTGTCACCGCGGTCAGGGGCTGGTCCTCGTCGAAGTCCAGGTGCACCACCGCCGGCGGAATGAGGATGCGGGTGTAGCCCTTCTTCGTATACGCGGTGTGGTGCCGACGCAGGTCGGCGATGGGGCGCGCGAGGGGGTGCTCGCCCTGGAACCACGGGATGGGGTTGTTCACCGCGGGGGACCGCTCGGGTCGGGACAACCGCGAGAGCTTGCCGTAGAAGCCTTGGGCCCGGTACAGGTAGCCGGCCTGGGTGACCAGCAACGTCACCTGCCGGGTGATGGTGTCGTTGCCCAGCCGGAACCCCACGGTCAGGGTCACGTCTGCGGGGGCGTGGGGTTGTCGGCCACGATCTGATCCTCCAGCCTGATGACAGCGGGAGAGTCTCCCTGGCCCCGGGCGGCCGCCAGGCTTTCGACGGCCTCAGAGACGGCCCGGCCGACCCGTCGGCCGACGCCCCGCTCCGGCTCGGCGCTGAGGATGCTCTGTGCCTCGAAGCGCCAGTCGACGAGTGCGGCCAGAGACGATCCCCCGAGGGGAACGGTGACGATCTCGTCACCGGGCGCCGGGCGGAACGCTTCCGGACGCGTCCTGACGCTTCTGTTCCCGTGATGTCCCTTCGCTTCCTCCTGCAGGTGATCCCAGGTGGTGGTGTGGCAGCGGACGCGAATCCCGCCGATGCCGGCCGCCTTTACCGCCTCGTCGATCCGGTTGCGCCGTCCGGGCCAGTCACGTGGCTCAGCCTGTGCGGGAACGCTCCCGGTGCCGCCGTTGGGGCGCCGCTTGCCCAGAATGCCCACGAGGTCTCTCCTCCGAGGTGCAATGGTCGTGTGACCGTGTGTAGCTGATTGGTCACCGTGTCAGATGTGACCGTACGACGCGGCTGATCGTCGGCGGAGGAATTCCGAAGACTTTGTCCTACCTCGGTTGCCCCGCTGTGGCGCAACGGTTCCGGCTACGGGGCGGCTAGGTGTATTGACCCGCAGGGTTGTTGACGCGGCTGATGGGCGGGTGTCCGTCGAGTGCGGTGTGGCAGCGGTGGTGGTTGTAGGTGTGGAGGA
>NZ_JBVJWR010000047.1:0-3884 GCF_055602235.1 Streptomyces sp. NPDC037410 | reverse complement strand
ACGGGGCACGGCAGTTGACGACGCCGGCGCGGTGGGCTCGCCGACCCGTCGGCGAGTCCCGGGTCTGCCGCACGTGCGCCGAAGTGCCGCGGTGGAAGGCCGCGACCATGCCTCTCCGTCCGGTCTGGCGCCGGTCAGGCCGGGGTTGGGCGGAGGCTGGAGGAGGCTCAGTACGTGCGGTGACGTCCGAGGCGGCGTCTCCGCCGGCCGGGGCCCGGGGTCGGACGAGCGCATCTGCCGTGCCACCGCCAATCATGCACGAGTTGGTTATGCGGCCCTGGCTGATGTCAGTACGCGTGACGCCAGTGGATGGCTAGTGTGCAGTTCCGTATCGTCAATGAGCTGCCCCGGATCAGGAATTTGCACCACCTGGCAGGAGATGACCGAGCCGCAATAGAGATTGGCTGCCACGTATGGAGACGCTCAGTCCGACCTGGCCCCCGTCGGACCAAGTCCGGTCTTGCGGCTTCTTCTCGGGTGGCGGTAGCAGCTCGTGAGTGAAACTCGCAATTGCCTACCAAGATGACCGTCCGGCTACATAGCGCCCTGGCCGGGGCGAAGCCGACGCACCGCTCGGCTCATTCCACATGCGCTCCGTTTCGCGATCTCCCGCGGGGGAGCCGCCAGGCAGGGAGCGGCAGTTACTAGACATGCCCACTGTATGGCGAACCAACGCTCGCACGAAGGATCTGAATTCATGGCACAGCTCTTTACGAGAACGCTACTGCCTGAAGTGCGCGACCACCTGGAAATGACGGGTCACCTTGGCGACGGCAAGCTCTCCGAGCGAGCCGGGGCGGTGGTCCGCAGCAACGCCAGGCACGACGAGATGCGGTCCCTGATCGATCAGATCGTGTCGGACGACGCTCAACTCGGCGAGATCGCGGCGCGGTCGTACTACCACGCGAACAGCTTCCTCAAGCTCGTTCTGGCGGTCGGCGACGAGAACGCCTGGAAGCTTCGCCTCCACGTATGGCACCCGCAGGCGGAGGAGGATCGCCCGCCGAGGGAGGACATCCACTCGCACCGCTGGGACTTCACCACCGCCCTGCTGCTCGGCGAGTACAACGCCCGCGAGTACATGATCGCCCCCGGCGACGAGTACTACCACTACAAGTACACCCCGGTTCGGGCGGACCAGTTCTTCTCGCTGGAGGCCTTGGGGCCCGAGCAGCTGGCTCAGGTGTGCGAATCCATCGTCCCGGCCGGCACGGTCTACCACCTTGACCACCGGGTCCTCCACAGCATCGCGCGTTCCCACGACGGACCTACGGCCACGCTCGTCCTGCAGGGGCCCACGGTGCGGGACTCGACGAACGTCTATCGCACGACCCCGGCCGGCGAGAGGGGCGGAGACCGGAAGGAATACGTCGAACGGCCTTCCATCGACCAGCTGCGCGCGGAGCTGCTCAAGCTTCGCAGCTGGCTGTAACCCCGGGGCCCGGTGCACAGAATCGTGACTCAATACAAATACACGGCTGAGGCTGCGGCACGCTTCAACAAGCATGGCATCGACCTGACCGTGTACGGGCACGTGGATCCGTCTTTCAACATCGTCCACGTCAGTGTCGCGGAAGGTCACTTCCAGGAGTTCATCAACGTGAAGAGCACCTATGCCTTCTACGTGATCGATGGCTCCGGAACCTTCTACCTCAACGACGAAGCCGTGGAGGTGAAAGCCACGGATCTGGTCGTCATTCCACCGGGGACACGTGTGTACTACTTCGGAACGATGGAGATGACGCTCACCGTCTCTCCGGCGTTCGACGAAGCCAGCGAGCGGCACATCAGATTTCTGGACAAGAGCCAGATGCCGAACGCTCCTCGCTCCTGAATTCGGCCGCCCGGCCCGTAATTTTGAAAACTCTCTCTAACCGCATGACGGGAAGGCCGTACGATGAATCCTCCTGAATGGGAAGCAGGCCGTGGAGCCGCCGCGCAGTCAGCGGCCGACATCTACAACTCGGCGGTCGCGTCTTGGGCGATCGCCGCAGGATGGGAGATCGGCGCTCTTGACGAGCTGAGCGGGAAGGGCAAGCTCGAGGCGCGCTTCTTCGCCGAGGAGAACGACCTGCACGTCCAGTCGGTCAGGGGCATGTTCACCGCGCTGGCCAGCGTCGGCGTCGTCGTGCGTGACGGCGACACCGTCATCCCCGGCCCGCTCTTCGACGACGTGTTCCGGACCAAGTCCTTCTTCCACTGGCTCAGCCGCGGCAGTGCGTCTCTGTTCACGGCGATGCCCACGGTGATGAAGAACGCCAACCGAGTCGGCGACTTCTACACCCGGGACGCGCCGGCGATCAGCTACGCCTGCCGGGAAATCAATGCGGAGGTCTTCGACCCTGCCTTCTGGGCGGTGATGGACAGCCTGGACATCACCTTCGACAAGGTTGCCGACCTCGGATGCGGCAGCGGTGAACGACTGCGGCAGATCGCCCGGCGTCATCCCGGCGTCCAGGGCGTCGGTCTCGACATCGCCGCCAGTTCGCTGGAGGCGGCCAAGGCCGCCACGGTGGAGGCCGGGCTCGGGGACCGCATCTCGTTCGGTGTCGCGGACGCCCGCGCGCTCGAACCGCGTCCCGAACTCGAGGACGTCGAGCTCGTCACCAGCTTCATGATGGCGCACGACTTCTGGCCCCGAGAGAACTGCATCGCTTCCTTCCGGAAGCTTCGCGAGGTCTTCCCGAACGCGCGCCGGCTCCTCCTCGCGGACACCGCTCGGCTGACCGATCTCCCCGACGACCGATACCCGATGTTCAACCTCGGTTTCGAGGTCGGACACGACCTCATGGGCGTGTACCTGCCGACCCTTCAGGATTGGGAAGACGTCTTTCCCGAGACCGGCTGGCGACTTCGGAAGACTCACCTGATGGACGGGTTGACCAACGGATTCATATTCGAACTCGAATAACAGCTGGGCAAGGAGCTGAGAAGCACGTGCAGGAACAATCAGCAGGGGCCTCCGACCCGTTCTACGAAGCGCGGCGTGCCGAAATAGCGGCCTTGGCGGATCGCTGTGGTCCGGGCGATCCGATCCCCACCGTCGAGTACACGGAAGAGGAGCACGAGGTCTGGCGGCTGGTGTGCGGAGAGCTTGCCGTACGCCACCGCACGGACGCCGCGACCGAGTACCTCGACGCGGCGGAATCCCTCGCGATCCCCCAGGAACGGATTCCGCAGCTCCGGGATGTCAGCAGGAGTATCGAATCGCTTTCCGGCTTTCGTTTCAGGTCGGCGCCCGAGCTCGTTCCCTTCCGGCAGTTCTGCACCGGCCTGGCGGGCTCGGTCTTCCACTCCACGCAGTATCTGAGGCACCCGGCCACCCCGTTCTACACCGCGGATCCGGACATGCTGCACGATGTGGTCGGGCACGGGAACGTTCTGGGGAACGAGCGGTTCGCCCGTCTGTACCGCCTGGCTGGTGAGGCGGCCGAGCGAGCCGAGAGCGAGGCGGCGCTGCAGTTCATCGCCAAGGTGTTCTGGTTCACGCTCGAATGCGGTGTGTTCCGCGAGCAGGGAATGCCGAAGGCGTACGGTGCGACGCTTGTCTCCTCGTACGGAGAGCTGAGCCATTTCCGTGAGGCTGACATCCGCCCGCTGGAGCTGAAGAGCCTGGCCGACGTCGAGTACGACATATCGACGTACCAGAAGATTCTGTTCGAGGCGGACTCGATGAACCATCTCGAAGACGTCGTGGGTGGCTTCTGGGAGACCTGCGACGACAACACCATCGAGGCGATGTTGGCCGCATCCGTCGCCTGAGATTGAACTGGTGGACATCGAAGCTCCGTTGCGGAGGGGACCTGGGAGGGTCGCCTTCGCAACGGAGCTTCGATGCGTCTGGTCGCGCGTTGACCCGGCGTCGTCACTCCGCCGTGTCGCGC
>NZ_JBVJWR010000046.1:0-4631 GCF_055602235.1 Streptomyces sp. NPDC037410 | reverse complement strand
GGGCCCTTCCGGCGGTTCCGACTCTATCAGATCCTTTCGGCGTCTGATTCCCAGTCAGCGGGGTTTGTCTTTCCGGCTGTTGGGCCGTTCCGACGAGTGAGACTTTAGCGGATTCCTGCCCTCCGACGCTAATCGGGCGGCTCGCGCTCAGACCTTCGAACGCGGATTCCTCATTTCGCAAGAACGCACGGAAAGCGCGACGGCACGACAAAGCGCCGTCAGTTTCAGTGGATCTTGCGGAATCGCTGTCCGGGGCCGACCGGAGTCGGTGCTCACGTCGGACAACTCGGAGAACCTTACGGATCGGGGGGTGGCGTGTCAACCCTGGTCCGTGGGGGTTCCTCTGCCCGGGTGACGGAAGGCGTTCCGGTAGTCGCGGGGGCTGGTGCCCAGGTGGGAGGCGAAGTGCTGGCGCATGGTGACCTCGCTGCCGAAGCCCGCGCGGCGGGCCACCTCGGGGAGGGGGTGGTCGGTCCGTTCGAGGAGCTTCTGGGCTGCCGCCACGCGCTGGGTGATGAGCCAGTGGAGGGGGGTGGTGCCGGTCGTCGCCTGGAAGTGGCGGGCGAAGGAGCGGGGGGACATGCCGGCGACGGCGGCCAGGCTCGCGACGGTGTGAGGGTCGGCGAGGTGGGCCAGGGCGTGGGCCCGTACGGCTGCGAGGGCGTCGGCGTCGCGGTCGGCGCGGGGCGTGGGGTGCTCGATGAACTGTGCCTGGGTCCCCGTACGGAAGGGGGCCGTGACCATCGAGCGGGCGACGGTGGCTGCCGCCTCCGCTCCATGGGCGGCGCGGATCAGGTGGAGGCAGAGGTCGATGCCCGCGGCGGTGCCGGCCGAGGTCCAGATGCCGGTGTCCTCGACGAAGAGCGCGTCGGGTTGGACCTGGACGGCGGGGTGGAGGGCGGCCAGGGTCCCGGCGAGGTGCCAGTGGGTGACGGCGCGGCGGCCGTCGAGGAGCCCGGCGCGGGCGAGGACGAAGGCGCCGGCGCAGAGCGAGGCGACCGGGATGCCGGCGGCGTGGGCGCGGCGGAGGGCGTCGAGGACGGGGGCCGGGAGGTCGGCGTAGGGGTCCTCGATGCCGGGGACGACGACCAGGTCGGTGGGGGTGAGCTCGTCGAGCCAGGTGAGCGGGCGGTCGGGGGTGAGGGTGAGGCCGCCGCGCAGGGGGATGGGGGTGTCCGGGTCGGCGGCGGTTCTGCGGAGTTCGAAGGGCGGGACGCCGCGGAGGGTGCGGTCGCTGTCCCAGACCTCGATGATGACGGAGACGTCGAAGGCGCGGATGCCGGGGAAGGCGACGAGGGCGATGCGCTGGGGGCGTGGTGTGGGTGTCTGCGGCACGGTTGGCAGTAAAACATCGATCGCTGGCTTTTGCCCCTCTGGGACGCGGGGGCCGGTGGCGGGAGGATCGTCGTCATGGAGATCAACGAGAACGCGGCGCTGGTGGTCATCGACGTACAGAAGGGCTTCGAGTCGGAGTTCTGGGGCCGGCGGGACAACCCGGACGCCGAGCGGAACATCGCGGCTCTGATCGACGTGTGGCAGGAGACGGGGCGGCCGGTCGTCTTCGTACGGCACGACTCGCCGCGGGCGGGGTCGCCGCTGGAGCCGGGGACCGAGGGCAACGAGTTCAAGGACTTCGTCGAGGAGCGGCGGGGGAAGGGCTCGGGGCCGGAGCTGTTCGTCACGAAGTCCGTGAACTCCGCCTTCTACGGGGAGCCCGATCTGGACGCCTGGCTGAAGGGGGCCGGGGTCGAGCAGTTCGTGGTGGTGGGGATCCAGACCAACATGTGCAACGAGACCACCGCGCGGATGGGCGGGAACCTCGGGTACGACGTGCTGTTCGCGATCGATGCCATGCACACCTTCGACCTGGCCGGGCCGTTCGAGTGGACGCAGACGGCGGAGGAGCTGACCCGGGCGACGGCGGTGTCGCTGCACGGCGGGCGGTTCGCCCGGGTCGTGACCACGGAGGACGTGGTGAAGGGTGCCTCGGCCGCGTGAAGCCGGGGACGTGATCGCTCAGCTGTTGCCGGAGGCGAGCTCGCGGCTGCGGTCGCGGGCCGCTTCCAGTGCGGCGATCAGGGCGGCGCGTACGCCGTGGTTCTCCAGCTCGCGGATGGCGCTGATGGTGGTGCCGGCGGGTGAGGTGACGGCCTCGCGGAGCTTGACCGGGTGCTCGCCGCTGTCGCGGAGCATCACGGCGGCGCCGATGGCGGCCTGGACGATGAGGTCGTGGGCCTGGGCGCGGGGCAGGCCGAGGAGGATGCCGGCGTCGGTCATGGCCTCGACGAGGAAGTAGAAGTACGCGGGGCCCGAGCCGGAGAGGGCGGTGGCGGCGTCCTGCTGGGACTCGGGGACGCGGAGGGTCTTGCCGACGCCGCCGAAGATCTCCTCCGTGTGGGCGAGGTGGTCGGGGGTGGCGTGGCTGCCGGCCGAGATGACGGACATGCCCTCGTCGACGAGTACGGGCGTGTTCGGCATGACGCGGACGACGGGGGTGCCGGTGGTGAGGCGGTCCTCGATGAAGGACGTGGGGATGCCCGCCGCCGCGCTGATGACCAGGCGGTCGGCGGTGACGTGCGGGGCGAGCTCGTCGAGGAGGCGGCCCATGTCCTGCGGTTTGACGGCCAGGATGAGGGTGTCGGCGCGCTTGGCGGCCTCGGCGTTGGTGACGGTCTCGACGCCGTAGCGGGTGTGGAGTTCCTCGGCGCGCTCGGCGCGGCGGGTGGTGACCAGGAGATTGGTGGGGCGCCAGCCGGCGCGGATCATGCCGCTGAGGAGCGCTTCACCGATCTTGCCGGTGCCGAGGACTGCGACGGTCTGGGTCATGGGTCTGTTCACCTCGCCGGAGGGGGCCTTTTCGACATCCTTTCACCGGTGGGGGTCGGGATGCGTGGAGTGTCCGAGGGGCGGTCAGGCGGTGCGGCGGCGGAGGGTGGCCGCGCCGAGGCCGAGGACGAGGACGGCGCAGCCCGCGACGACGAGGGCATCGCGGACGAAGGCGGTGGTCATGTCGGGGTGGCGGAGGACCTCGTTCATGCCGTCGACGGCGTACGACATGGGCAGGACGTTCGAGAGCGCCTCCAGGGCCGGGGCCATCCGGTCGCGCGGGGTGAACAGGCCGCAGAGCAGGATCTGCGGGAAGATCACGGCCGGCATGAACTGGACGGCCTGGAACTCGGACGCGGCGAAGGCGGAGACGAAGAGGCCGAGGGCGGTGCCGAGGAGGGCGTCGAGCAGGGCCACCAGGAGCAGGAGCCAGGGGGAGCCGACGACGTCGAGGCCGAGGAACCAGACGGCGAGGCCGGTGGCCAGGACGGACTGGAGGACGGCGACGAGCCCGAAGGCGAGGGCGTACCCGGCGATGAGGTCGGCCTTGCCGAGGGGCATGGCGAGGAGGCGTTCCATGGTGCCGGAGGTGCGTTCCCGGAGGGTCGCGATGGAGGTCACCAGGAACATCGTGATGAGCGGGAAGATGCCGAGGAGCGAGGCGCCGATGTTGTCGAAGGTGCCCGGGCTGCCGTCGAAGACGTAGCGGAGCAGGAAGAGCATCAGGCAGGGGACGAGGAGCATCAGGGCGATCGAGCGCGGGTCGTGGCGCAGCTGGCGCAGGACGCGGGCGGCGGTGGCGAGGGTGCGGTTCGCGTTCACGGGCGGTGCTCCTGCTCTTCGGCGGCGGCGTGGGCGGCGGCGTGGGCGGCGGCGGCTTGGGCGGCTGCGCGTTCGTTCGCCGCGTCTACGAGGTGCAGGAAGGCTTCTTCGACGGTGGCCGTGTCGTTGCGGCGGCGGAGGTCGTCGGGGGTGTCCTCGGCGAGGATCTCGCCCTCGCGCATGAGGAGCAGGCGGTGGCAGCGCTCGGCCTCGTCCATCACGTGGGAGGAGATGAGGAGGGTGGTGCCCCGGTCGGCGGCGATCCGGTGGAAGAGGTTCCAGAGGTCGCGGCGGAGGACGGGGTCGAGGCCGACCGTGGGCTCGTCGAGGACGAGGAGCTCCGGGGTGCCGAGGAGGGCGACGGCGAGGGAGACGCGGCTGCGCTGGCCGCCGGAGAGCCGGCCGGCGAGGGCGTCCGCGTGGTCGGTGAGGTCGACGTCCTCGACGGCCCGGGCGACGGCGGCGCGGCGGTCGTGGCGGTGGGCGCGGCCGGGGAGCAGGACGGCGGCGAAGTAGTCGAGGTTCTGGCGGACGGTGAGGTCGTCGTAGACGGACGGGGCCTGGGTGACGTAGCCGATGCGGGAGCGGAGGGCGGGGTCGCCGGCGGGGCGGCCGAGGACCTGGAGGGTGCCGGTGACCTTGGCCTGGGTGCCGACGATGGCGCGCATGAGGGTGGTCTTGCCGCAGCCGGAGGGGCCCAGGAGGCCGGTGACCTGGCCGGTCGGGACGGTGAAGTCGATGCCGCGGAGGACTTGGCGGTCGCCTCGGGTGGTGGTGAGGCCTGCCGCGATGACTGCCGCCTGTTCGGGCTCACCCGCCGAGTAATTCACCATGTGATGAATAGTGGGCCCAGGGATGCGGGGCGTCAAGGACCCGGGCGTGCGGAGACTAAAGCGTGTTGCAGAAGGCTGCGTGGCGGGCATTTCCCGTGTATGCGTGGGGTGTTGAGGGCTGAGCCGTTGTGGGTGGAGACGTTCACGGGT
>NZ_JBVJWR010000045.1:0-3300 GCF_055602235.1 Streptomyces sp. NPDC037410 | reverse complement strand
CTGGCACGTTGTTGGGTCCTGAGGGTACGGCCGTATGGTTCGTATCTTCGAGGATGCCGGCCCCAGTGAACTCGCCAGCTTGTCTGGTGGGGTGATGGGTGGCTGGTCGTTGTTTGAGAACTACACAGTGGACGCGAGCATCTGTGGCCAAGTTTTTAAGGGCGCACGGTGGATGCCTTGGCACCAGGAACCGATGAAGGACGTGGGAGGCCACGATAGTCCCCGGGGAGCCGTCAACCAGGCTTTGATCCGGGGGTTTCCGAATGGGGAAACCCGGCAGTCGTCATGGGCTGTCACCCATGCCTGAACACATAGGGCATGTGGAGGGAACGAGGGGAAGTGAAACATCTCAGTACCCTCAGGAAGAGAAAACAACCGTGATTCCGGGAGTAGTGGCGAGCGAAACCGGATGAGGCCAAACCGTATGCGTGTGATACCCGGCAGGGGTTGCGCATGCGGGGTTGTGGGATCTCTCTTTCACAGTCTGCCGGCTGTGAGACGAGTCAGAAACCGTTGATGTAGGCGAAGGACATGCGAAAGGTCCGGCGTAGAGGGTAAGACCCCCGTAGCTGAAACATTGACGGCTCGTTTGAGAGACACCCAAGTAGCACGGGGCCCGAGAAATCCCGTGTGAATCTGGCGGGACCACCCGCTAAGCCTAAATATTCCCTGGTGACCGATAGCGGATAGTACCGTGAGGGAATGGTGAAAAGTACCGCGGGAGCGGAGTGAAATAGTACCTGAAACCGTGTGCCTACAAGCCGTGGGAGCGTCGGACATAGCTTGCTATGTCTCGTGACTGCGTGCCTTTTGAAGAATGAGCCTGCGAGTTTGCGGTGTGTTGCGAGGTTAACCCGTGTGGGGAAGCCGTAGCGAAAGCGAGTCCGAATAGGGCGATTCAGTAGCACGCTCAAGACCCGAAGCGGAGTGATCTAGCCATGGGCAGGTTGAAGCGGAGGTAAGACTTCGTGGAGGACCGAACCCACCAGGGTTGAAAACCTGGGGGATGACCTGTGGTTAGGGGTGAAAGGCCAATCAAACTCCGTGATAGCTGGTTCTCCCCGAAATGCATTTAGGTGCAGCGTCGTGTGTTTCTTGCCGGAGGTAGAGCACTGGATAGGCGATGGGCCCTACCGGGTTACTGACCTTAGCCAAACTCCGAATGCCGGTAAGTGAGAGCACGGCAGTGAGACTGTGGGGGATAAGCTCCATGGTCGAGAGGGAAACAGCCCAGAGCATCGACTAAGGCCCCTAAGCGTACGCTAAGTGGGAAAGGATGTGGAGTCGCAGAGACAACCAGGAGGTTGGCTTAGAAGCAGCCACCCTTGAAAGAGTGCGTAATAGCTCACTGGTCAAGTGATTCCGCGCCGACAATGTAGCGGGGCTCAAGCGTACCGCCGAAGTCGTGTCATTGCAGCAATAAGCCCCAACGGGTGCTGTGATGGGTAGGGGAGCGTCGTGTGCCGGGTGAAGCAGCCGCGGAAGCGAGTTGTGGACGGTTCACGAGTGAGAATGCAGGCATGAGTAGCGATACACACGTGAGAAACGTGTGCGCCGATTGACTAAGGGTTCCTGGGTCAAGCTGATCTGCCCAGGGTAAGTCGGGACCTAAGGCGAGGCCGACAGGCGTAGTCGATGGACAACCGGTTGATATTCCGGTACCCGCTTTGAAACGCCCAATATCGAGCCCATTAATGCTAAGGCCGTGAAGCCGTTCCGGACCCTTCGGGGAAAGGAAAGTGGTGGAGCCGTCGATCCAAGGTGGTAGTAGGTAAGCGATGGGGTGACGCAGGAAGGTAGTCCAGCCCGGGCGGTGGTTGTCCCGGGGTAAGGGTGTAGGGCGTGTGATAGGCAAATCCGTCACACATTAAGCCTGAGACCTGATGCCGAGCCGATTGTGGTGAAGTGGATGATCCTATGCTGTCGAGAAAAGCCTCTAGCGAGTTTCATGGCGGCCCGTACCCTAAACCGACTCAGGTGGTCAGGTAGAGAATACCGAGGCGTTCGGGTGAACTATGGTTAAGGAACTCGGCAAAATGCCCCCGTAACTTCGGGAGAAGGGGGGCCACGCCTGGTGATCGGATTTACTCCGTGAGCTGGGGGTGGCCGCAGAGACCAGCGAGAAGCGACTGTTTACTAAAAACACAGGTCCGTGCGAAGCCGTAAGGCGATGTATACGGACTGACGCCTGCCCGGTGCTGGAACGTTAAGGGGACCGGTTAGCTCTGTTTCGACAGGGCGAAGCTGAGAACTTAAGCGCCAGTAAACGGCGGTGGTAACTATAACCATCCTAAGGTAGCGAAATTCCTTGTCGGGTAAGTTCCGACCTGCACGAATGGCGTAACGACTTCTCGACTGTCTCAACCATAGGCCCGGTGAAATTGCACTACGAGTAAAGATGCTCGTTTCGCGCAGCAGGACGGAAAGACCCCGGGACCTTTACTACAGTTTGATATTGGTGTTCGGTTCGGCTTGTGTAGGATAGGTGGGAGACTTTGAAGCAGCCACGCCAGTGGTTGTGGAGTCGCCGTTGAAATACCACTCTGGTCGTGCTGGATGTCTAACCTCGGTCCGTGATCCGGATCAGGGACAGTGTCTGATGGGTAGTTTAACTGGGGCGGTTGCCTCCCAAAGGGTAACGGAGGCGCCCAAAGGTTCCCTCAGCCTGGTTGGCAATCAGGTGTTGAGTGTAAGTGCACAAGGGAGCTTGACTGTGAGACCGACGGGTCGAGCAGGGACGAAAGTCGGGACTAGTGATCCGGCGGTGGCTTGTGGAAGCGCCGTCGCTCAACGGATAAAAGGTACCCCGGGGATAACAGGCTGATCTTCCCCAAGAGTCCATATCGACGGGATGGTTTGGCACCTCGATGTCGGCTCGTCGCATCCTGGGGCTGGAGTCGGTCCCAAGGGTTGGGCTGTTCGCCCATTAAAGCGGTACGCGAGCTGGGTTTAGAACGTCGTGAGACAGTTCGGTCCCTATCCGCTGTGCGCGTAGGAATATTGAGAAGGGCTGTCCCTAGTACGAGAGGACCGGGACGGACGAACCTCTGGTGTGCCAGTTGTCCTGCCAAGGGCATGGCTGGTTGGCTACGTTCGGGAGGGATAACCGCTGAAAGCATCTAAGCGGGAAGCCTGCTTCGAGATGAGTATTCCCACCTCCTTGAGAGGGTAAGGCTCCCAGTAGACGACTGGGTTGATAGGCCGGATGTGGAAGCCCAGTAATGGGTGGAGCTGACCGGTACTAATAGGCCGAGGGCTTGTCCTCAGTTGCTCGCGTCCACTGTGTTAGTTCTGAAGCAA
>NZ_JBVJWR010000044.1:7880-8929 GCF_055602235.1 Streptomyces sp. NPDC037410 | reverse complement strand
CGTCCACACAGTCCGCAAAACCGACACCGCCACGTCCCGGAACAAGAAGTCGACGACCCCACGGCCTCGCCGCACAGGTTAAAGATCAAGCTAGGCCGTGTATCGAAAACGCTGCTCGCGGTGCTCATCGGCGGCTGCGGGCAGCGCTGGATGCGCGAGCCGGGGATGGTGTGCGCCCCCCTCCAGTCGCAGAGTTGAACGCGTTCAACAGGTCTGACAAGCTATCTCTCCACGGCCCGCCCCTATCGGTTGGTCGATGCGGACTGAGGGTGGGAGGTCCTGGTGGCGGGCGAGAACAGGCTGCGTGCGTGGGGGGCGACCCTCGGGGGCTTGATGGCGGTTTTGGCTGTTCTGACGGGGTGTGCCGGTCCCTATCAGTACTACGAGGGAACAGGGCTCCACGACGCCACGGCAGCCGACGTCACTGGAGGCTGGCAAAACGTCGAGGGGACCCGCGTGGTGCTTCGCAAAGACGGAACGGCTCTTCTGGAAAAGCTCGACGGGCAGGACTTCGACTTCGAGGACGGCTGGCGCTTCTCCGGCACGGGAACCTGGCAACTGACCGACGACGAAGGAGGACAGGTCGTCCGACTCGCGCTGGCAGTCCGGACCCGAGTGGAGAGCCGTTCCCCCGTGATGGCCACTGACACCGCGACTCCTGAACCCCCATCGACATACGCGTGGTCCTTCTACGTGGACCGCGATCAGCACGACGATTTGAAGCTGTTCTTCTTCTACGGCGATCCCGACATTGGGAACACCTACGTGATGACGCGCGAGACTGGGTCATAGCCATTCGTTGATCGCTGCGACCAGCACAGTCGCCTCGAAGCGGACGGCGAGCTTGTCGTAGCGCGTGGCGACCGCGCGGTTTCTCTTGAGGCGGTTGATCCCGCACTCGACCGCATGGCGCTCGCGGTAGTCGACCGGGTCGAGGCGGGGGGGGGGGGGGGGGGGGGGGGGGGGAGGGGGGCGGGGGGGGGGGGGGGTGGGATTGTCGGGGGTGGTGTAGGGGGGAGAGCGGCGGAGGAAGTGGGAGCGGGTCCTTC
>NZ_JBVJWR010000044.1:0-7870 GCF_055602235.1 Streptomyces sp. NPDC037410 | reverse complement strand
TCGGAGCGTGTGGCGCCCCCGTTGTTTTTCTGGGGGTGTTTCCCCCCACACTAGACCACATGGCGCTCGCGGGAGCCGACCGGGTCGGGGCGCGCCGGCCCCCCCCCCCGGGAACCGAGCTTCTGGCGGTTGCGCGCTTGGTCGGCCTTGTCGGGGATGGTGCAGCGGATCCCGCGGCGGCGGAGGTAGGCGCGGTTCCTGCGGGAGGCGTACGCCTTGTCAGCCCGCACGCGATCGGGACGAACGCGTGGCCGGCCCGGCCCGATGCGGGGCACGCGGACCTTCTCCAGCACCGGTTCGAACTGCGGCGAGTCCCCGCGCTGCCCTGCGGTCACCACGATCGACATGGGCTTCTGGCCCTGCTCGACAGCCAGGTGCAGCTTGGTGGTGAACCCGCCGCGCGAGCGTCCCAGCCCGTGATCACCGGGCTCGGTGAACTCACCGCCCGGCAGTTCCTTCTGCAGGTCGCCCTGTTTCCGGGCCCCGGCCGCATGCTGATGAGCGCGGCACACCGTGGAGTCGACGCTCAGGTCCCATGTGATCGCTCCTTTCGCGTCGGCCAGGGACTGCAGCCGGGTGAGGATCCGCTGCCAGGTGCCGTTCCGCTGCCATCGGCGGAACAGGTCATAGATCCGGCCCCAAGGCCCGTACTCGACGGGCACGTCCCGCCATGGAACACCGGTCCGGACCCGAAACCGTATGCCGTCGATCAGCCGTCGGCGAGGCCAGACCGGCGGCCGCCCCGCCCTGGCGCCCTTCGGCACCAATGGCTCCAGCACCGCCCACTGCTCGTCCGTGAGATCTCCCCGCCCCATGACTTGAGAGCATTCACGACCCAAGATCCACTTTCGATACACGGCCTAGTGCTGTGACCGCAGAGGGTTTGGCCGGGTTGGTGGTCGTGGCGGAGGGGCGGAAACTGCAGCAGATCGTGCGTCGGGGCAGCGCCAACTCGGTGCGCTACCGGCAGGCGATGATGCTGCCGGCGTGGGCCGACGGGAACCGCGTACGTGAGGAGGTCATGGACCGCTTCCCGGACCGGGGCTTCGCCTTCGACGAGTTCGGCCCGCTCGGCATCCACCCGAGCGCGGGCTCGGGCTCGGGGTGAGGCTGGGCTGCCCGAAAGCACCCCGACCGGCTGCCTGCCACGTATCACCGCACCCACGGCGTGCGCTACTTGCTTGGCCGCTACTCGGTCGGCGACGACACCCTGTGGGGCGTGAACCGTCGCAAGAAGAGGGCCGCCAACACGCTGGCCGCGCCGAAATCGATCCGTGCGCGACCGGCCCGACGGCGCCCCGATCTACGTGATTTTGGACAACCCGTCTGCACAACGGAGGCACCGACATCCGCCACTGGGCGAAGGAGATCAAGGTCGAGTTGTGCCCCGCTGGCTGTCAGCCTGGCAAGGGCAGCGTGCCCGCGGTGAGGAAGAACGTGACGGCGTAGGTGAAGCGTCCTGCGCGCACGGCATCGTCGAACTGGGCCACGAACCGGTCCGCGTCCGCGGATTCGAGGTAACCCCGAGCAGCGGCACTGTGCGCCCAGGTGCGCAGGCCCATGACATTGTCGGCTGCCGACGGGTCGCGCACGACCATGGTCCGGGCTTCCACCGTGATGTCGTGAAGGCCGCGAGCAGCGAGCAATCCGGCGTGCTGGTGGGCCAGCGCGCCGTTGCGCAGGCCCACGTCAGCCCTGAAGCGCAACACCCGGCGGGCAAGCTCCTGATCGTCAATGTCGAGTACCTGGGTGTCGTAGTCCGGATCTGCCAAGGCGACCCGGCCGCCGGGACGGACCACCCGCAACAATTCATCCAGCACCCGCGACGGTTCGGCGACGTGTTGCAGGACCCGGTCAGCCCAGGCGCCGTCGAACCGAGCCGCTGCGAACGGCAACCGGTGCCCGTCCGCGACAGCGGCGCGTGGCAGTCCTCGGTCCCGCGCCTGCGCGATCATCGTCAATGAGCTGTCGACCGCCACGACCTCGGCCCCACACTGCGAGCGCAGGGCCACGGCAGCGTCCCCGGTACCCGCTCCGACCTCAAGGAACAGCCCGCCGGGCTTGGCACACAGGAACTCCTGCAACCGCTGCTTGTAAGCGGCGTAGAACGGCTCCGCACCCAAACGGTCCAGGACCTGAACCCACTCAGAGGGCCGGGGCTGCGTGTCCACCGACGTGAAACCATGAGCAACAACATGATCGTTCATGGGAGCACGCTAGTGGCGCACACGCAGCCTCGGCCGGGTAATGCGTCCAGGTGCGGATGGGTGAGTCGGGGGCGAAGTTGGTCTTCGGTTCCGCGCGGGTGTTGTGCCAGCGGACGTAGGCGGCGATGGCGGCGTTCTGCTCGTCGTGGCTGCGATGGTCAGTGCCGTTGAGCGCGAAGTAGCGCAGGTCCGCGAACTCGGCCTCGATCCAGTTCAGCCAGGAGCCGTAGGTCGGCAGGAAGATCGGCTCAACGTCGTTGTCGGCCGCCCAGGTAAGGACCTTGGCGTGCTTGTGCGGGGAGAAGTTGTCCAGCACCACATACAGCTTTTCCCCGGGCCGGCGTGCGCGCAGGGCTTTGAGGAGGTCGAGGAACTCGCGCCACCGCTTGCGCGGGCGGATGCGGTAGTACAGCTTGCCGGTGGCCAGATCTAGGGCCGCGAGCAACTGCCGCACCCCGCTGTAGCGGTTGTAGGTTGCCCGCAGCCTGCGCGGACGCCTCACCGGCCCCCACGGCTTGCCCTTACGAGGCATCAAGTTCAGCGGCCCGAGCTCATCGACGCATATCCCCCCGTCTACGTGCGGGGTGTCGTACAGCGCCAGGACGCGGTGCATCTTGGCGATGAACTCTGGGTCGGTGGACGCCTTCCACGTGGTGGTGGTCTTCCAGCGGATCGTGCCGGCGCGCAGGATCCGGCGCAGGGTCTCCCGGCTGATGGCCGCGGTCACCTTCTGCTTGATGAGGTGGTCGGCGAGCTTGCTCAAGCTCCAGGTGGAGAACGCGGTGATCTTCCAGTCGGCAGGGGACGTCCGGGCGATCAGCTCCGTCAGCTACCAGGCGCATGCCGAGATGATCCCACGCGGCCTGCGATCACCTCGACCCCATTCAGCGGCTGACCAACGGCCCAGACGTTAAAGATCAAGTTAGCCGTTCACCGCCGTTGGGAGACTGATCGGTGAACGTGATGACGGTCGTGGTGCCCGAGGCTCAGCGACGCCCGCTGTATTCGGCGTTGCCTACGGATACCCTGGGCCACAGCTGGGCGCGCCCTCTGTGTAAAGCTCAAGCGTCAGCTCCGCCTCCGCCGGGTCCCTTTTGGTTTGCCGTACCCGTGCAACGCCTGCTCACCGTTGATCACAGAGCCGCGCGCCCGCGTCCGCGCAGAGACGACGGAGCCGTACCGGTTCCACGCACCGGGAACGGCCCCTTGCCCACTCGTTCAGGAAGCCCGGATCGCCTGCTCGATCTCCGCGCCGCCACGGGCCACCACGACGGGCCATTCGTCCCTGAGGGAGGCGGGCAGAAGCTCTCGATCCTCTTCCCGCGAATCACGGTCGGCCCGCCCGGGACGACGAGCACGGCATCCAGTTGACGCAGGAGGACGGCGAGGAGGTCCATCATTCCGTCCCCTCCGAAGCGGTTGACGGTGATGCCGGTCGGGCCGTTGAAGTACACGCCCGCTTCCTCCCCCTCCGCCGTACTCGCCAGCGGGAAGTCCGTCTCGGGGTCCCGCGTCACCGTATAGGGGGCGGGGACCTCGTGCGCGGCACTCATGTCCAGCGGTGCCGGCTCACCGTTCTCGAGCCGGCACACGAGGATGTCAAAGCTCATGCAGTCTTTTCTGACCTCAGGTTGAGACGTGGTGAAGGACGACAACGGCCTTCACCATGTTGGTGATCCGGTTGGTGCTGCAGCGGAGCTTCCGCAGAGGGCGCCAGCCCTTCAGGGTGGCCATAGCCTGTTCGCCGAGACAGCGGACCTTGGGGTGCCGGCAGCGATCCGGTCGATTGACAGCAAGGTTCCGTCAAGGATCACGAAGGTTTTCGCTCGTACGGTTTTCATCGCCTCGGTCAGGGTCGGCGCGACGGCAGCCAGGTCGTCGATCACCTCACGTATGTATCGGTACATGGTCGCGACTCCGATGCCGAACCCGGCGGCGAGCGGCGCGAACGTGTCCCCGCGCTGCAGATGAGCGAGGGCGAGCAGGGGCTGACGGTCGGCAGGCAGCCGTCGCCACCGGGTCCCGATCTTTCGCTGCCGGGTACGGAGCTGCGTGGTCAGGTAGCGCAGGGTGCCGCTGGACAGATCACACGCGCTTACTACTGGGACAGCTCTGCAATTCTGGCATCAACAAATTCCACAGCAAACTCCGCCTGACCTCCAGAACCTCCGGTGTGGAGATCCAGGAAGTGCATAACTCCGCCATTGATGACCCCTTGAAGGTCGTTGACCTTAGCCTTCTTCGCCTTCACGAGATTTTCCCTAATCTCCCCCAGCTGGGACAAGGTGAGACCCTGGATCTCATTATTGAAGATCGTATCCCCTCCCGGCTTTCCGAACTGCCAGCGCGTACCAGTGACGAAGTCCATTTTGACAGCCCAGCCGACCTCGCCTGGACCCCCGTCGGAATAGGTAAGGCGCCCTGCTGCTTCAGCGCCAGCAATTCGACCACCCAGGCCCTGCTTTTTGAATTCCTCTAGGGCCTTCACTGCTCTAACGTACCCCGACGGGGCTTTGACCATTGACCCTCCGCCGAATATCTTGTAGACGTGATTCCCTACCTTATGCACCCCCAGCGACGCCTCTCGCGAGTCGAATGTCATACTGATCGCCTGTGGGTCCTGTCCGGGAAATTTGATGGTCTTCACGGCGGGAGCGGTGGCGACATCGGAAGTTTCACTCGTTGCTTTACCTCCACCCTTCTTGCCGCCTTTACCGACGTCCTTCTTCCCGCCTTTTCCGCCTGCTCGCTGAATCGCTGACGCCGAGTGATTTGGTGTGTCACCGGCCGACCGCACCGCTGAGGGTTCACCTGCCATGACTCTCGCGGCGTTGGCTTCGGCTTCGCGTTCGAAGCGGTCGCCGGGGTCGGAGATGCTGAGGCCGTTGCCGTTGTTGGTGCCGGAGACGGGGCCCTTGCGCTGCTGGACGACGTGGGTGAGTTCGTGGGCGAGGGTGTGTTTGTCTCCCCCACCGTCGCCTATGACGACGTTGTTGCCGCTGGTGTAAGCGCGGGCACCGATTTCAGCGGCGGAAGCGCGGGCGGCGCTGTTGTCGTGGATGCGGACGTCGGAGAAGTCGGCGCCAAGGCGGACTTCCATCTCCTCGCGGAGCGGGGCGTCCATGGGGCGGCCGCTTCCGGCGAGGACATCGTGAACGGCGGAACGCTGAACGGCGGGCCGGTCGGGGAGGGTCTGCTGGTGGCCGCAGCCCGCGCCGTGCACGTGCTGTTCCTGTGCTTGGTCCTTGCGCTGGACGGAAGGCTGGGCGTAAGGGTGACCGGAAAGCTGGAGCATCCGCAGAGCGGCGGCGTTGCCCGCGCTGCGCTGGAGCGCCAGGATGCCGGCAGCATCCGCCGGCGCGGGCTTCCGGGGCCTGGGGGCCTGGGCTTCTGCCGCCTGATCAGAGCGGCGTTCGTGCTGTACCAACTGAAGAACCTTTCAACGAAGGGACACAGCCCACAGCACCCTGTCGCACCCCCCTGTCACCAGGTCTGGAAGGGCAGTCGCTCGGGCACAGGTCCCAGCCTTCTGAACACCCGACACGTCCCTGGCGCACCTTCCAGACGACGGCGCCCGGATCCGCGCCCTCGTCCCCGACGGCACCCAGGTCAACGGCACCCACCCGAGCGAGCCCGCCTTGCCGTGCTCACCGCCGACGAAGCCCGCGAGACGCTCGAGCTGCTCCAGATCCTGGAACCGCCCAACCCCGCCGCGCGCGGCCCGGCGGCGGGGCAGCTCGCCACCGACCTCACCCGCCGCCTAGGGACTGTCCGGCCGATCATGTGCGGAGCCAGATGACGACGGCTGCGGCAGTAGCGGTTCCGAGGAAGATGTAGCCGCGCTTGTCGTAGCGGGTGGCCACAGCTCGGGCATGCTTGAGCTTGTTGATGGCCCGTTCGACGGTGTTGCGCTTCTTGTACCGCTCCTCGTCGAAGCCCGGTGGCCGTCCGCCGCGTGAGCCTTTGCGCAGGCGGGCGGCCTGGCTGTCGATCTTCTCCGGGATGGTGTGCCGGATGCCCCGGCGCCGCAGGTACTCACGGCACGGCCCGTTGCTGTAGGCCCTGTCCGCCGCGAGGCTGTCAGGCTTCTTCCGCGGCCTGCCCGGCCCGGTCCTCGGGACACGGATCTTCTCCAACACCGGCTCGAACTGCGTGCAGTCCGCCCGCTGTCCCGGTGTGACGATCAGGGACAGCGGGCGGCAGCGGCCGTCCGCACTCAGATGGATCTTGGTCGTGAACCCGCCCCGCGAGCGGCCCAGGCCCTCACCTTCTGTACCACCTCCGCCAGGTGGGCGACGAGGCTCTGCCACCGCGTCTCGCCCTGGTGTTCTGCTGCTGCGGCCCCCTTTGAGGCGGGAGCCGGCGGCGGATCGGTGCGGGCGCCGGCAGCGTGCTGATGTGCACGCACGACGGTGGAGTCGACCGAGATGTCCCAGCCGATCTCCCCGGCCGCGTCGGCCTCGGCCTGGACCTGCCGGAGCAGGCGTTCCCAGGTTCCGTCGGCCGACCACAGGCGGTGGCGTTCATAGACGGTCTTCCACGGACCGAACCGTTCGGCCAGGTCACGCCACTGCACGCCGGTCCGCACCCGGTGGAGAATCCCGTCGATCACCTGACGGTGATCTCGCCATCTGCCACAACGCCCGTTGCTCACGGGCAGGAACGGCCGCAGCTGTTCCCACTCGGCATCGCTCAGATCACCCCGCCCCATGCCCAGAGGAACGACTCGAGCACGGAGTAGTCACATGATCAGCTGGACGGCGACAAGCTTGCCGGCCTCGCCGCCGGGGCCCGCGTGATCATCAGTTGGACCGGCTGGCGGTCCCCAGTGTGCGGCCCGCGAGCCAGGCAGCGATCCGCTTCTGCAACTCCTTGTCGGTGCGGGGATAGTCCCAATGTGCGTACCACTCCAGGTCTTGCAGGATGTTCTCAGAGTGGGCCGGGTGGGCCACCGCCCTCACGTCGACACCGATCTCGCCCGTCGAGCAGCTGATGTACACGCTGCTGTCGAGCGCCATCATGCTGAAACCCGGGTGGCCCGCACGTATGCCGAGGAACGCCGATGCCGCACCCCGGCCCATGATGTCCCAGCGGTCGAGGAGCCGGACCCGGGTCCAGACCGGCGATGGGGAATGGCGGCCATAATGCAAGTGCTCCTTCGGCAGGAGAGCATGGTGCGTGTGGGTGCCGTGGGGAAGCTGGACGAGGAACTCGCGCTGGTGGTCGAGAAGGCCCGAGGAGACCGCCAGGTCGTACCAGTCCTCGTTGAGACGCTGGACGAGCCGTGGGGTTTCGTACGGGTGGGAGAAGCCGCCGACGATGTCCTCGGGACGGTATCCGGAGACGAACGGCATCGTTCCGTCCGGCACCGTGTTCGGGATCACCTCGAGGCCAGCCCGCCGCAGCGGCCGGTACATCTTGCGTTCGCGCTCCTGGATACCCACGGGGCAGTGTTCTACCAGGTGCGGTGCTCCAAGAACCCCCGGCCCGGCGCGTCTCCCGTTTCCCGACCTCCCGGATCGGACCGGTGCTCGGATCAGAGGCGTGATCGGCCGGACAGGTCCTAGCTGTATTGATCACGAGCGTTGTTGACACTGGTCTGGTCTTGAACATGGCGAAGACCTCCGGTGTGGTGGGAGCTGTCTAGGAACTCACCTCACGGA
>NZ_JBVJWR010000043.1:0-9213 GCF_055602235.1 Streptomyces sp. NPDC037410 | reverse complement strand
GCGAACGCGCGACCGGCCGCAGGCGAACACCGCAATCTGAAACAGGGGTCGCCTCACGTGGCGACCCACGACCTCAAAACCAGATCACTAGACGGGATCCGCCGGATGCGGGGCCACCAGCGGCAGCTGCGAGGCCAGCCGCGCCTCGCACAGCGCGGCGAGCTCCCCGTACGCCTCCTCGCCCATCATCTCGACCAGCTCCGGCCGGTACGAGACGTACACGGGCTCGCCGCCGACGTGCGCCGACGACGCCGTCGTGCAGTACCAGTGCAGGTCATGGCCGCCGGGACCCCAGCCGCGCCGGTCGTACTCGCCGATCGACACCTGGAGCACCTTGGTGTCGTCGGGCCGGTCGATCCAGTCGTACGTCCGGCGCACCGGCAGCTGCCAGCACACGTCCGGCTTCGTCTCCAGCGGCTCCCGGCCCTCCTTCATGGCCAGGATGTGCAGCGAGCAGCCCGCGCCGCCCGCGAACCCGGGCCGGTTCTGGAAGATGCAGGACCCCTCCCAGCGGCGGGTCTGCCGGTCGCCGTCCTCGTCGAGCTGCACCCAGCCCGACTCCGTACCGACGTCGTGGAACTGCCACAGCTCGGGCGTCAGCCGCGCCACGTGCCCGGCGACCCGCTTCTCGTCGTCCTCGTCGGAGAAGTGCGCGCCCAGCGTGCAGCAGCCGTCGTCGGCGCGCCCCTCCTGGATGCCCTGGCAGCCGTTTCCGAAGATGCACGTCCAGCGCGAGGTCAGCCAGGTGAGGTCGCAGCGGAAGACCTGCTCCTCGTCGGCCGGATCGGGAAACTCGACCCACGCGCGCGCGAAGTCGAGCCCCTTCTCGTCCGGCTCGGTCCGCTTCTTCTGCTTCTTCACGGCCTTCGCCGCGTGCGCGGTCCTGGCGTCCTTCACGCGCGCGCCGTCGCTCTCTTTGCCCGGCTTCGCCTTTTTCGTCTTTGGCACAACACCAAGCGTATGCGTGTCCGCGCAGTAGCGTTCCGCCCATGAGACTCGGAGTCCTCGACGTCGGTTCGAACACAGTGCACCTCCTCGTGGTGGACGCCCACCCCGGCGCCCGGCCGCTGCCCGCCCATTCGCACAAGGCGGAGCTGCGGCTCGCCGAGCTGCTCGACGAGCGGGGTGCCATCGCGCCCGGCGGCGTCGAGCGGCTCATCGCGACCGTGCGGGACGCGCTCCTGGCCGCCGAGGACAAGGGCTGCGAGGAGGTGCTGCCCTTCGCGACCTCCGCCGTGCGCGAGGCCAGCAACGCCGACGCGGTCCTCGCGCGCGTGAAGGACGAGACCGGGGTCGACCTCCAGGTCCTCACCGGCGAGGAGGAGGCCCGGCTCACCTTCCTCGCCGCCCGCCGCTGGTTCGGCTGGTCCGCCGGCAAGCTGCTCCTCCTCGACATCGGCGGCGGCTCCCTCGAAGTCGCGTACGGCATCGACGAGGACCCGGACGCGGCGGTCTCGTTGCCCCTCGGCGCCGGCCGCCTCACCGCCGGCTGGCTGCCCGGCGACCCGGCCGACACCGCCGACGTGAAGGCCCTGCGCCGCCACGTGCGCGCGCAGATCGCCCGGACGGTCCACGAGTTCAGCCGCTTCGGCCGCCCCGACCACGTCGTGGCCACCTCCAAGACCTTCAAGCAGCTCGCCAGGATCGCCGGCGCGCCCGGCTCGGGGGAGGGGCTCTACGTCGAGCGGATCCTGTCCCGCAAGTCCCTGGAGGAGTGGGTCCCGCGCCTCGCCGGCATGACCGCGCCCGAGCGGGCCGCCCTCCCGGGCGTCTCGGAGGGCCGCGCCGGCCAGCTCCTCGCGGGCGCGCTCGTCGCGGAGGGCGCGATGGACCTGCTGGGCGTCGAGGAACTGGAGATCTGCCCCTGGGCCCTGCGCGAGGGCGTCATCCTCCGCCGCCTGGACCACCTGCCGGAGCGCTGACGGGCCGCACGGTCCTGGGGCGTGCGGGGGCACTGACGGGTCGCACGGGCCTGGGGCCGGAGCGCTGACGGGCCGCACGGTCCTGGGGCGGCCGGGGCACTGACGGGCCGCACGGTCCTGGGGCCGGAGCGCTGACGGGCCGCGAGCCGCACGGGGCGGGGGCGTGACCGGAACCACCCTCCGGCCCCCCGGCCCGCCCCGTACCCTTACCCCGTGGCAGAACCAGTGGTGCGCATCCCGGATGCGAAGGTCGCCCTGTCGACGGCCTCGGTCTATCCGGAGTCGACGGCGACGGCCTTCGAGATCGCCGCGCGCCTCGGGTACGACGGCGTCGAGGTCATGGTGTGGACCGACCCGGTCAGCCAGGACATCGAGGCACTGCGCCGCCTCTCCGACTACCACCAGGTCCCGATCCTGGCCGTGCACGCCCCCTGCCTCCTCATCACGCAGCGCGTCTGGTCCACCGACCCGTGGGTCAAGCTCCAGCGCGCCCAGGCCGCCGCCGAGCGGCTCGGCGCGTCGACGGTCGTCGTGCACCCGCCGTTCCGCTGGCAGCGCCAGTACGCCAAGGACTTCGTGACCGGCATCTGGCGGATGGCGGACGAGACGGACGTGCGCTTCGCCGTCGAGAACATGTACCCGTGGCGGTACAAAGACCGCGAGATGCTCGCGTACGCCCCCGAGTGGGACGTCACCAAGGACGACTACCGGCACTTCACCGTCGACCTCTCGCACACCGCGACCGCCCGCACCGACGCCCTCGCGATGATCGACCGCATGGGCGACCGGCTCGGCCACGTCCACCTCGCCGACGGCAAGGGGTCCGCCAAGGACGAGCACCTCGTCCCGGGGCGCGGCACGCAGCCCTGCGCCGAGCTCCTGGAGCGGCTCGCCCTCACCGGCTTCGACGGGCACGTCGTCATCGAGGTCAACACCCGCCGCGCGATGTCAGCCGCCGAACGCGAGGCCGATCTCGCGGAGGCCCTCGCCTTCACCCGTCTCCACCTGGCCTCGGCGCCCGCCCGCCCGACGACCGAACGGGCCCCCCGCCCATGACCGACCCGGCCCCGCGCCGGCGCGGCCGCCCGTCCCGTACCGAGGAGGAGAGCGGACCGGACGCCCGGACGCGGATCCTGGAGGCGGCCCGCACCCAGTTCGCCGAGCGCGGCTACGACAAGGCCTCGGTGCGCGGGATCGCCAAGGCGGCCGGCGTGGACCCGGCGCTCGTGCACCACTACTTCGGCACGAAGGACGAGGTCTTCGCCGCCGCCGTCGAGGTCTCCTTCGAGCCTGCGACCGTCGTCCCGGCGATCCTCGGCGGCCCCCGCGAGGCCATCGGCGAGCGGCTCGCGCGCTTCTTCATCGGCGTCTGGGAGAACCCGGCCTCCCGCGCCCCGCTCCTCGCGATCGTCCGCTCCGCGCTCACCCACGAGGCGGCGGCCAAGGTGTTGCGGACCTTCGTGCTGCGCCGGCTCCTGGAGCGGATCGCGGCCGAGCTCGACGTGCCGGACCCCGGCTTCCGTGCGGAGCTGGCCGCCTCGCACATGATCGGGATCGTGATCATGCGGTACGTGATCCAGGTCGAGCCGCTGGCCTCGGCGGACCCGGAGCGCATCATCGAACAGGTGGCCCCGACCCTCCAGCGCTACCTGACGGAAGCCTGAGGAAGCACGCGTACCGGCACGTCCGCGAGCTGAACATCCGTCCCGCATTCCGGACGCCCTGTCCAGATCTTGGAGCACCGGCGTACGCTCGAATGCAAGCACACCCATCACGAGGAGCGAGCGACGATGCCCGAGCTGAGGTCCCGCACAGTCACCCACGGCCGCAACATGGCGGGCGCACGCGCCCTTATGCGCGCCTCCGGTGTACCCGGCGCGGACATCGGCCGGAAGCCGATCATCGCCGTCGCCAACTCCTTCACCGAGTTCGTGCCCGGCCACACCCACCTCCAGCCCGTCGGCCGGATCGTCTCCGAGGCCATCACCGCCGCCGGCGGCATCGCCCGCGAGTTCAACACGATCGCCGTCGACGACGGCATCGCCATGGGCCACGGCGGCATGCTCTACTCCCTGCCCTCCCGCGACCTGATCGCGGACAGCGTGGAGTACATGGTCGAGGCGCACTGCGCCGACGCCCTCATCTGCATCTCCAACTGCGACAAGATCACCCCCGGCATGCTGATGGCGGCCCTCCGCCTGAACATCCCGACGGTCTTCGTCTCCGGCGGCCCGATGGAGTCCGGCCGCGCCACGCTCGTCGACGGCTCGGTCCGCACGCTCGACCTGGTCGACGCGATCTCCGACGCCGTGAACCCGAAGATCTCGGACGAGGACATCTCCCGCATCGAGGAGAACGCCTGCCCGACCTGCGGTTCCTGTTCCGGCATGTTCACCGCCAACTCGATGAACTGCCTGACCGAGGCGATCGGCCTCTCCCTCCCCGGCAACGGCACGGTGCTCGCCACCCACACCGCCCGCAAGGCGCTGTACGAGGACGCGGCCCGCACCGTCGTCGACATCACCCGCCGCTACTACGACGAGGACGACGCCTCCGTCCTGCCGCGCTCGATCGCCACCCGCGGCGCCTTCGAGAACGCCATGGCGCTCGACATCGCCATGGGCGGCTCCACCAACACGATCCTGCACCTGCTCGCCGCCGCCCAGGAGGCCGAGCTCGACTACGGTCTGCCGGACATGGACGAGGTCTCCCGCCGGGTGCCCTGCCTGTCCAAGGTCGCCCCGAACGTCGCCAAGGACCGCACGTACTACATGGAGGACGTGCACCGGGCGGGCGGCATCCCCGCCATCCTCGGCGAGCTCTACCGCGCGGGCCTGCTGAACGAGGACGTCCACGCGGTCCACTCCCGCTCCATCAAGGAGTGGCTGGACACCTGGGACGTCCGTGGCGGCTCCCCCTCCGACGAGGCCGTCGAGCTGTGGCACGCGGCCCCCGGCTGCGTCCGCTCGGCGACCGCCTTCTCCCAGTCGGAGCGCTGGGACACCCTCGACACGGACGCGGCGAACGGCTGCATCCGCGACGCGACCCACGCGTACTCGAAGGACGGCGGCCTCGCCGTCCTGCACGGCAACCTCGCCGTCGACGGCTGCGTCGTGAAGACCGCAGGCGTCGACGAGTCCATCTGGACCTTCGAGGGCCCGGCCGTCGTCTGCGAGTCGCAGGAGGAGGCCGTCGAGAAGATCCTGAACAAGCAGGTCACGGACGGCGACGTCGTCGTCATCCGCTACGAGGGCCCGCGCGGCGGCCCCGGCATGCAGGAGATGCTCTACCCGACCTCCTTCCTCAAGGGCCGCGGCCTGGGCAAGACCTGCGCGCTCGTCACCGACGGCCGCTTCTCGGGCGGCACCTCGGGCCTCTCCATCGGCCACGCCTCGCCGGAGGCGGCCTCGGGCGGCACGATCGCGCTCGTCGAGGACGGCGACCGCATCCGCATCGACATCCCGAACCGCTCGATCGAGCTCCTCGTCGACGACGCCACCCTGGCGGCCCGCCGCGAGGCCCTCGGCGGCGTGTACGCGCCGAAGAACCGTGAGCGCAAGGTGTCGGCGGCGCTGCGCGCGTACGCGGCGATGGCGACGAGCGCCGACAAGGGCGCGGTCCGGGACGTGACGAAGCTGGGCTGATCCCGGCGAGACGTACGCACGAGGAAGGGGAGCGGGTTCTCGAACCCGCTCCCCTTCGTCATACGGACCGAGCGGACCTACCAGGACGCCGGATCACGCGCGTCCACCGCGAACACGGAACCGTCCGGCGCCGTCCCGAAGACCCGGTCGGCGGCGACGACGGGGGCGGGGACGGTCGTCGCGTACCCGAGCTTGCCGTCCCGCAGACGGGGTCTGGTCTGCCCGAGGAGCGCACCGCGCGCGGTGTCGACGGCGAGAAGCCGGCCGTCGGAGGCGGAGAAGTAGAGCCGGTCACCGGGGCCGACGACAGGGACGGACGCGGTGCCGGCGGCGGTCTCCAGCTCCCAGGCGACGCGGCCGCCGGGAGTGGCGGCGTCCAGGGCGATGAGCTGGCCCGTCGGCGTCAGCAGATAGACGGTCGTGCCCCGAACGGCGAACTTGGGTTCGTCCATCAGGGAAGGCACGGGGATCCGGCGCGTGGACCGCTTGGCGGGGTCGTACAGAACGACGGCGTCGGTGCGCGAGTCGCGGTTCGTGGACCGCAGGAAGAGCACACCGCCCGCTCCTGTGCCCATGGGGACGAGATCTCCGTCCATGCGCTTCTGCCAGGCGATCTCGCCGCTCCTCGGGCGCAGGGCGCTGACCAGGGTCTGGGCTCCGTCCGGCGAGTTCTCGTAGACGGGCAGGAGGCCGGACTCCGGGGAGTACTGGCCGAAGCGCGGCGTCGAGTGACGGTGCAGCGAGTGACTCCAGCGCTGCTTCCCCGTCGCGCTGTCGACGGCCTCCACCGTGCCCGAATCGCTGGTGAAAAGGACCGTGTCGCCTGCCTGTCGTACTCCGGCGTGGCCAGACGCGTCCGTGTCCCAGCCGGGGGTGCCGTCGGCTTCATAGGCGCGCAGGCCGTGCCCGTCGGAGATCACACCGAGCAGGCCTCCGGACAAGGGCGTGGGCGCCGAGGGCTTCTCGTCGAGGGCTGTCGGCCGTGACCACACCACGTGGCCGGTCGCGGCGGCGATTCGCGCGATGCCGATGCCCCGGCCGGAGCAGAAGAGTGCGTCGGCGGTGTAGCCGCAGGCGGGTGCGACGGTCTTGCCGTCCTTCTGCAGTGCGGTCTGCCATCCGGTGAAAGCCTTGGCCACCGGGGCCTTGTGCGGGTCTCGCGCGTGGGTGCCGGCACCGCCGAACTGGACGGCGACGAAGGCACCGACCCCGGCCAGTGCGAGGAGCGCGGTGGCGGTGACGGGCCGGCGGGGCAGACGCCGGGGCCGCTCCGTGGTCACCCGTACGGGAGTGTCCGCGTCCCAGGAACCCGGAGTCCGAGGCGCGGGTACGGGCAGGGCGGGGGCCCGCCGCTGGGCCGGTATGAAGGCCGCCGCCTCGTACGACGGCGGCAGCAGTGCGGCCATGATCTCGGTCGGAGTCGGACGTTCCGCCGGTTCCTTGGCGAGGCACCGTGCGACGAGGGGGGCGAGGTCGGTCGGAACGCCCGTCAGATCGGGCTCGTCGTGCACGACTTGGTACGCGACGATGTAGGGGCTGTCGGAGTCGAACGGGCCGTGCCCGGTCGCCGCGTGCACGAGGACGGAACCGAGGGCGAACACGTCCGCCGCCGGCCCGACCTCGCGCGGCCGCTGGAACTGCTCGGGTGCCATGAAGGGCGGCGAGCCGATCAACTTCCCCGTTTCGGTGTGGAGATCGCTGTCCACGGGCCGGGAGATGCCGAAGTCGATGACCTTCGGCCCGGTGTCGGTCAGCAGCACGTTGCTGGGCTTGAGGTCCCGGTGGACCACCCCGGCCCGGTGGATGTCGCGCAGCGCCTCGGCGAGCCCGGCGGTGAGCCGGCGCAGCTCGGCAGGGGACAGCGGGCCGTTCCGCTTCACCTGGTCGGCGAGGGTGGGGCCGGGCACGTAGAGGGTCGCCATCCAGGGGCGTACGGCATCGGGGTCGGCGTCGACGACCGGCGCGGTGAAGGCCCCGCTGACCCGGCGCGCGGCGGCCACCTCCTGGCGGAAGCGGGCCCTGAACTCAGGGTCCTCCGCGTACTGCCCGTGCACGACCTTGACGGCGAGCCGCAGCCCGGAAGGGGAGGTGGCCAGATGCACCACTCCCATGCCGCCCGCGCCGAGACAGGCCTGAAGGCGGTACTCACCCGCGTACTCAGGTCCTTCTGCTTCCCGGTCGGCACCGGTACTGCGCAACGGCGGCATCGCCCACCCCCGTGTGGTCCCCGTTGAGTTCGCGCGCGTGCGCGACGCACGGAGCCTAGTCCATGGTGCGTGGGATGTCGGAGGGGCTTGCTAGCCTGCGCGTCGCAGAGAGTGAAATTCGGCGGAGCGATTCCGCTTCCAACGGGGGAGGGCGTCATGAGCGTTGAAGAGACGAACGCCGCCACGGCACTGGATGAGGTGGTCACCATGGGCGTGGCGCGCTACCCGATCGCACCCGGCTACCGCGTGAACGTGCGCTCCGGCCCGGGGACCAAGTACGAGATCGTGCGGACCCTCGCGCTGGGCGTGAGCGTGCCGATCTACTGCCAGACGCCGGGTGAATCGATCTCCGGTCCGTACGGCACCACGAATCTCTGGGACAACATCGCGAGCGACGAGTTCGTCTCGGACGCGTACGTGAAGACCGGCAGCGACGGCTACGTCGCCCGCCGTTGCGGCTGACAGGGACGAGGAAGACGATGCTCCGCAGAAGAATGCTCACCACCGTCGGCGGCGCGGCCGCTGCCCTGGGCCTGGTGCTCGCCACGGCCGGCAGCTCCTCCGCCGTCACGTCCTACCCGGTCGCGCCCGGCTACAGGGTCAACGTGCGCTCGGGCCCCGGAACCCAGTACGCGATCGTCCGGGTCCTGCCCCTGGACGCCAAGGTGCCGATCTACTGCCAGAAGTACGCCGAGAGCATCACCGGCCCGTACGGCACGACGACCATCTGGGACAACATAGCGCCGGGCGAGTGGGTCTCCGACGCGTACGTCCACACAGGCAGCGACGCCATGGTCGCACCGCGCTGCATCTGAGCCCTTCACCGTCGCCCCAGGGATAATCGACCCTGTGAACGACGAAGAGCAGCCCCCCGCCAGGACCGGACCGCAACCGGAGGAGATCCGCTTCTTCGGCACGACCTGGGTCGACCACAGCGGCCACTACGCGCTGCGCCGCGCCGGCCTCGCCGCCGGCGCGCTCGCCGCCGCCGTCGCGGCCTGCTTCGTGCTGCGCTTCGCCTACGAGGGCCTGCAGATCGCCGACGTCGGCGGCGTCGTCAACACGCTGGTCGTCGTCATGTTCGCGGTCTGCAGCGCCATCGCCTTCGCCAAGACCTGGGAGGGCTTCGTCCGCCGTCCGGCCGACCCGGCCCGCGAGGAGTCCCTCCGCAGCCTGAAGGCCATCGGCTTCATCGGCTCCCTCCTCGCGTACGCCGCCCGCTGCCTCGTCGAGGCCCCCGGCGAGAAACTGCACCGCACGGAGTACGAGACGTCCGCGGCCCAGTACGAGAAGCGCCGGGCCACCCGCACGGGCAACCCCTCCACCCGCAAGAAGCCGAAGCGCACCTAGTGTCCTGAGTCGGAGATTCGTCGGCAGTAGGCGGCGACCTTGTCGAGGATGTCGTCGGCGGTCTTCGTCCAGACGAAGGGCCGAGGGTGT
>NZ_JBVJWR010000042.1:0-16301 GCF_055602235.1 Streptomyces sp. NPDC037410 | reverse complement strand
GCAGGGGGGACCCTGTGGGAGAGTAGGACGCCGCCGAACAATTTTTAGCCTCAACCCCCGGACCTTGTCCGGGGGTTGAGGCATTTTTGCGTTCTACGCTGGGGCCATGCGATACGACCTGGTGATCTTCGACAATGACGGTGTGCTCGTGGACAGCGAGCCGATCTCCAACAAGCTGCTGGCCGGCTATCTGACCGAGCTGGGGCATCCCACCACGTACGAGGAATCGGTACGGGACTTCATGGGCTCCGCCATGCACCGCATCCACGAGCTGGTCGAGGAGCGGAGTGGGCGGAAGCTGCCCGCCGAATTCGACGACACGTTCCACGCCCGCGTCTTCGCCGCCTTCCAGGCCGAGTTGGAGGCCGTGGACGGGGCCGCCGACGTGCTCAAGGGGCTGGTCGCCGCCGGCGTTCCGTACTGTGTCGCCTCCTCCGGGAGCCATGAGCGGATTCGGGTCGGACATCGGAAGACCGGGCTCGACGCCTGGTTCCGGGACGAGATCGTCTTCAGCGCCGAGGACGTGGGCCGGGGGAAGCCGTGGCCCGATCTGTTCCTGCACGCGGCCGCGCGGATGGGGGTCGCGCCCGAGCGGTGTGTGGTGGTCGAGGACAGCCGGCTCGGGGTCCAGGCGGCCGTGGCGGCCGGGATGGACGTGTACGGGTTCACCGCGATGACGGCGGAGGAGAAGCTCGAAGGGGCCAAGGGCTTCTTCCGGAGGATGGACGAGCTCCCCGCCATTTTCGGGATGTGATCCATCTACCCAGCGGTAGGTTCCGGCCGTACGCTGTGCGGCCATGACAGATGCGCGGTTGCGGCGTGGGCGGGGAGCCCTGGCGGTCAGTTTCTTCGTGCAGGGCGTCACCTTCGCCCTGCTCGTGACGCGAATACCGGCCATCCAGGACCAGTACGGGATCTCGGACGGGCTGCTGCCTGCCTTCCTCGCCGCGGTGCCGATCCTGGCCGGGGTGGCGAGCGTGGTGACCGAGAAGGTCGTCGCCCGGGTGGGGCCCGCGGTCGTGCTGCGGTGGGTGCAGCCTTTCGTTCTCCTCGCGCTTCTCGCCGCCGGGCTCGGATCCCAGCTCTGGCACGCGGCCCTCGCGCTCGGGCTCTTCGGGCTCTCGGTCGGCGCGCTCGACGCCTCCATGAACATGCTGGGGGTCAGCCTCCAGACGGCGTACGGCCGGAGCATCATGCTCGGCTTCCACGCCGCGTACAGCCTCGGCGGGATCGCGGGGGCCTCGCTGGCCTGGGTGGGGGCGCACTGGCACCTGTCGCTGTTCGTGTCCTATCTGCCGGTGGTGGCCGTGCTGCTGCCCGTCGCGCTCGTCGGCAGCCGGTGGTACGTGACGGGTTCCGTGGCGGCCGGGGCGGTCGAGGCCGGGGAGGGGAAGGGGAGCGGTGTCCTGTTCAAGGTGCTGCTGCCGCTCTGTCTCGTGATGACCTTCGCGTACATCGGGGACTCGACGGTCTCCAACTGGAGCGCCAAGTACCTCCAGGACGTGCTCGGCAGCTCGGAGGAGCTGGCGACCGTGCCGTACAACGCGTACATGGTGACGACGCTGCTCGGGCGGGCCGTCGGGGACTTCGGGGTGCGGCGTTTCGGGGCCGTCGTGGTCGTCCGGGCGGGCGCGGTGCTCGCGGCGCTCGGGTTCGCGGGGGTCGCCGCGTCTCAGGGCGCCTGGGCGGGGATCGCCGGGTTCACGGTGCTCGGGCTCGGGCTGAGCGTGATCGTGCCGCAGACCTTCGCCGCGGCGGGGAGGCTGTTCCCGGGGGCCAGCGACGCGGCGGTCGCGCGGCTCAACGTCTTCAACTATGTGGGCTTTCTCGTCGGGTCCCCTCTGGTCGGGGCGCTCGGGGACGCGTGGAGCTATCGGGGGGCCATGCTGGTGCCGATGGTGCTGGTCCTGGTGACGGTGGTGTACGCCACGTCGTTCGGTTCGCGCGAGGCCCGATACCGTGGCGGGCATGAGCGGCCGCGCACTGTTGATGTGGGATGAAGCTGTCACGCAGTACGACTTCGGGTCCGAGCATCCGATGGATCCGGTACGGCTCGCGCTGACGATGTCGCTGGTGCGGGCCTACGGCCTCGACCGGGCGGTGGACGTGGTCGCGGCGAAGCCGGCCGGGGACTCGACGCTGCGGCTCGTGCACCGCGAGGACTATGTGGCGGCGGTGCGGGCGGCCTCGGCGGATCCGCGCCACGCCGACCAGGCGTACGGGCTCGGCACGGTCGACGATCCGGCGTTCGCCGGGATGCACGAGGTGTCCGCGCTGATCGCCGGGCAGTCGGTGGGCGCGGCGGAGGCCCTGTGGCGAGGGGAGGCCTCGCACGCGGTGAACTTCGCGGGCGGGCTGCACCACGCGATGCCGGGCTCGGCCTCCGGCTTCTGCATCTACAACGACGCCTCGCTCGCCATCGCCCGGCTGCTCGAACTGGGCGCCGAGCGGGTCGCGTACGTGGACGTGGACGTGCACCACGGGGACGGGGTGCAGGCGGCGTTCTGGGAGGACCCGCGGGTTCTGACCGTCTCGCTGCACGAGCATCCGCGGACGCTGTTCCCGCAGACGGGCTGGCCCGAGGAGACGGGCGCGGCGGGGGCCGGTGAGGGCGGGGCCGTGAACGTGGCGCTGCCGGCCGGGACGGGCGACGCGGGATGGCTGCGGGCCTTCCACGCGGTCGTACCGGAGCTGCTCGCGGACTTCCGGCCGCAGGTGCTGGTGACGCAGCACGGCGCGGACACGCACTTCGAGGATCCGCTGGCGCACCTGGCGGTGTCGCTCGACGCGCAGCGGGCGGTGCAGGAGGCCTGTCACGAGCTGGCGCACGCGCATGTCGAGGGAGGGCGCTGGCTGGCCCTGGGCGGGGGCGGGTACGCGGTGGTGGACGTCGTACCGCGGTCGTGGACGCATCTGGTGGGGATCGCGGCGCACGCTCCGGTGGATCCGGAGTCGGTGATCCCGGCGTCCTGGCGGGACGAGGTGTACGCGCGGACCCGGCAGCTCGGGCCGGCGCGGATGACGGACGGGCGGTGGCCGGTGGGCTTCCGGGACTGGGCCGAGGGGTACGACCCGGCGGACCGGCTCGACCAGGCGGTGCTCGCGACGCGGAAGGCGGCGTTCCCGCTGCGGGGGCTGCTCGCGTAAGGGATCTGGGGCGTTCTCCCCAGGCGATCTGGAGCGTTCTCCCCAGGAGATCTAGAACGTTCTCCTGGGCGTTACGCCGACTGTGGGGTGTCCGGGAGGTTTGGACGTCCGGGCGGCGGTGTTCCGGCAGCATCGGTCGGGTGGTGAGTACCGGGGCGCTGCGGGCGCATCTGTTGGCGTCGGGGTTGGCCGGGACGGTGGCGACCCCCCGGGAGGACAACCTGCGGAGCTATCGGCTCTTCGCCGCGCGCGATCCGCGGGTGCTGCTCGGGCTCGATCCGGCGTGGGGGTGGGACGAGGCCGGGCTGCTGCGGCTGATGGCCGACAAGTGCGGGGTGTCGGGGGATCCGGCGCACCGGTCGGGGCGGGACGTCATCGATCCGGAGCGTACGGTGCGGGGGCTCGACGCCTTCGCGGCGCGCCTGGGCGCGGCGGCGGCGCGGCGGGTGCCGGTGCTGCTCGGGACGGGGCATCCGCACCGTCTGCTCGGTTTCTACGCCGCTCTCGCAGACGCCTTGTCGGCGGCGGGATGTCTTGTCCTCACACCGGCGCAGGGGAGATGTGTCGACATAACGACCCGGTTCGGCGTACGTACGTACCTCCTCGACTACGTACGCGGGGTCGCGCTGGTACGGGAACCGGGGCCGTCCGCCGACGGGCGCGTGCCGGGGGCGCACTCCCACTCGCCGCTGCCGGTTAGGGCCGCTCTGGAGAGCGCGGCCGACGGCGGCGGGCCGCTGCCGGAGCTGGTGGTGGGGGATCACGGATGGGTCTGCGGGGCAGGTCAGCTGGGTATCGAGGCCATCGGTCTTGCCGATACGGATGATCCGGCGCTGTTCGTCGGGGAGGCGGAGGGGCAGGTGTCGGTGGCCGTTCCGCTTGATGACGGCGTGCGCTCCGCCTCGTACCTCCCGCTCACGCGCTATGTACTCAATCGAGCGTGTCTGTCACGGTAAACGGCCGATGGCAGCTCCTCTTCCCCACTCGTACCACCCGCCCCTAGTCTGGAGAGTGAGCGCTCGGCGACGAAGAGTCACCGGAGGGGAAGCCGGTGGGCGTCGCGGCGGAAGGTACAGGTGGGTCATGGCTGCTGGCGATCGACCTCTCAACGAGGTCAAGTTTCTGACCGTGGCGGAAGTCGCCTCGGTGATGCGCGTGTCGAAGATGACCGTGTACCGCTTGGTGCACAGCGGTCATCTGCCGGCGATCCGGGTGGGGAGGTCCTTCCGGGTGCCGGAACAGGCCGTTCACGAGTACCTGAGGGAGTCCTTCGTGGGGGTGGGGACCGCGTAGCGGGCGCGCTGCCGAACAGCCGGTGAGCGGAGTCCGGCCCTCGGATTACTTGCGCGGTGCTCGGGACGGTAGGCTAGGCCGACGTAGGTCGTGTGGGCCCAGACGCCCCGCACCGATCCCCGCCGGGAGGCGGGGATGTTCCGAGAAGTGAGCGAGGGTAGTCGTGGGCTCTGTTATCAAGAAGCGGCGCAAGCGGATGGCGAAGAAGAAGCACCGCAAGCTGCTCAAGCGCACGCGCGTTCAGCGTCGCAACAAGAAGTAAGGCGACAGCTGCTTCGCAGCGTTTGCGTCAGGCGTGGCCCTTCACCGTTCTTCGGTGGAGGGCCACGCTTTTATCCCCTGGAAATCTCCAGACGCTACGGTGTCGTCCAACGGAAGACGGACGGAAGGCGCTGATCTTGGGCAAGGTCGTGCTCGTCACCGGTGCCGCACGGCATCTGGGCGGCCGCTTCGTGCGGCGGATCCAGCGGGACCCCGAAGTGGAGCGGGTGATCGCCGTCGACGCGGTCGACCCCGCGCACCAGCTCGGCGCCGCCGAGTTCGTACGGGCGGACATCCGCCGGCCCGAGATCGCCAAGGTCCTCGCGGAGCACGACGTCGACACGGTGGTCCATCTGGACGTCACCGGTACGGCGCTGGGCGGCGGCGGCCGGACGTCGGTCAAGGAGACCAACGTCATCGGCACCATGCAGCTCCTCGGCGCCTGCCAGAAGTCGCCGCGGATCCGGCGCCTGGTCATCAAGTCCAGTACGAGCGTCTACGGCTCCGCGCCCCGGGACCCGGCCGTCTTCACCGAGACGACGCCCGCGAAGTCCCTGCCGAGCGGCGGCTTCGCGAAGGACGCCGTCGAGGTCGAGGGGTACGTCCGGGGCTTCGCCCGGCGCCGCCCGGACGTGGCGGTGTGCGTGCTGCGGTTCGCGAACATCCTCGGGCCCCGGGTCGACTCCCCGCTCGCCGAGTACCTGGCGCTGCCGGTGCTGCCGACCGTCCTCGGCTACGACCCGCGGCTGCAGTTCGTCCACGAGGACGACGTCGTCGACGTGCTGCGCCTGGCGGCGCACGAGCCCCGCAGGGCGACCCAGAACAGCGGCACGTTCAACGTGGCCGGGGACGGGGTGCTGCTCCTGTCCCAGTGCGCGCGGCGGCTCGGGCGGCCGACGGTGCCGGTGCTGCTGCCCGCGGTCACCTGGGTGGGCACCGCGCTGCGCACGGTCGGGATCACCGACTTCGCGCCCGAGCAGATCCGGCTGCTCACCCACGGCCGGGTCGTCTCGACGGTCCACACGCGCGAGGTCCTCGGCTTCTCCCCGCGCTACTCGACGGCGGAGGCGCTCGCGGACTTCGCGCGCGGCCGGGGGCCGGGGCTGCTGCCGCCCGAGCTGCTAGCGGGGGCCGTGGACCGGCTCGCCGGGCGCCTCACCACCCCTGACGCTTCCCCCGTTCACCACGGCGCCTGAGGAGACCCGACTGCGATGGCGGACGCCAAGGTCATTCCGTTCGACGACGACCGCTCACGGGCCCGGCGGCGGCCCGCCAGGGCTGTGGGCGAGGAAGCGGCCGTACGGGCCCTGCCGGGGCCTCAGCAGGCCCCGGGGGAGCCCGCTGGAGCCGCGGAGCCCGAGCCCGCGCCGGTGCGGGAGCCGGAGCCGGACGCGGGCGGGCGGAGCGGCTGGGAGCGGCGGCTGGCGGGCGGGCTCGCGTTCCTGCGGCGGCGCGTCACCGGCGAGTACGAGGTCGACGAGTTCGGCTACGACGAGGAGCTCACCGACCAGGTCCTGATGTCGCTGCTGCGCCCGCTGTACGAGAAGTACTTCCGGGTGGAGGTGAAGGGCGTCGAGAACATCCCGGCCGAGGGCGGGGCGCTGATCGTCGCCAACCACTCCGGGACGCTGCCGCTGGACGGGCTGATGATGCAGGTCGCCGTCCACGACCACCATCCGGCCGGGCGGCACCTGCGGCTGCTCGCGGCGGACCTGGTCTTCGTCCTGCCCGTCGTCAACGAGCTGGCCCGCAAGGCGGGGCACACGCTGGCCTGCGCGGAGGACGCGGAGCGGCTGCTGCGCTCCGGCGAGATCGTCGGCGTCATGCCGGAGGGCTTCAAGGGGGTCGGGAAGCCCTTCGGAGAGCGGTACAAGCTCCAGCGGTTCGGGCGGGGCGGCTTCGTGTCGACGGCGCTGCGGGCCGGGGTGCCGATCGTGCCCTGCTCGATCGTGGGCGCGGAGGAGATATACCCGATGCTCGGGAACGCCAGGACGCTGGCGCGGGTGCTCGGGTTCCCGTACTTCCCGCTCACCCCGACCTTCCCGTGGCTGGGGCCGCTCGGGGCGCTGCCGCTGCCGACGAAGTGGACGATCCAGTTCGGCGAGCCGATCCCGACGGACTCGTACGCGCCGGAGGCGGCGGAGGACCCGATGCTGATGTTCAACCTGACGGATCAGGTGCGGGAGCAGATCCAGCACGCGCTCTACAAGTTGCTGGTGCAGCGGCGGTCGGTGTTCTTCTGAGTCCTCCGACGCGTGAAGGAGGGGCGCCCCCCGTCCGTGGGGGCGCCCCTCCTCCTTGCTAGCGAGCGTCCTCGCTGTCGATGCCGAGGCCCGGAAGGAGGCCCGGCAGGAGTGGCGGCAGGGTCACGTCCGGCATGTCCGGGGTCGGCTGACCCTGGACGGGGGCCGTCGGTGTGCCCGTCGGTGCCGGGTTGAGCAGTCCGCCGGTGTTGCCGCCGAGGAGGCCGTCGTCCTCGTGCGAGCCGGTGCTGCTGGCCGCGCTCGGGGTGCTTCCCGTGCCGGACCCGGAGGGGCGGGGCGCGGCGGAGTGGCTGCCCGAGGGGGACGTCTCCTGGCCGGCCGGCGGACGGGTGTCCGCGCCGGGGGTGTCCTTCGGGGTGCCGGGCCTGCTGCGCGGTCCCTCGGAGTCGATCGTGCCCCTGCCGGGGGTGCGGGGCAGCACCGACTGGAGCGGCTCGACGTCTTCGTCTATGGCGTCGAAGACGTCCGTCACCTCGCTGCCGACGTCCGCCAGCTGGACGGGGAGCCGGTCGCGGAGGCCGTTCCAGGTGTCCCGGTGGGACTGCGCGAAGGAGTTGAGCCGGGCCATGGGGCCGATCTCGCCGTCCCGCTGGTACGCCTCGCGGAGCAGCCGGCGGCCCTCGGAGGCGTCGTGCTTCATTCCGCCCAGGACCCGGCGGATCTCGGCGAGGGACTCGTGGTCGAGCTCCCCGGCGCGGCCGCGCTCCATGAGGCGGCGGGCCTCGCTGAGGCGGGTGGAGGCCTGGTCGAGGTAGATGCCGCCGCGGTCCGCGTCGTCGTCCGCCATGCCCAGCTTGATGTCCTCCATGCCCCGCTTGAGCCCGTAGAGCGAGTCACCGGGGAGGGCGTCGGAACTGGCAGCGGCCACTCCGCCGAAGGCGCCCGCCGCCACACCGACCGTGAGGCCGCCGGCGGCGAGGCCCTTGGTCCAGCGGGACCGGGGGCGCAGCTTCCGGAGCGGGGACGCCCGGTGGGTTCCCTTGCCCGTGGATGCCCGCTGCTCCGGCACCGTAGGGCCCCCGGCCGCGCTGCCCTCCATGAGCATCGCTTCCATGGCGGCGACGAGCTGGGCTCGTTGCACCACCTTGACCTCGGGGTCGAGCTGTGGCTTCGGCAGCTCGCCGAGGCCGTTCGCCAAGGCCAACAGCCGCCCGTGTCCGGCGGGTTCAGCCGGCTCCGCCGGGGCCTCGGGCTGCTCGGCCGCCGCGTCCTCGGACGCCCGGTCCTCCAGGGCCTGGGCGAAGGCGTTCGCCCGCCGGTGCGCCGATACGTTCGCGATCACTGGCGGCACCTCCTCTCGTCATGACGGTCGACTCCCCGGGGTGTCCGGAAGGTTGCACACCTTGAGCACATCCACACGAAAGAGTGAGTGGCTGCGGACATGGCGTGACCACAGGGAGCCTGCATCCCGCACAACGAGCGGCGCGGCACTTGGGTTACGCGCGAAAGATGATCGGACCAGTGCGTCATCGGGGCGTCACCGACTGTGAGTTGGGCGGGGGTCGTGGGGATGTGGGGGGAGGGGCCGGCGTGGGGGCGCGGACCCGGGTGCGGGGGTACGTGTGGGGGGCGCGGAGCGGTCAGCGGGCGTCGTCCGGGAGGAGGCGGGCCAGGGTGCGGACGGCCCGGTACTGGAGGGTCTTGATCGCCCCCTCGTTCTTGCCCATGACCCGGGCGGTCTCGGCGACCGAGAGGCCCTGGAGGAAGCGCAGGGTCACGCACTCCTGCTGCTGGGGATTGAGGCGGCGGACCGCGTCGAGCAGGGCGGCGTTCGACAGGGACTCCAGGACGGAGTCCTCCGGGCTGCGCTCGACCTCGTTGGCGTCGAGCATCTCGCCGGTGGTGACTTCCAGGCGGAAGCGGCTGGACTTGAAGTGGTCGGCCACCAGGTTCCGGGCGATGGTGACGAGCCAGGCGCCGAAGTCGCGGCCCTGCCAGGTGAAGGTGGAGATCCGGCGCAGGGCGCGCAGGAAGGTCTCGCTGGTGAGGTCCTCCGCCGTCGCCTTCCCGCCGACGCGGTAGTAGATGTAGCGGTAGACGGTGTCGCTGTACTGGTCGTACAGGCGGCCGAAGGCCTCGGCCTCGCCGGCCTGGGCGCGCTCGACCAGGTCCATCATGCGGGCGCTGTCGCTGTCCGCGGTGGGGCGGCGGGCGGTGGTCGAGGCTCCTGAGCGAGCGCCCCGTCTGCCGACGGCGGGGCCGCCGTCGGCCAGGGCATAGCAAGGGCCGGCGGGTGCCGGGGCGGCGAAGGCGAAGGCGGGGACAGGGCCGGCGTACGCGGTGGGGACGAAGCCGCGCAAGTGGTCGAGGACCGTTGCGCGCAGCGTAGCCAGGCCCGAGGTGTCAACCCCGACGTGTGGGTACACGGGACTCCCAGAGGCAGAGCTTCCATCACGTGCAGTGCGGGACCGTTCACCCGTCGTGGCGACGTGAGGGGTCCTTTGTGCGTCTGAGGAGAATAACGCTTCGTACAGGCAGCGCTACACCCAGTTGCTCAAATCACCGGTTACGTCGTATCTGTTACTGCTTGTAGTCGCATCAAGTCGCAGTTCGTGACCAGTTGTTGATCGTTTTGCTTCCGAGTGTGACTGCGTGGGCGATGCGTTGTGCTCAAGTGCGGGGCGCGCGAGTGAACGGGGCCGCTGCGGGGTAAGGGCGCGGGAATGCCCGGGAGTCGACCTGTGCGGTGCTGTTCGACCACGGACGGGTGAGCGCGGCTGGTCCGGGGTTGTCGCAGATGATCGCAGCCGAAACGTATCGCCACCGCGGGCCGTGACGCCCGCGCGCGTCAGTGGCGGCGGCGGTGCAGGGCGACCGCGGCGGCCGTGCCGCCCGCCAGCGCGCCCAGGCCCGCGGCGGCCGGGATGCCGACCTTCGCGGCCTTCCGGCCGGTCCGGTAGTCGCGCAGCCGCCACTCCCGGTCCTTCGCGTGCTTGCGCAGCTTGGTGTCCGGGTTGATCGCGTACGGATGCCCCACGAGCGACAGCATCGGGATGTCGTTGTGCGAGTCGCTGTACGCGGCGCAGCGGTTCAGATCGAGGCCCTCGGCGGCGGCGAGAGCCCGTACCGCCTCGGCCTTGGCCGGTCCGTGCAGGGGCTCGCCGACCAGTTTGCCCGTGTAGACGCCGTCGACCGACTCGGCGACCGTGCCGAGCGCGCCCGTCAGGCCGAGCCGGCGGGCGATGATCGTGGCCGTCTCCACCGGGGCGGCCGTGACCAGCCAGACCTTCTGGCCCGCGTCCAGGTGCGCCTGGGCGAGGGAGCGGGTGCCGGGCCAGATGCGGTCGGCCATGTACTCGTCGTAGATCTCCTCGCCGATCGACATCAGTTCGGAGACGCGGTGGCCCTTGACGATGGACAGGGCGCTGTCGCGGGCGTCCTGCATGTGCTCGGGGTCCTCGACCCCGGCGATCCGGAACCAGGCCTGTGCCCACGCGAAGCGCGCGAGTTCACGGCGCTGGAAGAACTTCCGCTTGTACAGGCCGCGGCCGAAGTGGAAGAGCGCGGCGCCCTGCATCACGGTGTTGTCGAGGTCGAAGAAGGCGGCCGCGCGCACGTCGCCTACGACCGGGAACTCGGGCTCCGCGGCCTCGGTTTCGGCGGCGGCGGACTCCTCGCGCTCCTGTTCCAGCTGGAGCGAGGACTTGCGCGCCGCCTCGGCGGCGGCCTCGCCTGCCAGGACGCTGCGCGCGGTGGCGGAGCGCCTACGGGGGGTGAGCCATCCCAGAGCGGCCATGTCGTTGAGCATAGCCAGTCTGTTCGGTACTTCCCGACTTGTGAGGATGCCGTCGCGTGAACAGTGGGGGACTCCGCTGTTACCCGGCGCCAGAATGGACGCCATGTTCGGACGTACGAAGAAGAAGACCGCCGTGTCGCGCGTGGTGACGCTGATCGGCAAGCCGGGGTGTCATCTCTGCGACGACGCCCGCGCGGTGATCGAGGCCGTGTGCGCGGAGACCGGAGCATCCTGGGAGGAGAAGGACATCACTCAGGACGAGGAGCTCCACCGGGCGTACTGGGAGCAGATTCCCGTCGTCCTCGTCGACGGCGAGCAGCACACCTTCTGGCGCGTGGACGCCGGGCGGCTCCGGCGTGAACTGGGTGCGTGACCGAAAGGCGGCTACCATCATGGACGTTTTGTTGGGTTTCGGGGGCGGCATCGTGAGGAGAGTGTGCGGCTTTGCCTCCTTCGGGATCTCAACGCGCTGAGGCACTCCGCGGTTCCGCGACGATACGAACCGGCCGCGTGACCCCGGTCACTTTGGGCGGACAAAACGGACACCATCTTTGTGCACGCGTTCACAAAGACATAGCCTGCATTCGACGGGGCGGTCTTGTGACGTATGGCCGCCTGCAGCCCCGCTCATCCCGCAGGAGCACCGTGGCAACTGGCCGAACTCACCGACCGGCGACCCGTAGCCGAGGAATTCCCGAGGCCACCGTCGCCCGGCTTCCGCTGTATCTGCGCGCACTCACCGCGCTCTCGGAGCGCTCCGTACCCACGGTCTCCTCCGAAGAGCTCGCGGCCGCCGCGGGGGTCAACTCCGCGAAGCTGCGCAAGGACTTCAGCTATCTCGGCTCGTACGGCACCCGTGGTGTCGGATACGACGTCGAGTACCTCGTCTATCAGATCTCCCGTGAGCTGGGGCTCACCCAGGACTGGCCCGTCGTCATCGTCGGCATCGGTAACCTCGGTGCCGCCCTCGCCGGCTACGGCGGCTTCGCCTCCCGGGGCTTCCGTGTCGCCGCGCTCATCGACGCCGACCCCGCCATGACCGGCAAGCCGGTCGCCGGGATCCCCGTCCAGCACAGCGACGACCTCGAGAAGATCATCAGCGAGGACGGCGTCTCCATCGGCGTCATCGCGACCCCGGCCGGCGTCGCCCAGCAGGTCTGCGACCGGCTCGTGGCCGCCGGAGTCACCTCCATCCTGAACTTCGCCCCCACCGTGCTCTCCGTGCCCGACGGCGTCGACGTGCGCAAGGTCGACCTCTCCATCGAGCTGCAGATCCTCGCCTTCCACGAGCAGCGCAAGGCCGGCGAGGAGACCAGCGCCGAGGAGGGCCCCGAGGCGCACGCCGAGCCGGAGCCCGAGCCCGCCGCCGTCGTGGCACCGGCCCCCCGTGGCACCACGGGCACCACCGGTCGCAAGGGACCCGACGGGGACGTCCCCGCGGTGATGCCCGCATGAGCCTCCTCGTCGTCGGCCTCAGCCACCGCAGCGCCCCCGTCTCCATCCTGGAGCGGGCCTCGCTGTCGGCGGACACCCAGGCCAAGCTGCTCCAGGACACCCTCGCCGCCGAACCGGCCGCCGAGGCCACCGTCCTGGCCACCTGCAACCGCATCGAGCTCTACGCCGACGTGGACAAGTTCCACGCCGGTGTCGCCGAGCTGTCCACGCTGCTCGCCCAGCACAGCGGCGTCGGCCTGGACGAGCTCACTCCTTATCTCTATGTGCACTACGAGGACCGGGCCGTCCACCACCTCTTCTCGGTGGCCTGCGGGCTCGACTCCATGGTCGTCGGCGAGGGCCAGATCCTCGGCCAGATCAAGGACACCCTCGCCCTCGGCCAGGACCTCCACACCGCGGGACGCCTCCTCAACGACCTGTTCCAGCAGGCCCTGAGGGTCGGCAAGCGCGCCCACAGCGAGACCGGCATCGACCGGGCCGGGCAGTCGCTCGTCACCTTCGGCCTGGAGCAGCTCGCGCAGGACACCGACGTCGAGATCTGGGCCAAGGGCAAGAAGGCCCTCGTCATCGGTGCCGGCTCGATGTCCTCGCTCGCCGCCGCCACCCTCGCGCGCTCCGGCGTCTCCGAGATCGTCATCGCCAACCGCACCCTGGCCCGCGCCGAGCGGCTCGCGCAGATCCTGAACGAGCCCGGGGGAACGGGCGTGGCCGCACGCGCGGTCGAGATGGTTGCCGTCGGCGACGAACTGACACGTGCCGACGTCGTCGTCTCCTGCACCGGCGCCACCGGACTCGTCCTCACCGGCGAGGCCGTCGAGGACGCCGCGCGCGGACGCCGCGACCCGCTCTTCCTCCTCGACCTCGCCATGCCCCGCGACATCGACGCCGCCGCCCACCGCATCCCCGGTGTCCGGCTCGTCGACATCGAGTCGCTCGCCGAGGCCTCCGCCGACGCCCCCATGGCCTCCGACGTCGACCAGGTCCGCGGCATCGTCTCCGACGAGGTCGCCGCCTTCGGCGCCGCCCAGCGCGCCGCCCACATCACCCCGACCGTGGTCGCCCTGCGCACCATGGCCGCCGAAGTGGTCGCCGGTGAGGTCGCCCGCCTCGAAGGCCGCCTCCCCGGCCTCGACGACAAGCAGCGCGCCGAGATCACCCAGACGGTGCGCCGCGTCGTCGACAAGCTCCTGCACGCGCCGACCGTGCGGGTCAAGCAGCTGGCCAGCGAGCCCGGCGGCGCCGGGTACGCGGACGCGCTGCGGACACTCTTCGACCTCGACCCGGAGACGGTGGCTTCTGTCAGCCGGGCCGACCTGAATGACGCCGACGTCAAGAACCGAGGGCGAGTATGACCGAGAGGGCACTGAGGCTCGGGACCAGGCGCAGCAAGCTCGCCATGGCCCAGTCCGGGCATGTGGCCGACGCGGTCCGGCAGCTGACCGGCCGGCCCGTCGAGCTCGTGGAGATCACGACGTACGGGGACACCTCCCGGGAGCACCTCGCGCAGATCGGCGGCACCGGCGTCTTCGTCGCCGCGCTGCGCGACGCGCTGCTCGCCGGCGAGGTGGACTTCGCCGTGCACTCCCTGAAGGACCTGCCGACCGGCCGGCACCCCGACCTGGTGCTGGCCGCGATCCCGCTGCGCGAGGACCCGCGCGACGTACTGATCGCGGGCGAGGGCGTCACGCTGGACACGCTGCCCCAGGGCGCGCGCGTCGGCACCGGCTCCCCGCGGCGCATGGCGCAGCTCCACGCCTACGCGCGCAACCACGGCCTCGACATCACCTGCGTCCCCATCCGCGGCAACGTCGACACCCGCGTCGGCTACGTCCGCAAGGGCGAGCTCGACGCGGTCGTCCTGGCCGCCGCCGGACTCAACCGCATCGGCGGGACCGACGAGCTCCTCGGCGGCCTGACCGCCGAGCCGCTGGCCGTCGACACCGTCCTGCCCGCCCCCGGCCAGGGGGCCCTGGCCGTCGAATGCCTGGCGTCGAACACCGAACTCGTCGCCGCGCTCGCGCCGCTCGACGACCCGCACACGCGGGCCGCCGTGACCGCCGAGCGATCCCTGCTCGCCGCCCTGGAGGCCGGCTGCTCCGCACCCGTGGGTGCGCTGGCCGACCTGCTGGCCGACGACCCCGGTCACGGGCAGGTTGTCACCGAAATGCGCCTGCGCGGCGTCGTCGGCACCACCGACGGCTCGACGCTGGTGCAGCTGTCCACCACCGGACCCGTACCCACCTCGCACGACGAGGCCCTGGCGCTCGGACGCGAACTCGCGGACGAGATGCTCGCCAAGGGTGCGGCCGGTCTTATGGGGGAGCGAGCACTTTGAGCCCCACCAGCCCGACCACCAGCCCTCTGTCCCCGGCCTTCGCGGGCCATGGGCACGTCACGTTCCTCGGCGCAGGCCCGGGCGACCCCGGACTCCTGACCCTCAGGGCCGTCGAGGCCCTCGCGGGGGCGGACGTCCTGATCGCCGAGCCGGAGGTGCTCGAGGTCGTTCGCGGCCATGCGCGCGTGGGGGTGAGCACGCCTGAGCTGACGGTCGTTGACGAGGCGTCAACAACCGCCGGTGTCCCCGTGTTGAGGGATGCGGCCAATCTTGTCATGGAGGCCGCGCGGGGCGGCAGGCGGGTCGTCCGTGCGGTGACCGGCGACCCCGGACTCGACGGGAACGCCGGAGCCGAGATGCTCGCCTGCGCCGCCGAGGGCATCCCCTTCGAGGTCGTGCCCGGCGTCGCCACCGCCGTCGGCGTGCCCGCGTACGCCGGCGTCCCGCTGCGCGACGCGCAGGGCACCGACGTGCGCTTCGTCGACGCGCGGACCGCCGACGAGCGGTGCTGGGCCGAGGTCGGTGCCTCGGACGGGACCGTCGTCGTCTCCACGTCCCTCGACTCGGTCGCCGCGGCGGCCGGTGAGCTGGTGGCGGCTGGCCGTAAGCCGGACACCCCGCTCACCGTCACCATCGCGGGTACGACGACGCGCCAGCGCACCTGGAACGCGACCCTCGGGACGATCGCCCAGGTCTTCAAGCAGGGCAAGGTCCTCCCCTCGCCCGAAGGCCACCGGCCCGTCATAGCCGTGGTCGGCGAGCGCAGCGCCCCGGCGCAGCGGGACCAGCTGTCGTGGTTCGAGTCGAAGCCGCTCTTCGGCTGGCGGGTCCTCGTGCCGCGCACCAAGGAGCAGGCCGCGTCGCTCTCCGACCAGCTCCGCTCGTACGGCGCCGTGCCGCACGAGGTGCCGACGATCGCCGTCGAGCCGCCGCGCACCCCGCAGCAGATGGAGCGCGCGGTCAAGGGCCTCGTCACCGGCCGCTACGAGTGGATCGCCTTCACCTCGGTGAACGCGGTGAAGGCCGTACGGGAGAAGTTCGAGGAGTACGGGCTCGACGCCCGCGCCTTCGCCGGGATCAAGGTCGCGGCGGTGGGCGAGCAGACCGCGGCCGCGCTGGTCGACTTCGGCGTGAAGCCGGACCTCGTGCCGTCGGGCGAGCAGTCCGCGGCGGGGCTCCTGGAGGACTGGCCGCCCTACGACCCGGTCTTCGACCCGATCGACCGCGTCTTCCTGCCGCGCGCCGACATCGCGACCGAGACGCTCGTCGCGGGCCTCATCGAGCTCGGGTGGGAGGTCGACGACGTCACCGCCTACCGGACGGTGCGCGCGTCGCCGCCGCCGGCGGATACGCGGGAGGCGATCAAGGGCGGCGGCTTCGACGCCGTGCTCTTCACCTCCTCGTCGACCGTGCGGAACCTCGTCGGCATCGCCGGCAAGCCGCACAACGTGACCGTCATCGCCTGCATCGGGCCCGCCACGGCCAAGACGGCCGAGGAGCACGGGCTCCGGGTCGACGTGCTCTCGCCCGAGCCGTCCGTCCACAAGCTCGCCGAGGCGCTCGCCGACTTCGGCCTCCGCCGGCGCGAGTCCGCGCTGGAGGCGGGGGACCCGGTGACCCGGCCTTCGGAGCGGAGGCCGGGGGCGCGGAGGCGTCGCACGACGTAGCCGCCGCAGCGGTTCTCCCGGGGCGCGGGTCCGGTTTTCCACGGGCCCGGGGGGGGGGGGGGGGGGGGGGGGGGGGGGGGGGGGGGGGGGGGGGGGGGGGGGGGGGAGGGGGGGGGGGGGGGGGGGGGGGGGGGGGGGGGGGG
>NZ_JBVJWR010000041.1:0-20297 GCF_055602235.1 Streptomyces sp. NPDC037410 | reverse complement strand
CCGCGCCGGAACGTTCCCGGCACAGGCCCACCGCTGTCGGTGGATCCGGCAGTATCGACTGCGGATCCGCACACAACTCATCGGTACGGCTGAAAAGGCCGCCGTCTGGGAACGCGGATCGGCGACAGCAGCGCCTGCGGAGCGGCGACGGCGATGAAGAGCCGGCCGACCGCCATCATCGTCTGCTGCTCACGGATCACGAGCAGGGCGCCGACGATGAGCTGGACATTGTTGCCGAGGGCGGTGGCGAAGGCGGCGGACACGAGCAGTCGTTCGGTCCTGCAGGGGATGGTCGAGGCTACCTCTAAGGTGATCACCTGGTGGAGCAGGTAAGAACACGAGCGGGGGACACTGGTGCGAAAATCTCATATGCCACTGCGTCCAAGGGCGGTGCTGCTCGCGGCAGCGGTGCTCGTCGGCGGCACCGTGACGGCCTGTGGTGCGGACGAGGGCTCCAAGTCGGCCGACGACACCCCAGCGGCCGCCGCGAGTAGGTCGGCCGCCGCGTCGCGGCCCGTGTACGACCCGCCGGCGAAGTTCGCGACGAAGGGCGCCCTCATGCCCGACGGTCTGACCACGGACATCCTGGACCTCGACAACAGACTCGTCGGGCCGCCCCCGGTGACCCTGTACGGCACCACGGCGTACGTGGGCGCGTTCGATCACGTCCAGGCCATCGACACCACCAATGGTCACGTCACGGCGACCATCGAGCCTGCGGGCAAGGCGCTGGCCGAGAGCGCCGGCGTCGAGGACAAGGCCGGGGCGCCCGCCCTGGTGACCACCGGTGGAGCACCGGCCCTGCTGACGCCGTTCCCGGTCGAACAGTCCGGTACGGGTACGCAGGCCGACCACAGGGCGGTCGAGATCGCCGTCAGCGACCCCGCCACCGCCGAGGTGCGCTGGCGGATGACCCTGCGGCTGCCCGCGTGGGCCGACGACCACACCGTCGAGCTGACCGCATCGGCCGTCGGCGCCGACGGGAACACCGGCGTGGTGACGGTGTCGCAGAAGGACACCCACGCCGTGACCTATGGAGTCGACCTGACGACCCACCGCCAGGTCTGGGTCAAGGACGACTTCGCGGCCACGGGAATCACCGAGGGCACGGCGGTCGGCTGGAGCGTGGACAGCTCCTTGACCTACTCCGCCGGGTACGACGCGGCGACCGGCCGGCGCCGCTGGCAGGGCGAGCACCTGGTCAGCGAGACGGTGTCCGCCGCGGGCCCCCACTTCGTCCTCGTCCAGGGCGGCGACTGGGCCAGTGAGTCGGACCATGTCCAGCTCCTCGACCCCGTCACCGGCAAGACCAAGAAGCGGCTGCCCGCCGGACTCGACAAGGGCACCTGTGTCTACGACGAGAAGAGCACCCTCGTCTGTCACGGCACCGGTCCCGACGGGGACGAGTCCGTCGCCTACGGCCTGGACGCCACCACCGGCGAAGTGCTGTGGCAACTGCCGGACAGGCAGGCCGACCGCGTCGCCCCCGAGGTCACCACGGTGTGGCACGGCCGGGTCTACGGAAAGACCGAGAACGGCCCGGTGGCACTCGACGCCCGTACCGGCAAGGACCTGCCCACCAGCCCCGGGATCGCCCCGGTCCTGGTGAACGGCTCGGCGGGCCTCGCCCTGGCGAAGGTGGACGGCTGGAAGACCAAGCTGTTCGTGTACCCGGCCACCGGCTGAACGGCCCGCCCAAGGGGGGTGCACCTAGGTGCACCCCCCTTGGGCGGCTACCTGCAGTGGCCCGCCCCGCGGGGACCGGCAGAGTCGACGGCGGAGCGTCCGAAGGGGACGCGCACGCGCCGATCGAGCAGGAGGCCGGGCAGCATGCGGGACTGGAAGGCGGAGGCAGGGGTGTTCCTCGCCGTCGCGTTCGTGGCGGCAGGAGTGCTGGGGGCAGTGCAGCCCGCCACCGGGATACCGGAGGAGGTGGTGCAGCTGACCCAGTTCGGCCCCGCCTCAGGCGTGTTGGTGGTGGCCCTGCTGTGGCCGTCCCGGATCCGGCGCCGACTCGCCGGGGCTCTGCCGGGCCGCCGGGTGAGGGAGATGCGGCACACCGGAGGCGAACAGGCGGGACGGGGGCTGCTGTTGCTGCTCACGGCACCACTGATCATCGTGCTCAGCGTGGTCGCGTACGCCGCCGCGGAAGGTACGCCCCGGGCGACCGGTCCGGGGTCCCTCGGGCATCCCTTCGCGCTGATCGTCGTGACGCAGTTCGTCGGCGCGTGCGGCGAGGAGATCGGCTGGCGCTGCCTGCTCCAGCCGCTGGTGCGCACGCGGTTCGGTCCGGTCCCTGCCTCCGCTCTCGTGGGGTTGGTGTGGGGCGCGTGGCACGTCCAGGTCTTCGCCCAGGACCCGGCCTACGCCGCCGGGTTCCTGCTGGCCACCGTGGCGATGTCGGTCGTCCTCGGGCTCGACCTCGAGCGCGTGCGTGCGGGCCGTCTGCTGCTCGCGGGCGGATTCCACACCCTGGTCAACCTGGGGATGCTGCTGTTCATGGACGAGGAGTCCGGCGCGGTGCTGCCGATGGTGCTGTTCGGCGGCGCGTGCCTGGCGGCCGCGGTGCCGTGGGTTCTGCGCGCGCCGGCGGTGAAGGCGCCGGCGCACGACGCACGCTGACGTGAAGGGGCGAGGGATGGCCGGAGTGGTGAAGGGCGGACGATCGGCTGCGGTCGTACGCGGCTGTGTTGCCGTAGGGCGGTGTCAATTGCTGTCGTTCGCCGCCTTCGCCGTGACCGCGGTCGGCGGGCTCGTGGTGGGAGTGCTGCTCCTCCTCCCGGTGGGCGCGGGCCTTCCCCTGCTGCCGCCCGCCGCGGTGGCCTTGCGCCGGCTCTCCGATCGCTACCGCTCCTGGACTCTCCGCTGGACGGGCACACGGATCAGCCCGCCCGAACCGCTCGCTCCCGAGGACCTCGGTGGCCGTGCCGGGAGCCGTCGCCGGCGGGCGGCCCGGATCCTCGGCGACGAGGGGTTCTGGCACGACCTCAGATGGGCCTGGCTGGAGCCGTGGACGGGCGCGCTCCTGATCGCGCTCCCGCTCGCACTCGTCGACTACGGGCTGTTCGGCGCGCTGGTGCAGCCGTTCGTCTGGCGGCTCCTCGGCGACGGCAACTGGTACGCGTTCATCCCCGTCCGCTCCACCGCCACCATGCTCGCCGCCCTCCTGGTCGGCCTCGCGTTCACCGCGGCCGGGCTGCGCCTGGCCCCCACCGCGCTGAGGTGGCACGCCCGCTGGAGCCGACGGGTGCTGTCCGCGCCCTACAGCACCGAACTCGAGCGCCGCATCGAGCACCTCACCGACACCCGCGCCGACGCGCTGGACACCCAGGCCGCCGAACTCCGGCGCATCGAACGGGACCTGCACGACGGCGCGCAGGCCCGGCTGGTCGCCCTGGGCATGACCCTGGACCGGGCGACCCTCCTCCTCGACACCGATCCGCGAGCCGCCCGCGCTCTCCTCGACGAGGTCCGTGTCACGTCGTCGCGGGCGCTGAGGGATCTCCGCGACCTCGTCCACGGCATCCACCCGCCCGTCCTCGCCGACCGGGGACTCGGCGACGCCGTACGGTCCCTGGCGCTCGACAGCTTCCTCGACGTGCTGGTCGAGGCACAGCTCCCCGGACGGATGCCGGCCCCCGTCGAGTCCGCCGCCTACTTCGCGGTGAGCGAGCTCCTCGCCAACGCGGCCAAGCACTCCGGCGCCCGCCAGGTCCACATCCGGCTGGAGCACTCCGGCCGCGCACTGCGCATCACGGTCACCGACGACGGCCACGGCGGGGCGGATCCCTCCCGGGGCAGTGGACTGCACGGCATCCGGCGCAGGTTGAGTACCTTCGACGGGTCCCTCACCCTGCACAGCCCGCCGGGCGGACCGACCATCGCGACCCTGGAGATACCGTGCGCATCGTCCTCGCCGAAGACCTCTTCCTGCTCAGGGACGGACTGAGCCGAACGCTCCAGGAGCACGGCTTCGACGTGGTTTCGGCCGTGGACAACGGCCCCGCCCTGCGGCGCGCCCTGCGCGAGGAGCAGCCGGACATCGCCGTGGTCGACATCCGGCTGCCGCCCACCTTCACCGACGAGGGTCTGCAGGCCGCCCTGGAGGCCCGCCGCACCCGCCCGGCCCTCCCTGTCCTGATCCTCTCCCAGTACGTCGAGCAGCTGTACGTCCACGAGCTGCTCGCCGGCGGCCAGGGCGCCATCGGCTACCTGCTCAAGGACCGGGTCACCCACACCGCCCAGTTCGTCGACGCCGTGCGGACGGTCGCGTCCGGCGGCACGGTCATGGACCCGCAGGTCATCGCCCGGCTCCTCGCCCGCAGCGATGCCCGCAGGACGTCCCCCAGTAGCGGTCCGACCCGAGCACCCGGTCCCCGCCCGGCGGACGCCGCACAACACCCGCGGTCCCGCTGCCGCTCCTTGTGGGGCTGGTATCCGATGCGTCCCGATGCCGGACCGCCCCACCGGTCGCCGAGCAGGAAGGGCCAGGAAGGCACACCTCAAGCACCGCCCCGGTGGAGGCGCAAGAGTTCATCCGCCGAAACCGCGCCTCGGCGGCGGAAGAGTGCGACGCAGAGTTCCTGCTGTGCGACCTCGTCAACCACGACCCGGACGGCCGTGCCCGTCACGGCCGGCGTCCCGGCTCACCGGTGCTTCTCACCGCGTGGCACAGCGAAGTCGACGAGCGCGCAGCTGCCGGGTGACAGTCGCTTCCAGGTACCGGGGAGGGTGAGCACCGCGATCGCGGAGGTCGGGAACTTCCGCCGGGCGCGGGCGAGGCAGTCACCGATCGTCGGCGCTCCGGTGAGGGCCACCACCAGGTCCTGGACCCCGGGACTGTGCCCGATCAGCAGAAGCGTGCGGCACGACTCGTCCGTCTCGCGTACGACATGGAGGAGCTCGGCGGAGCTCGCCCCGTACAGCCTCGGGTCGTGGACCGCCGCAGGCGTGGCACCCAGTTCGCCCGAGACCAGGTCCCAGGTCTGTCTCGTACGAAGTGCCGGGGAGCAGACGACGGTGTCCGGCAGGAGGCCGGCTTCGCGCAACCAGCGTCCCGCGGCAGGCGCGTCCCTGCGGCCACGCCCCGACAGCGGCCGGTCCAGGTCCGCGACGCCGTCGGGCCACGCGGATTTGGCGTGCCGGAGGACGACCAGCCGGGCAGGCCGGGTCATGACGCCGCCGAGCGCGGGACGCTACCCATGGCCGATCTCCCGGGTGAGTTCCAGGCCGAGGACCCGGTCGAGGAGCGCGAAGGTCTCGAACTTGGCGCCGTCCGCGATCGTGTCCACGGTGTCGACGTGGCGCAGCAGCTCCAGCATCTCCGGGGTGCCCAGGTCGTCGGCGAGTGCGGCGTCCGCCCGGGTGACGATGTCGGGCGGCACCGGCTTGGACGGCGAGTTCGCCCAGCACGCCACCCGACGTCGCCATGCCGTGAGCCGGCGCCCGGCGGCGAGGAGCACGTCCGAGGTCAGGCCGACGGGCCGGTGGTACGGCGAGGACAGAAGCGCCAGGCGGACGGCCAGCGGGTCCACACCGTCCGCGCTCCCCACCCGCACGCGCTGGAGCGGCGGGGCGTCCTGCCGCACGTGCCCCACTTCAAGCCACAACCCCGTCGCGGTGGGCCGGAGGGCGGTGGCGGACACGTGGAGATCCGCCCGGTTCCCCGACCCCGTGGTCTCACCGTCGGGCGGATGGATACCCAAGCCGTCCATGGCGTGCCGCAGACGCACGGCACGCTCGCGGGGCAGCGCCGGTTCGGCGAGGGTGTGGAAGACCTGCACTCCCTTGCTCTCCAGGGCCCGCAGCAGCACATCGCCGGCCAGCAGGGTTCGCAGGTCGGTCATGTCCACATCCACGTCGTCCATGTCCGTGCCGACCAGATGGGTCCGCATGGTCAGCATCCCCCGCCGGCGCCCCGTCGGGATACCGGTGCGGCGACGGGTTCCTCCGTCCGCGACGCGCAGCATGACCACGGCCCTCGCCTCTGGCCTGCCCGGATCTCCCAGAGCGGCGTTCACTCCGGACACCCGGTGCGCTGGAGGTGGACGTGCCCTCCCTGGGCGCGCAGCTCCTCGGCTTCCCCGGCCTGCCCGCATCCGGTGACGCGGTACGAGGCTTCCGGGGTGAGCCGCGTGAGAGCCGCCGCCCACGCTCCGGGCTCCGCGTGCCGGTGCGGCAGGTCCGTGGCATCGGCGAGGCAGGTGAAGCACTCGGCGACACACAGCACCTCGTCGACCATGCGCCGCGCGCTGCGGGGGGAACCACGGCGACCGGCCGGGCCGGGAGGTCGGCCTCGGGCATGGCCGCTTCGCTCATCAGCACCAGTGCGTCGAGCGGGCGCTCGTCGTCGCCGAGTGTGCCCGCCACCCGGCCGTGACCCACCGGCCGACAGGTGCGCCTGTGCCGTTCCCTCGGCGCGATCGCGGGGGACACGTCGTCGCGATTGCGTGCTCCCAGCGGCCGCGTCGACCGCGATGGTGATCCTGGGCATCCGTGCCACCTCCGTGCTTCCTGGGTTTACGCATCACACAGAGGCCATCATCGCCACCGAGGTGCGGTTTGTGGCGAACGCCATCACCGTACGTACCTCCTTCCGCTCACGCGGACTTCGTCACGGTCCTCGGCCGAGGCCACGGTTCGTTGCATGGACAGCCATCGGCCTACCGATTCGGCGTGGGTACCGTCGATGCCGTAGAGGGGCCCGAACGGCCCCTCCCGTCGACGGGGCGTGGACGCGGCCTGGGAGAGGAGGCTGAGGGAGCCCATCCCTCAGCCGGGAGGCGGGCAGCGAAGAGGAACACGCGGAGCAGGGGGGCTTTCGGGCACGAGCGGGACCGACCTCGCCCAGGCCGCCCGCGTGCTCCCCGACCGCACCTGGTGCTCCCTGCGCCCCGACCCGTGCTGAGCCGGGCCGGGGTCGGTTCCGGCCGGGCCGGGGCCGCCCACACTGCTGCCCGCCGTGACCGCGCCCAGCAGGGCGGCCAGGCGCCGCTCGTGGCGGGGGACCCAGGAGGCGGCGGCCTCGGGGAAGGCGCGCCGGTTGAGCGTGCCGCAGGTGTCCGAGTAGGCGGTCTTGCAGTTCGCCCACCCCAGGCATCGACGCCCACGGGGCACACCCCTCCAGTACCGGGGCCCGCGCCTTGTGACCAGCGTACGGGCGCGGGCCGCCGATAGGCGATGGCGATGGGCGCCATGCTGGGACGGTTCGTCGTGGGTGCGTTCGAGGACGCGGGGGATGCTGACGCCGCGTCGCGGCGAAGTCCCCGGCGAGGTCGACGCCGTCGCCCGACCCCGCCGCGCAGTACTGGGCCAGGACGATCCGCTTGCCTGGCGTGAGAAGCGGCCGTCCGGGCGGAAGTACTCCGCTGCGAAGATCGAAGTACCGGGTCGCGGACCCTTGCTTGTTCGTCGCCTGGACCCCTCTGGGGTCGCCGCGCCCTCCGCCGTTCGACGTCATCGCCCATGGGCTCACCGTCTGCCCGCCATCCGCTCTTCTGTGAAGCCCCAGGTCAGCGGACTGGGGCTGTTGTTTTTCGTCGAGCCCCTTTCAGCCCTCGCGCTGCGGACGTGAGGGGCCGCAGCGCGCGGATACGCGCGGGCGCATACTGGCAGCAATGACAAAGCCAGGTGCACCGAAGCGCTATTTGCCCACCAGTCCCTTCAAGGCCCCGGTCACACCACCTCCGAGGCAGTTCGCCATAGGAGACCAGGTCACACACGATGTGCACGGCCTCGGCCGGGTCATCGGCATCGAGGAGGGGATCGCGGCGCTCGTGGATTTCGGCTCGACGCAAGAGCGGATCCTGAGTCCATACGCCAAGATGAGCAAGCTGTAGGGCTGCCATGCCCGGCCACGGCCCACCAGATCCGTTCACGGCCTCGCACCGAAGCGGAGCCCTCTCACCGACCTGACCTCACCGTTCTCCGCTCCGGAAGGGGCGGCCCCGCTGCGTCGCTGCGACATCACCGCCTCCCACCACACATCCCTTCCAGACACCGGACTTCGGGGAGATCGAAACCTTCCTGCGCGACGATGCGCAAGCGTCCGCCTTTTGACATGAGTGCGGCTCGACGCGAGGCAGGCTAGGCCTGGCCGGGAGGGCGGCAAGGCGATGGAGACCCCTGGCACGTACATCTCCCCAGTTCAGAACCCACATGAACCTCAAGTGCCGGGCGCTTCCCAAGCTGATGGCGCGGGTTCGATTCCCGTCATCCGCTCTTGAACGAAGGCCCAGGTCAGAGACCTGGGCCTTCGTCGTTGTCCAGACCCGCCTCGCCGACCAGGGCATCGTCTTCCACCGCGGGACCAACAGCCCCGGCGAGGCGGTCGACGCCGGCACCAAGCAGATCGGCCTGGCCGGCGCCGAGACGGGCGGCGCGGACACCACCACCTGGGTCACCCGGCAGGGGGACCACCCGTTCCTCGCCTGGGGCCGGCGCCAGACCATGGTGCTCTACCTCGGCGAAGTCTCCGGACCGACCACCACCGACCGGCTCGGACTGTCCCCCACCCACCACGCCTGAAGCATCGGTCGACGGGCGTCACCGACGCATGCATGGCGTCCGCGGCCGCTCTTCCTGCGGGCGACGGTGACGTGATCAGCTCGGAACCGGCCGTCTTCTCTCTGGACCCGCTCCAGGCGGTCAAGGTCGACGCGAACGTCGAACGGATCCTGTACGGCTCGACCGACCGCACCGGGAAGCCCATCGCGGTCACCGGGACCGTCCTCGTCCCCAGGACCTCCTCCCCCGCGCCCCGGCCGATCATCGCCTTCGCCCCGGGCACCCAGGGACTGGCCGACACGTGCGCCCCCTCGCGGCAGCCGGCCGAGGGCACCGAGTACGAGGGACTGCCCGTCGAGAACCTCCTCGACCAGGGCTGGGCCGTCGTGGTCACCGACTACCAGGGACTCGGCACCCCGGGCGTCCACACCGACATGGACCGCGAGGCCGAGGGACGTGCGGTCCTGGACTCCCGCCGGGCGGCCCAGCGGCTGCAGGGAACCCAGCTGCCCGCCGCCGGCCCGGTGGCGCTCTACGGGTACTCCCAAGGCGGCGGCGCTGCCGCCTCCGCGGCCGAGCTCGCCCCCTCCTACGCGCCTGAGCTGCAGATCAAGGGCGCCGTCGTCGGGGCTGCCCCTGCGGACCTCGACGCGGTGGCGGCCAACCTCGACGGCTCCGCGTACGGCGCGTTCTTCAACTACTCCCTGTCCGGGCTCGGTGCCACCTACGGCATCGACATCAACCCGTACCTGAACTTCTTCGCGAAGCGGATCACGAACGACCTGAGGGACAACCTGTGCACCACGCAGGCCCTCGCCAAGTACCCGTTCCTGCGGTCCCGGCACCTGACCGTGGACGGCCGCCCCCTGCCCGACCGTCTCTCGTACGCGCCCTGGAAGGCGATCGTGGCCGACCAGCGGCTCGGCACCCGCAAGCCCGCCGTCCCCGTCCTGCTGTCGCACAGCCGGCTCGACGACGCGGTCCCCTACCGGGTCGGCGAGCAGCTGGCCGCCGACTGGTGCCGGCTGGGCGTCACCGTGAGGTTCACCAGCAACATCCTTCCCGGCCACATCGCCGCCACCGCCGCCACCAGCACCGAGGGCGCACCCTGGCTCGCGGACCGATTCGCCGGCAAGGCCGCTCCCGGCACCTGCTGACGGCCGTCAGCGCAGCGGTCGGCATCGACTCTTCGTTTTCCGTCATCCGCTCGTGGACGAAGGCCCAGGTCAGTGATCTGGGCCTTCTTCGTCGTCTGGATTGATCGCGCCCGCGGGCGCGATCGGGCGGGGCCCTCGGCGACCGCCGCGATCCGCGGGTGAGGCGTCAGCGCGCCGAGAGAAGTGCACGCTCCAGCACGTCGAATGCACCGCGCACACGAGACCGATGGTCGTCGGCGACATCAGCCGCGCGCTCGCCCGCGAGCAGGCGTTGGGCCGTGGTGATGTAGACGACCCGGTACGCGGCGACGATCAGTGCCGCCGCGAGGCGGGGGTCGGGGCCGTCGCCCCTGGGGGCGGTCTCGGCCATCGCGTCCCCCAGCGCCTTCTCCACTTCCTCGACACCTTCGCGCGCCCGCGCCCGCAGGGCGGGCGAGTCCAGCACGATGCTCCAGAAGGGCGGGAAGTCGTCGCTCACCGCCGCCAGCGGGTGTCCCTGCTCCAGGAGTTGGAGCAGCAGCGCGCGCAGAGCGGTCAGTGGGGATTCGCCGACCGGACGGTTTCGTACCGCGGCGGTGAAGAGTTCGACCGCTTCGGGGATCCGGTCCAGGAAGAGGTCTTCCTTGCGGGGGAAGTGGTTGAAGACCGTCATGGTGGAGACATGAGCGGCCTTGGCGACCTCCGCCACGGTCACCTGGTCGAAGCCGCGCGCCGCGAACAGCATCGTCGCCTCGTCCGAGATCCGCTGCCGCGTCTCGCGCTTCTTGCGCTCTCGCAGTGTCAACGCCTGGTCGGCCGCGCGCTCTCCGGAGTCGCGCCTCTCACTTTTCTCGGTCACGGACAACACTATAGCGACTATAAAATTTTAGTGACTATAGTCAGCGCCATGAACTCCATGAGCGCGAACTTTGACGTGGTGGTCGCCGGAGGCGGCCCGGTCGGACTGATGCTGGCCTGCGAGCTCCGGCTCGGCGGCGCAAGCGTGGTGGTCGTCGAGCGCCGCACCGAAGTGGACCAGACCATCAAGGCGGGGGCGATCAACACGCCGACCGCCGAGGCGTTCTACCGGCGTGGCATGCTGCCCGCACTGGCCGAGGTGCAGCAGCGCTCCGCCGAGCGGTTCCAGGCGTTCGTACGCGAACAGCAGGGGACGCGGGCGAATGGCCGGCCTCCTCACACACCCTCCAAGTTCCTCGGGCACTTCGGCGGAATCATGCTGAGCGGGGATCTGCTGGACGCGACCGACCCGGACTTCATGAACGCCGGCCCCGCCGGGGAGGTCAGCCTCGTACCGCAGCAGGAGGTGGAGCGGATACTCGCAGAACGCGCCCGACAGCTCGGTGTCGAGGTGCGCAGCGGCACGGAGTTGACGGGGTTCGGCGAGGAAGACGGCGGGATCGAGGTGCGCGTGGCCCGGGTGACCGACGGGACGGGCGAGGCCATACGCGCAGGCTGGCTCGTGGGCTGTGACGGCGGCCGCAGTACGGTCCGCAAGCTCGCCGGGTTCGCCTTCCCCGGTACGGATCCGCAGATCACCGGTCACCAGGCGCTCGTCGAGATGACCGGGGCCGAAGCCCTCCGGCCCGGCTGGAACCACACGGACACCGGGACGTACGTGCACGGGCCGATGCCCGGGCGCATCCTCACGGTCGAGTTCGACGGGCCGCCGGCCGACCGGGAAGCGCCGGTCACCGCAGAGGAGTTGCAGGCGAGCCTGCGGCACGTCTCCGGGGCGGAGGTCACGATCACCGGGGTGCGCACCGCCACCCGCTTCACCGACAACGCGCGCCAGGTGGCCGACTACCGCGCGGGCCGGGTCCTCCTGGCGGGCGACGCCGCGCACGTCCACTCACCGTTCGGCGGCCAGGGACTCAACCTCGGCATCGGGGATGCGATGAACCTCGGCTGGAAGCTCGCCGCGGTCGTACGCGGCCGTGCTCCGGAGGAGCTGCTGGACACGTACACGGCCGAACGGCATCCGATCGGGGCGTGGGTGCTCGAATGGACCCGGGCGCAGATCGCGTTGATGCGGCCGGAACCGCAGGCCCGCGCCCTGCGCGACGTCGTCGCCGAGTTGACCGGCTCCGTCGCCGGCACCACGTACTTCGCCAAGAAGATCTCCGGCGTCTCGCAGCGGTACGACCTCCCCGGCAGCCATCCGCTGGTCGGCCGCAGCGCCCCGGACCTCGAACTCGCCGACGGGACGCGCCTCGCGGACCTGCTCCACGACGGGCGGGCCTTGCTGCTCGACCTCGCCGACGACGCGGGGCTCAGGGCGGACGCCGAGGGGTACGGCGAGCGGGTACGCGTCGTCACCACCGCCTGCCCTGGCGAACCGGAGCTGGCCGGGCTGCTCGTACGTCCGGACGGAATCACCGCCTGGGCAGCCGACGCCGGGGACACGTCGCACACAGGGGATACGGGGGACGGGCTCGCCGACGCCCTGTCCCGGTGGTTCGGAACGCCAGGCCGTGCGGTGCGGACGAGCGAATCGGCCGTGGCCTGGTGATGCGGGGACGCGGGTGGTGACCAGACCTGGGGCTTCGCCGTTCTCCGGGCCGGCCCGAGCGTCGTGCACCACCTCCGCACAACCTGCCGCCCTCTCCTCGACATCGCGGGTGCTCCATGCCCATGGCCTGGGCCTACCGTGACAGGCGACCGGGCCGGCCGTCGGCTGCCGCGGCTCACGGCTCGTCCCCACCGTGGCGAACGGCTCCCCACCTTCGGCCGGAACCGCCCCCGTACCGACGGAACCGGCTACGAGCCCTGGGCGCTCCTGGTCGAGGAGGAGAAGAGTCATCGCTCCCACCGATATGCGTTGGATCACGTGCCGGTCGGGGTGGCCTCCCTCCTCCCGCACACCGCCGGACTTGCCGGCATTCGCCCACGTCACGCGCCCTGAGTACCCGACCGACAAGGCGAATCGAGCCGCCCCGCTGCGGGCAACGGCTTGCCGTAGGCCCGGGTCTCCAGCAACTCGTCGAGGACGTGACTGAACGCCCGGACGACCTTGGCCCAGGGCAGCAGTTCGGCCGTGTGAGAGCCGGCGGTGAGCCCAGGGCCGAGGCGGAGACGATGCGGCCGGCGCCGATGACGGCGAGGGTGCGGGCAGTGGTCATGTGGCCCTCCGAGGTCGGCGGTTCGAGTGGGATCCGTCCCCGCCGAGCGACGGCTGAGGTTCGGCGTATCCCTCCTGCCCGCCCCCGGCTGCGGTCGAGGTCGGCCACGTCCCGGTCCGCCGGGGCCAATTCCCCCTGGCGTCCAGGGATCGACAGCCTGAGCGTGCTCCGCTGGCGCCCGCGACATCCGCTCACGGGCGCGGCGGCTCGGCCACGCGGCCCCCATCCGCCGGGGCGGAGACCACCTCGTCGCCACGTCCGCTGGGGGCGTGCCCCAACCGTGCCGTCCAGAGCGGCGCGCAGCGGCCCCCACGGGTGCGCGGACGCTGCAACCTCCTCGACGAGGAACCTCCGGCCCGCGCCGCCGGGAATCGGAATCGCCCGGGACCACTGATGACGCACCGGTGCGCGATCACCACCTCGCGACGATAATTGCGCCATGATGCGCATTCGCAAAGACGATTCCAGGTGAACTCAAACTGATGGAGCGCCAGGAAAGACCAGCAACTCGCAGCACCTGACCTGACCTGCACAAGCCCTGCTCAGCGGCTCGCCTGCTCATCTCACCAGGAGGTATCCATGAGGATGTTGATCAACGTTCCGGAGACCGTCGTCGCCGACGCGCTGCGGGGGATGGCCGCGGCTCATCCCGAGTTGACCGTGGACGTGGAGCGGCGTGTGGTGGTGCGGCGGGACGCGCCCGTGGCCGGGAAGGTGGCGCTGGTGTCCGGCGGTGGGTCCGGGCACGAGCCGTTGCACGGGGGGTTCGTGGGGCCCGGGATGCTGGCGGCCGCGTGTCCCGGCGAGGTGTTCACCTCGCCGGTGCCCGATCAGATGGTGCGGGCCGCCGCCGCGGTCGACAGCGGTGCCGGGGTGTTGTTCGTCGTCAAGAACTACACCGGTGACGTGCTGAACTTCGAGATGGCGGCGGAGCTCGCCGAGGACGAGGGCATCCGGGTCGCCAAGGTCCTCGTCGACGACGACGTGGCGGTGACGGACAGTCTGTACACGGCGGGCCGGCGCGGCACCGGCGGCACGCTGTTCGTGGAGAAGATCGCGGGCGCCGCCGCCGAGGAGGGCGCCCCGCTGGAGCGGGTGGAGGCGATCGCCCGACGGGTGAACGAGCGGTCCCGGTCCTTCGGGGTGGCCCTGAGCGCCTGTACCACCCCGGCCAAGGGCAGTCCCACCTTCGATCTCCCCGAGGGGGAGCTGGAGTTGGGGATCGGCATCCACGGCGAGCCGGGGCGTGAGCGGCGGGCCATGATGACCTCACGGGAGATCGCGGACTTCGCCGTCGACGCCGTCGTCGAGGACCTGCGCCCGTCCGGGCCGGTCATCGCGCTGGTGAACGGGATGGGCGCGACCCCGCTCCTGGAGCTGTACGGCTTCAACGCCGAGGTGCAGCGGGTGCTCGCCGAGCGGAAGGTGCCCGTGGCCGGGACACTGGTCGGGAACTACGTGACCTCGCTCGACATGGCCGGATGCTCGGTGACCCTGTGCCAGGTCGACGAGGAGCTGCTGCGGCTGTGGGACGCTCCGGTGCAGACGCCGGCGCTGCGCTGGGGCCGGTGAGACGGGGATGGGCATGGGGAGTGACGACGTGACGGATACCTTCGGCGCCGGGTTCCTGGTGCGGTGGCTGGCCGCGGTGGCCGAGGACGTCGACCGGGAGGCGGACCGGCTCACCGAGCTGGACTCGGCGATCGGCGACGCCGACCACGGAGCCAATCTGAAGCGGGGCTTCGCCGCGGTGACGGAGACCCTGGCGGACGAGCCGCCCGCGACTCCGGGCGCGGTGCTCACCACCGCCGGGCGGCAGCTCATCTCCACCGTCGGCGGCGCTTCGGGGCCGCTGTACGGCACGCTGCTGCGGCGCGCCGGGAAGGCCCTGGGCGAGGAGGCGGAGGTCGACCGGGAGCGGTTGGCCGAGGCGTTCGGCGCCGGTGTGGCCGCCGTGTCGCAACTGGGCGGTGCGCAGGTGGGCGACAAGACGATGCTGGACGCGCTCGTGCCGGCCGTGGAAGGGCTGCGGAGCTCGTACGAGGAGGCCCGCGCCGCCGCCGAGAAGGGCGCCCTGGCGACCGTACCCCTCCAGGCGCGCAAGGGCAGGGCCAGCTATCTCGGGGAGCGGTCGATCGGGCACCAGGATCCCGGGGCGACGTCCTCGGCGCTGCTGTTCGCGGCGCTCGCCGACACCGCGCGGGCGGAGGGGGTGCGATGAGCCCCGCCCGGGTGGGCTCGGTTCCGTCTCCCGTCGGCATCGTGCTCGTCTCGCACAGCGCCGCCGTCGCGGCGGCCGTGGCGGAGCTCGCCCGGGGGCTCGCGGGCGGCGGGGACCTCGCGCCGGTCCTGCCCGCGGGCGGGACTCCGGACGGTGGGCTCGGGACGAGTTCCGAGCTGATCTGCGAGGCGGCGAAGGCCGTCGACCGGGGTGCCGGGGTCGCGCTCCTCGTCGACCTGGGCAGCGCGGTCCTCACCGTGAAGGCGCTGCTCGCCGAGGGCGACGAGCTGCCGGAGGGCGCGCGGCTCGTGGACGCGCCGTTCGTCGAGGGCGCGGTCGCCGCGCTGGTGACGGCGAGCGCCGGCGGGGATCTCGACGCGGTGGCGGCGGCGGCCGCGGAGGCGTACGCGTATCGCAAGGAGTGAGCGGCCGCGGGGTGCGCACCGGCCCGGTCGCCGAGCTGCTCGCGGACGACGACCTGGACGCGTGGGTGGCGGCGGCGTCGTCGGTCCCGAACCGATCGTCCTGAGGCCGGGGGGCGCCCGCCCGGCGCCCCTCCCCAGGGCCGGGAACCCCGCGCCCCTGCGCTTCCGCCCCCACTCTTGCTACCGAGTAGTAGACATCACTCCCCGATTCTTCTGCAACTAGTTGCAGAAGCCGCACGGGGTCGCCTAGAACTGTCCTCGACGACCCCTGCGCGAGGAGGCGCCCCCATGACCCCGACCCCGTACCCGCACCTGCTGAGCCCGCTCGACCTCGGGTTCACCACCCTGCCCAACCGGGTGATCATGGGGTCGATGCACGTCGGCCTCGAGGAGACCGAGCACGGGTTCGAGCGCATGGCCGCCTTCTACGCGGAGCGCGCCCGCGGCGGCGCGGGGCTCATCGTCACCGGTGGCATCGCGCCCAACGAGGCCGGACGCCCCTGGGACGGCGGGGCCAAGCTGACCACGGCCGAGGAGGTCGCCGAGCACCGGCTGATCACCGACGCCGTGCACGCGGAGGGCGGCAGGATCGCGATGCAGATCCTGCACTTCGGCCGGTACGCCTACCACCCCGGCCTCGTCGGCCCGAGCCCGCTCAAGGCGCCCATCAGCCCCTTCGTACCGAACGAGCTGACCGACGCCGAGGTCGAGCAGACCGTCGAGGACTACGCGCGCTGCGCCGAGCTGGCGCGGGAGGCGGGGTACGACGGCGTCGAGGTGATGGGCTCCGAGGGCTACCTCATCAACGAGTTCATCGCAGCCGCGACCAACCAGCGCACCGACCGCTGGGGCGGCTCGTACGAGAACCGGGTCCGCTTCCCGCTGGAGATCGTCCGCCGGATCCGCGAGCGCGTCGGCGAGGACTTCATCCTGGTCTACCGGCTCTCCATGCTCGACCTGGTCCCGGGTGGCTCCACCCTCGACGAGGTCGTCGCGCTCGCCAAGGAGATCGAGGCCGCGGGCGCGACCATCATCAACACCGGCATCGGCTGGCACGAGGCGCGCATCCCCACCATCGCCACCTCCGTGCCGCGCGGCGCCTACACCTGGGTGACGAAGAGGCTGATGGGCGCGGTCTCCGTGCCGCTCGTCACCTCCAACCGCATCAACACCCCCGAGGTGGCCGAGGAGATCCTCGCCGACGGCCGCGCCGACCTGGTCTCGCTGGCCCGCCCGTTCCTCGCCGACCCGGACTTCGTGAACAAGGCGTCCGCCGGCCGCGCCGAGACCATCAACACCTGCATCGGCTGCAACCAGGCCTGCCTCGACCACACCTTCAGCCTGAAGATCACCTCCTGCCTGGTCAATCCGCGCGCCTGCCACGAGACCGAGCTGGTCCTCTCCCCCACCCGCCTCGCCAAGCGGATCGCCGTCGTCGGCGCCGGACCCGCCGGACTCTCCTGCGCCGTCGCGGCGGCCGGGCGCGGCCACTCCGTCACCCTCTTCGACGCCGCCGCCGAGATCGGCGGCCAGCTGAACATCGCCAAGCGGGTGCCGGGCAAGGAGGAGTTCGACGAGACGCTGCGCTACTTCCGCGTCCAGCTCGCCGAGCGCGGCATCGACGTCCGCCTGAACACGCAGGTCTCGGCCGCCGACCTGGAGGGCTACGACGAGGTCGTCGTCGCGACCGGTGTCACCCCCCGCACGCCGGGGATCGCGGGCGAGGACCACCCGAGCGTCCTCAGCTACCTCGACGTGCTGCGGGACGGCGCCCCGGTCGGGGACCGGGTCGCGATCATCGGCGCGGGCGGCATCGGCTTCGACGTCGCCGAGTTCCTCACGGACGGCGGCGAGGGCGCGAGCCAGGACCCCGAGACGTACTTCCGCCAGTGGGGCGTCGACACCTCGTACGAGAACCGCGGCGGACTGCGCGCGCCCGAGCGGAACGCGCCGCCGCGCCAGGTCCACCTGCTCCAGCGCAAGACCTCCAAGGTCGGCGCCGGTCTCGGCAAGACGACCGGGTGGATCCACCGCACCGAGCTCAAGCACCGGGGCGTCAGCATGGTGGCGGGCGTGTCGTACGAGCGGATCGACGACGCCGGACTGCACGTCACGATCGACGGCCAGCCGCAGCTGCTGCCCGTCGACACCGTCGTGCTCTGCTCGGGCCAGGAGCCGCGCCGCGACCTGTACGAGGAGCTGGTGGCCGCGGGCCGCCCGGCGCACCTCATCGGCGGGGCGGACGTCGCCGCGGAGCTGGACGCGAAGCGGGCCATCGACCAGGGCACCCGGCTCGCCGCCTCGCTGTGACGGCGGCTCCGTGATCAACGTGGCCGGCCGAACCTAGGATGCGAGCATGTCCCTCCCGCACGCGATCCTCACCGCGCTGCTCGAAAAGCCGTCCTCCGGCCTCGAACTGACGCGCCGCTTCGACAAGTCGATCGGCTACTTCTGGTCGGCCACGCACCAGCAGATCTACCGCGAGCTCGGGAAGCTGGAGCAGGCGGGGCACATCCGCGCCCTGCCCGCTCCGGTGCCCGCGCGGGGACAGAAGAAGGAGTACGAGGTGCTGCCCGCCGGCCGGGCGGAGCTGAGCGACTGGGTCGCGCGGGCCGAGGACCCGAAGCCGCTCCGCTCCGCCCTGCTGCTGCGGATGCGGGCCGCGGCGATGGTCGGAGCGGCCGGGCTCCGGGCCGAGCTGAAGCGCCATCTCGCCCTGCATCAGGAGCAGTTGGACGAGTATCTGACCATCGAGGCGCGGGACTTTCCGGCGGAGCGCCGCCGCGCCGAAGCGGACCGGCTGCGCCATCTGGTCCTGCGGGGCGGGGTCGATCTGGAGCGGTTCTGGGTGGAGTGGCTGACGGGCGCGCTCGCGGAGCTCGGTCCGGAAGAGTAGTCCGACCATCGACTCGGACGGTCCGCCTTCGGCCATATCGAGCGCCTCGGGCCCCGGGCGCGCGACGCGGCCCGTACCGGCGTGGATACTGGTCAGTTGTAGTTCCACGACACGAAAGGGCGGGTATGGCCGACGTCTTGGGCCGCCGCGCGACACGTCACGCGGTGGTCATCGGGGGAAGTCTCGCTGGACTGCTTGCCGCTCGGGTACTCGCCGAGCACGCCGAGAAGGTGACGGTCGTCGAGCGCGACCGCTACCCGGAGGGGCCCGAAGCCCGGCCGGGCGTGCCGCAGGGCCGGCACCTGCACGTCCTCATCGCGGGCGGGCAGCAGGCGTACGAGGAGCTGCTGCCGGGGTTCGTGGACGAGCTGCGGGAGCTCGGCGCGCCCAAGGTGGGCGTGCCCGAGGACATGGTGCAGTGGCAGAACGGCAAGTGGCTGAGCCGGCTGCCCGCCACCGTGCACTTCTACTCGGGTCCGCGCCCGCAGCTGGAGTGGCTGGTGCGGCAGCGGGTGTGCGCCGACCCGCGGATCGAGCTGATCGAGGGCCACGAGACGGTGGGTCTGACCGGCGACTCCACGCGCGTCCGCGGCGTCCGGCTGCGCGAGCGCGGCGCGGGTGCCGAGAAGGAGACCCGCGTCCTGGAGGCCGATCTCGTCGTCGACGCCTCCGGCCGGTCCACGAAGGCGGCCGACTGGCTGGCGGCGATCGGGGCCGAGGCGCCGCACGAGGAGACCATCGACACCGGTCTCGCCTACGGCACCCGGGTCTACCGCGCCCCGGAGGGCGTCCTTGACAGCGACGCCATGGGCTACTTCATCCTGCCCAACCCGCGCCAGGAGTACGGGGCCGTCGTGCTGCCCTGCGGCGACGGGACGCACCTCGTGACCCTCTCGGGGCTGCGCGGCAACGAACCGCCCTCGGACGAAGGGGCGTTCGAGGAGTACGCGAAGCGGATGCCGCACCCGGTGATCAGCGAGTGGCTGGCGAAGGCGGAGCCGGCGTCCCCGGTGTACGGCTTCCGCAAGACCGCCAACATCCGGCGCCGGTACGACCGTCCGGGCCGCCGCCCGGCCGGCTTCCTCGCCACCGGTGACGCGCTCTGCGCCTTCAATCCCATCTACGGACAGGGCATGGCGGTGGCGGCGATCTCCGCGGTCGCCCTGCGCCGGGCGCTCGCCGACCCGAAGCGCACCCCGACCACCCGGCGGGTGCAGCGCGCCCTCCTCGACGCCTCCCGGCAGGCCTGGGACGTCTCCACGGGTGCCGACAAGAAGATGCCCGGCGCGGTCGGCGCCGAGGACGCGCCCAGCGCGCTGGACAAGGCGGTCGGCTGGTACATCGGCCGGGTGCAGGAGCGGTCGGCGGGCGACCCGGTCGTCGGCGCCGCCTTCCGCAAGGCGATCACCCTCACCGCCCCGATGACGGTGCTGTTCGCCCCCGCCGTGGCGCGGGCGGTGCTCTTCGGGCCCGCGGCCGAGTCTCCGGTCGAGCCGCCGCTGCGCCGTACGGACGGCTAGGGCCTGTCCGGCGGATCAGGGTCGGATAGGCCGCGGCGTCTGGTGCGGTGCATCGCAAGGCGCCGGAGCGCCTCGATAGCGGAGCTATTGGGGCGTTTCGGCAACGCGGCGAGGTGCCGTGCCAGACGCCGCGGCCCCGGCCATGATCCGCTGGACAGGCCCTAGTGATCTGAGTCGGAGATTTGTCGTTGGTCTGGTGTGAGTCGTCCTGGACCGAAGATCCCGCCGGTGGTGCTGTCCGATGCCGAGCGGGCGATGTTGCAGTCGTGGGTGCGCCGTCGTTCGAGTGCCCAGTCGCTGGCCTTGCGGTCGCGGATCGTCCTGGAGAGCGCGGACGGGCATGCGATCGCCGAGGTCGCGCGGCGGCTGGGCATCACCACGGACACCGTCCGGGCCTGGCGGCGGCGCTTCCTGGAACGCCGGCTCGACGGCCTGTGCGATGAACCACGACCCG
>NZ_JBVJWR010000040.1:0-24767 GCF_055602235.1 Streptomyces sp. NPDC037410 | reverse complement strand
CTTCCTTCGTTTCCGACTCTATCAGATCTTTCCGATCCGATTTCCTCGGTGCTTTCCGGTCCCTTTCGCTTTCGCTCCGGGCCCTTCCGGCGGTTCCGACTCTATCAGATCCTTTCGGCGTCTGATTCCCAGTCAGCGGGGTTTGTCTTTCCGGCTGTTGGGCCGTTCCGACGTCTCAAACTCTAGCGGGTCTCCCCGGCGACTCATAATCGAGTCATTCGAAATGAATTTCGGCATGCCAAAATTCGTCCCGGTGGGGATTCAGTGCTGAGTAAGAGGTGCCGCATCTGCGGCGGGAGTGGTTGTCGAAGAACCGTTCCGGCTCCGTGACAACTCGGAGAACACTACGCATCCAGGAGGGGCGTGTCAACCCTCGGCCGTGCCCCGCCGGATGGGTCAGTCGAGGTCCGTCAGGCGGCCGCCGGCGTCCGGCTGGGTGAGCTCCACACGGCGGAGCAGGCGGATCAGCGCGTCGCCCAGGACGCCCCTCTCCTCCGAGCTCAGGTCCTGGAGGAGCTCCTCCTCGAAGTCGGTGGCCATGCGCATGGCCTCCAGCCACTTCGTACGGCCTTCGTCCGTCAGCTCGACGATCACGCGGACCCGGTTGTTCTCGTCCCGGTCGCGGGTGACCAGGCCCTCGCCCGCCATGCGGTCGATGCGGTGGGTCATCGCGGCCGGGGTGAGGCCGAGGCGCTTGGCCAGCTCGCCGGGGCCGAGGCGATAGGGGGCGCCGGCGAGCACGAGGGTCTTGAGGACCTCCCACTCCGCGTTGCTGATGCCGAGGTCGGAGAGCTGGCGGCCGTACGCCACGTTCATCCGGCGGTTCAGCCGGCCGAGGGCGGAGACGACCTTCTCCACCTGCGGGTCGAGGTCGCGGTACTCGCGCTGATACGCGGCGATCTGCTCGTCGAGGCTCGGCTCCTGGGGAGCGGTGTCGGACATGCGGCGAGTATCCCACGGGCTTGGTTGGCGTTGAAGTCCTTCGGTGTGTACTGTTAAGACGTTAACTTTAGCGTTGAAGTCTTCAAGGTTCAGACGTACAGCTCTGAGCCCGTGACCGAAGTGGGTGAGTGTGACCAAGGCGAGGGGCGCAGCGATGCGCCGCATCCAGGCAGGCAGCGCGCTGAGCGCGTTCGGACTCGGCTTCACCGTTCCGTACCTCTATGTGTACGTGGCGCAGGTGCGGGATCTGGGCGCGTCGACGGCGGGCATCGTGCTGGCCGTCTTCGCCATGGCCGCACTGGTGGTGCTGCCGTTCAGCGGGCGGGCCATCGACCGGCGCGGGCCCGTGCCGGTCCTCCTGGTGGCCTCGGTGCTCGCGGCCGTGGGCGCGGTGGCGATGGGCTTCGCGTCCGGCGTCCCGGCGGCCGTGGGGGCCGCGGCGCTGCTGGGTGCCGGTACGGCCGTGCTCCAGCCGGCCCTCGCCACGATGATCGTCTGGTGCTCGGCGCCCGCCGGCCGTACGCGGGCCTTCGCGATGCAGTTCTTCCTGCAGAACCTCGGGCTCGGTATCGGTGGTCTGATCGGCGGTCTGCTCGTCGACACGAGCCGGCCGGGCAGCTTCATCCTGCTGTTCTCGATCGAGGCGGCGATGTTCCTGGTGCTCGCCGCGGTCGTCGGGACCGTCCGGATGCCGGGCTCCCCCGCGCTGCAGAGCACCCGTCCGTCCGAGGGCGGCAAGGGTGGCGGTGTCCGGGCGCTGCTCGGGCACAAGGCGATGGTGCAGCTGTGCGTCCTCGGCTTCGTGCTGTTCTTCGCCTGCTACGGGCAGTTCGAGTCGGGTCTCGCGGCGTACGGCACGGAGGCCGCCGGCATCCAGCCGTCGACGCTCGGGATCGCCCTCGCCGCGAACACGGCGGTGATCGTGCTCGCCCAGTTCGTGGTGCTGCGGTTCGTCGAGCGCCGGAAGCGCACCCGGGTGATCGCGGCCGTGGGTCTGATCTGGGCCGTGGCCTGGATGGTCGCCGGGTACGCGGGCCTCGGGCACGGCAGCCAGGCCATGGCGACGGCGGCCTTCGTGTCCACGTACGCCCTGTTCGGGCTCGGTGAGGCGATGCTGTCGCCGACCGTGGCCCCGCTGGTGGCCGATCTGGCGCCGGAGTCGATGGTCGGGTCGTACAACTCGGCCTTCGCCCTGGTGAAGCAGCTGGCGCTGGCCGTCGGTCCGGCCGTGGGCGGGCCCATGGGGGCCGCGCTGCACGGGCCGTACATCGTGACCTTCGTGCTCTTCTCGCTCGGGATCACGTTCCTTGCGGTCCGGCTCGGCCGGCAGCTCACCCCCGAGCAGGACCAGCCTTCGCTGGCGGTGAAGACGTCGAAGGTGGTCGCGCGGCACGAGCCGGTCCGCGAGACCGCTGCCGCCTAGACCGGATCAGTCCGGCAGGGCGAACTCGCACCACACCGCTTTGCCGCCGCCGGGTGTGCGGCGGCTTCCCCAGGACGAGGCGATCGTCGCGATGATCGAGATACCGCGACCCGCCTCGTCCTCCGTTTCCGCCCGGCGGCGGCGCGGCAGGTGGTCGTCGCCGTCCGTGACCTCGATGATCAGGCGCCGGTCGGTACGCCGCAGGCGCAGGCGCATGGGCGGGGTGCCGTGCTGGAGGGAGTTCGCCACGAGCTCGCTGGTGGCGAGGACGCCCAGGTCGCGCAGCTCGACCGGGAACCGCCAGGAGGAGAGGACGCCGGAGGCGAAGGCACGCGCGCGGGGCGCGGCCTCCACGCCGCCGAGCAGTTCCAGGGCGGCGTTGTGGAAGAGCTCGGCGTCCGCGCCCTTGCGGGAGGGGTGCTGGACGACCAGGACGGCGACGTCGTCGTCGTGCTCGGCGGTCACCCCGAGGGCGCGCAGCAGCCGGTCGCAGACCACCTGCGGGGTGCCGTCGGCTCCGGACAGGGCGCGGGCCAGGGCTGCGACGCCTTCGTCGATGTCCTCGCGGCGGCGCTCCACGAGACCGTCCGTGTAGAGGACGGCGGTGGAGCCGGGCGGCAGGGCGATGGAGCCCGAGGCGTGCAGCCAGCCGCCGGTGCCAAGGGGTGGGCCGGTCGGGTCCTCGGCGCGGCGGACGGTGCCGTCCTCGTCCCGTACGAGGATCGGGAGGTGGCCGGCGGAGGCGTACACCAGCTTGCCCTCGTTGGGGTCGTGGATCGCGTACACACAGGTGGCGATCTGGCTGGCGTCGATCTCGGCGGCGAGGCCGTCGAGGAGCTGGAGGACCTCGTGCGGGGGCAGGTCCAGGCGCGCGTAGGCCCGGACGGCGGTGCGGAGCTGGCCCATGACGGCGGCTGCGCGCACGCCGCGGCCCATGACGTCGCCGATGACGAGCGCGGTGCGGCCCGCGCCGAGGGTGATCACGTCGTACCAGTCGCCGCCGACGGCCGCGTCCGCCACGCCCGGCTGGTAGGTGGCGGCGATCCGCAGGTCGTCGGGCTGCTCCAGCTCCTGCGGGAGCAGGGAGCGCTGGAGGGTGACGGCGGTCTCGCGGTGCCGGCGCTCGCTGGCCCGGAGCCGCTCGGCGGCCTCGGCGTGGTCGGTGACGTCGGCGGCGTGGACGAGGACGCCGCCGCCGTCGAGTCGGGGGCTGTCGACGGGCAGGCACGTGACCGTGTACGAGCCGCCGTCCTTGGTCTTGCGGGACTTGACCGTGCGGGGCTTGCCGCTGCGCAGCACCTGGTCCATGAGCGGCAGCAGGCCGAGCTCCTCGGCCTCCGGGCAGGTGTCGGCGACGGTGGCGCCGCCGGCGCGGGGGCCGAACGCGGCGGCGTACGCGTCGTTCACGTACGCGATGCGGTGCTCCGGGCCGTACGCGAGGGCGACGAGGCCGGGGAGTCGGCCGAGCAGCTCCCGTACGGAGAAGTCCTCCAGGGCGGGGACGTCGGCGGCCTCGGCGGCGCTGTCGGCGAGCGGCTCCAACTGCTGACCGTACTCACCGCGGGCGGCGGGCACGGAGCCTTCGGTCCCCCGCGCCGCGCGGCGCTGCGTGCCGGGGAGCCGGGCGCTCCAACGGGTGAAGTTCACGGATCTGTATGCCTCGTGGTGTCGGTGCCGTGCAGAGTCACGCTGTGCAGGTGTGAGCCCACCTATGGTCACACGTCCAGTGTGGACGAGTGCACTGACAGTGATGTCAGGACTGCGGCTTGTCGCCGTCGCCGGGGGGTGGAGCCGCGGCGAGTTCGAACTCGGCCCTGGGGTGTTCCAGGGAGCCGAGGGAGACGATCTCCCGTTTGAACAGGCCGGACAGGGTCCATTCGGCGAGGACCCGGGCCTTGCGGTTGAAGGTCGGGACCCGGCTGAGGTGGTAGGCGCGGTGCATGAACCAGGCCGGATATCCCTTGAGCTTGCGTCCGTAGACGTGGGCGACCCCCTTGTGGAGGCCGAGGGAGGCGACGGATCCCACGTACGCGTGCGCGTACTCCTTGAGCGGCTGCCCGCGCAGGGAGGCCGCGATGTTCTCGGCGAGGACCTTGGCCTGGCGAACGGCGTGCTGGGCGTTGGGCGCGCACTCCTTGCCGGGTTCCTCCGCCGTCACGTCGGGGACGGCGGCGGCGTCGCCGGCCGCCCAGGCGTGCTCGGCGCCGTCGACGGCGAGCTGCGCGGTGCAGCGGAGCCTACCGCGCTCGTTCAGCGGCAGGTCGGTGGCGGCGAGGACGGGCGCGGGCTTCACGCCGGCGGTCCAGACGACCGTACGGGTGGGCAGGCGGGTGCCGTCGCTGAGGACGGCGACCCGGTCCTCGCAGGACTCCAGGCGGGTCTCCAGGCGCACGTCGATGTTCCGGCCGCGCAGCTCGCGGATCGCGTACCGGCCCATGTCCTCGCCGACCTCGGGGAGGATCCGGTCGGAGGCCTCGACGAGGACCCAGCGCAGATCCTCGGGCTTGACGTTGTGGTAGTACCGCGCGGTGTAGCGGGCCATGTCCTCCAGCTCCGCGAGGGCCTCCACGCCCGCGTAGCCGCCGCCGACGAAGACGAAGGTGAGGGCGGCGTCGCGGATCGCGGGGTCGCGGGTGGAGGAGGCGATGTCCATCTGCTCGATGACGTGGTTGCGCAGGCCGATGGCCTCCTCGACGGTCTTGAAGCCGATGCCGTGGTCGGCGAGGCCGGGGACCGGGAGAGTGCGGGAGACCGAGCCGGGCGCGATGACCAGCTCGTCGTACGTCATCTCGACGCTGCCGGTGCCCTCCTCCTCGGTGGCGAGGGTGATGAGGGTCGCGGTGCGCTTGGCGTGGTCGACGGAGCGGACCTCGCCGATGACGACGCGGCAGCGGTCGAGGACCCGGCGGAGCGGCACGACGACGTGGCGCGGGGAGATGGAGCCGGCCGCGGCCTCCGGGAGGAACGGCTGGTACGTCATGTACGGCTCGGGGGTGACCACCACGATCTCGGCCGTGCCGGCTCTGAGCTCCGCACTGAGCTGCCGCTGGAGGCGCAGCGCGGTGTACATGCCGACGTAGCCACCGCCGACCACGAGAATGCGCGCAGGTTCGGTCACTGTCCCATGACGCACCCCCGTCCGTGGTTTGTCCACAGGCTCGGCAAATTGTGTGACCGGAGGGGTACGGAGGCGCGGGGTGGCGCTTGGTGCGCGAGTGGCGGAATCGGCGCAGGTCAGGGTGGGTGGAACCGGTTCGGAGAGGGGTCGGAATCGGGAGTCTTCCGGGCCTTGCTCCGATCGGGGGGCGCACCGTACGGAACTCCCCCTTCTGAATTGACTCCGACTCAACTATGTTCGTACTTCATCGGGGTGTCGGATCCGAGCGCGCGTGGACCGAAGCGCTCGTCCGCCGGAGGCCCCGTGTCAGGGCGGGGAGTCTCCGGGGGGAGACATCATGAGCGGGGGAACGCTTATGCAGATTCAGGATTCGCGGTGGCAGTCGGGCGCCGGGACGGTGACCGTCGTCGACGGGCATGCCCCGGGGACGGCCGAGCCGCGCAACGGCACGTCGGCGGCGGGCAGCAGGTCCGCGCCGCTGCGGGTGGACGCCCAGCGCAATCTGGAGCACGTGCTGCGGGCCGCCCGCGAGGTGTTCGGCGAGCTCGGCTACGGGGCTCCGATGGAGGACGTGGCGCGCCGCGCCAGGGTCGGCGTCGGCACCGTCTACCGCCGTTTCCCCAGCAAGGACGTGCTGGTGCGGCGGATAGCCGAGGAGGAGACCTCCCGGCTGACCGAGCAGGCGCGGGCCGCGCTGGGCCAGGAGGACGAGCCGTGGTCGGCGCTCTCCCGGTTCCTGCGGACCTCGGTGGCCTCGGGTGCGGGTCGCCTCCTGCCCCCGCAGGTGCTGCGGGTGGGCGTGGACGAGTCCGGTGCGCCGCTCGTCGCGGACGACGCGGACGACGCGGCCCGGGTGCCGTACCAGCGGGGTGTCGCCGAGCCGGGCGACGCGCGGGTGGTCGCGCCGCGCCAGGTGCCCGCCGGCGAGCGGGACGACGCGGGGGCCTCGGAGCTCCTGGAGGTCGTGGGCCGGCTGGTCGACCGGGCGCGTGAGGCGGGTGAGCTGCGGACGGACGTGACCGTGGCGGACGTCCTCCTCGTCATCGCCACCGCCGCGCCGGCCCTGCCGGACGCGGTGCAGCAGGCGGCGGCCTCGGCCCGGCTCCTCGACATCCTGCTTGAGGGCCTGCGCTCCCGGTAGGACCCGTTCTGCTGTTGTCACCGGGGCAGGTGTTCCTCGTGGTCCGGGCGGACCAAAGAGCCTTACACGAACGTGTGAGCGGTTACGCCCGGATACGGGAACTCGCCCCGGACGAGTGGTAAGTGGACGCGGCGCTTCGGCGTGCCCGCGCTCTGTGGCAGGCTTGGCCGGTATTCGGTCCGAGCGTGCGTACGGGGGCTTCCGCGAATGAGCGGTGACAGTCGGGACGAGCCGCTGGGCGGCGGTGGCGCGGAGACCGGGGACCCTTCCTCCCGGCAGGTGCCGAGTCAGGGCGGGCCGCTGGGCTCGTCGGGAGCGGCCGGAGTGCCGGGAGCACCCGCCGGGCCGCACGCCGAGCCGCACGCCGAGCCGCTCGACGCGAGCGTGCCGCAGCAGCGCGAGGGCAAGCCCGCCGGGGCCAGACCCGGCGACGCGAGACCGGCCGACGCGGGCGCCGTCGCGGGCGGGGCCTCCTCGGACGGGGCCCCCTCGGACGGGGCCTCCGCGTTCGACGCCTCTCAGAGCGGGGCTTCCCCGTTCGACGCCTCCGACAGCGGGGCTTCCGCGTTCGACGCCTTCCCGTTCGACGCCTCCGACAGCGGGGTCGTCGGCGGCGACTCCGAGGCCGACGAGCCCGACACCGTACTCCCGCCGCCGCGTGAACTGCCGCCCTCCGACGCCGAGCTCGTCCAGCTCATGCGGGACGGCGACGGCACCGCGTACGAGGAGCTGTTCCGCCGCCACTCCGACGCCGTCCGCCGGTACGCCAGGACCTGCTGCCGCGACGCGCACACCGCCGACGACCTCACCGCCGAGGTCTTCGCCCGCACCCTCCAGGCCGTGCGCGGCGGGGCCGGGCCCGAACAGGCCGTGCGCGCCTATCTCATGACCACCGTCCGGCGGGTCGCCGCGAACTGGGCCAGGACCCAGAAGCGCGAGCACCTCGTCGAGGACTTCGCCGTGTTCGCCGCCGACGCCGCCCGCTCCTCCGAGGTCTCCGACCAGACTGTGCCCTTCGGAGCGGGCATGGACCTCGGCGCCGACGTCCGCGCCATGCACGAGGCCGAGCAGTCCCTCGCCATGCAGGCCTTCCGCTCGCTGCCCGAGCGCTGGCAGGCCGTCCTGTGGCACACCACCGTCGAGGAGGAGTCGCCCAGCGAGGTCGCCCCGCTCTTCGGACTGACCGCCAACGCCACCGCCGTGCTCGCCAGCCGGGCCCGCGAAGGCCTCAAGCAGGCCTACCTCCAGGCGCACGTCAGCCAGTCCCTGACCGCTGGCGGCGACTGCGCCCGCTACGCGGACCGGCTCGGCGCCTACGCGCGCGGCGGACTGCGGATGCGGGCCGAGCGCGGCCTGCGCAAGCACCTGGACGAATGCGCCAAGTGCCGGCTCGCCGCCGGCGAGCTGGCCCATGTGAACGCCGGGATCCCCGCGCTCCTGCCGGTCGCCGTCATCGGCTGGTTCGCCGCCGGGTACTCGCTCAAGGCCGCCGGTGTCGTCGCCGGCGGCACCGCCGCCGCGGCCGGTGCGGGCGCGGCGGCCGCCGCCACCGGGTCCTCCGGGGGCGCCGCCTCGGGCGGTGCCGCGGCCGCCGAGGGGCTCGGCGCGCCCGCGAAGGCCGGGATCGCGGCGGCCATAGCGGTCGCCGCGGCCGCCGGGCTCGTCTGGGCCATGGCCGGGGACCCGCAGCAGCCCGTGGCCGCGCCCAAGCCCGCCCAGCCGGTCGTCACCCCGGTCGCGCCGGAGCCCGCGCCGCCGCCCCCGAAGCCGAAGCCCGCGCCGCCGGCCCCGCCCGTCACCTCCGAGCCCCCGGCGCCGCCGCCTCCCCCGAAGCCCCGCCCCAAGCCGACGCCGAAGCCCACGCCCAGGCCGACGCCGCCGCCCGCCCCGAAGCCGACGCCCAAGCCCGCGCCGAAGCCGACGCCGCCTCCCAAGCCGAAGCCCAAGCCCGCGCCGCCGGCCGTCTACCAGGTCAACGAGCTGCAGTACGGGGTCCTCGGCGACGGCACCAAGCCCGAGGTGTCCCTCTCGGACAGCAGTTGGATGTGGCAGCGCGACAACGTGGCCATCAACGGCACCACGTACGCGCACGGGGTCAGTGTCCACGCGCCGTCCTCGCTGCTCATCGACCTCAACCGGCAGTGCGCGCGGTACGACGCGACCGTCGGCATCGACGACCTGAGCGCCCAGCTCGGCGTCGGCGGCGTCCGCTTCTCCGTCTACGGGGACGGGCGGCGGCTCTGGCGCTCCCAGGTCGTCCGGGCGGGCGACCCGCCGCTCCCGGTGCGCGTCGACCTCACGGGGCTCGCCACGATCCGGCTCGTGGTGGAGGACCACACGCCGTTCGGCCGGGCCGCGGTCGCCGACTGGGCGGAGTCCCGGATCAGCTGCTCCTGACGGTCGCGTCCGCCCGCACGGCGACGGGCTCGGCGAGGGCGAGGACCTCGTCCAGGCCGAGCTCTGAACCGGCGGCGCGTGCGGCGGCGAGGCCGGACGCGCCGAGTTCGGCGAGCCCCCGGGCGGTCAGCGACTCGCTGTCCCGCAGCTCGGGGACCGAACGGGGCATGTCCCGGCGCCAGCCGTCGGCGGCGGCCATGACCCGTACGGCGAGCTCGGTCTCCCCCGCCTCGGCGAGGGTGATGGCGAGGCCTTCCGTCAGGCCGTTGGTGATGAAGTCCGCGCACTGCGCGTCCCGCGCGGTGCGGAGCGCGCCGACGGCCGTGGCGACGGCGGCCGCGCCCCTGCCCTCGTACGCCTCGACGCGGGCGGCGATTCCCGTCACCGCCGCCTCGAAGTGCGGCGGCGGGGTGCCGATCGAGAGCGTACGACCCGCCTCCTCCAGCTGGGCGCGGGCCTCCGGAATGTCGCGGCGGTCCAGGGCGAAGGCGGCGCGGAGGAAGCAGACGTACGCCTGGGTGTCCCGTACGTGGTGGCGATCGGCCTCCCGCGCGGCCTCGTCGAGGGTCCGCTCGGCGGTCTCCACGTCGCCGGTGCGGTAGGACAGTTCGGCGAGGCGGGCGAGGAGGAACGGGGCCTCGGCGTGCGCGCCGACCTGGCGGGCGAGCCCGAGGGCCTCCTCGTACGCCTCGCCCGCCTCCTCGTGCCGGCCGCGCATCGTGTGCGCCTCGCCGGCCGCGCTCGCGATCTGGGCCCCCATCCAGCGGTCGCCGACGCGGCGGGCGAGCTCGCGGAGTTCGGCAAGGGCCTCGTCCACGCCGGGCATGCCACCGGGCATGTCGACGATCATGTGCGTCCGGAACATGAGGCTGACGCCGAGCTCCCAGTCGCCGCCGTGACGGCGGCAGGTGTCGACGGCGGTGTCGAGGAGGGCGCGGATCACGGCCGGCTCCTCGGTGAGGACCGCGGTGAACGGCCAGAGCAGGCCGGGGAAGCGGGCCGACTCGGGGCCGGGCTCCTCGCCGAACGCGTCGCGCACGCGCTTGACGAGCGCGAGGGTCTCGGGGTCCTGGAAGTCGCCCATCGAGCTGCTCTCGACCGCGAGGAAGAAGTGCAGCATGCGCAGGTGCATGCGGGGCCAGTGGCGGGGGTCGGCGGGGTCGGACGGGTCCTCGCCGAGGGCGAGCGCGCGCTCGACCCAGGTCAGGCCCTCGGGGCGGTAGTTCCGCAGCCACCAGAACCAGCCCATGGCGAAGACGAGCCGGAGGGCGGCGGTCTCGTCGGGGGCCGCGACGAGGGTGCGGTGGAAGGCGGCGCGGATGTTGTCGAGGTCGCCCTCGAGCCGGTCGATCCAGGGGAGCTGCTCGGCCGAGCGGAGCCGGGGCTCGGCGGTCTCGGCGAGGGCCGTGAAGTGGGCGGTGTGGGCGGCCTCGGCGGCGGCGAGCAGCTCGGGGGTCTCGGCGGCGCGCTCGGTCGCGTACTCGTGGATGGTCTCCAGGAGCCGGTAGCGCATCACGCCGCTCTCGGTGGGGGTGGCGACGACGAGGGACTTGTCGACCAGGGCCCCGAGGGCGTCGGCGGCGCCCGGGGAGAGGGCCTCGGCGGCGGCCAGGTCCCAGCCTCCGGCGAAGACCGACACCTGGCGGAGCAGTGCCCGCTCGGCCGGGTCGAGGAGGTCCCAGGACCAGTCGACGACGGCGCGGAGGGTCTGCTGGCGGGGCAGGACGGTCCGCGAGCCGGACGTGAGGAGGAGGAACCGGTCGTCGAGGCGGTCGGCTATCTGACGCGGGGTGAGGAGGCGCAGCCGGGCGGCGGCCAGTTCGATGGCGAGCGGCAGCCCGTCGAGGCGGCGGCAGATCTCGTCGACGGCCTCGCCGCCGTCCCGGGCGAGGTCGAAGGAGGGGCGCACGGTGCGGGCCCGCTCGGCGAAGAGGCGGTGGGCGGGGTCGGGCGGGAGGGGCTCGACGGGGCGGACCGACTCGCCGGGGACGCCGAGGGGTTCCCGGCTGGTGGCGAGGATGCGCAGGTGCGGGCAGTGGGTGAGGAGGGTCTCGGCGAGGGCGGCGGCCGCGTCGATGACGTGCTCGCAGTTGTCGAGGACCAGGAGCAGCGGGCGGCCGGCCAGGTGCTCGACGAGGTGGGCGGTGGGGTCGTCCTGGAGCGGGACGCCGTCGCGGGTGAGGTTGATCTCGCGGAGGCGGAGGGCGGAGAGGACGGCGCCGGGGAGGGCGTCGGGGTCGTCGAGCGGGGCGAGTTCGGCGATCCAGGCGGCGGGTCCCACGGCGCGGAGCGCGGCCTCCTCGGCGAGCCGCGTCTTGCCGGAACCGCCGGGTCCGGTGAGCGTGACGAGCCGGGAGCGGGTCAGGTCGCCGTCGAGCGCGGCGAGTTCGGGCTCGCGCCCGACGAAGGAGGTGAGGCGGGCCCGGATGTTGCCCGCCTCGGGCGTCTCCGGGGCGGTCGCGGGCGGGGGCGGGGGCGGGACGGCTCCGGCGAGGAGTTCCCGGTGGAGGGCGGTGAGTTCGGGGCCGGGGTCGGCACCGAGGGCGTCCGCAAGGGTGCGGCGGGCCGACTCGTACGCGGTGAGGGCGTCGGCGTGCCGGCCCTCGGCCCGCAGGGCGCGGATGAGCTGGGCGTGGAAGGCCTCGTCGTACGGGTGCGTGGTGATGAGCTCGGTCAGCTCCGGTACGAGTCCGTCGGTGGCGCCCCGGCGCAGATCGGCCTCGACGCGCCGGCGGAGCGCAGCGAGCCGCTGCGCCTCGGGCCGGACGCCCGCCGGGTCGGGCAGATCGGCGAGGGCGGGGCCCCGGAAGAGGCCGAGGGCCTCGCGGAGGAGGGCGGCGGCGGTGTCGGGGTCGCCGGCGTCGAGGCGGGCGGCGCCGTCCCTGACCCGGCGCTGGAACACGTACAGGTCGATGTCGTCGGGTCCTGCGGCGAGCCGGTAACCGGGGCCGGGGGTGGAGGCGACGGCCTCCCGGCCGAGGATCCTGCGGAGCCGGCCGACGAGGGCCTGGAGGGCGGCGGGTGCGTCCTGCGGCGGATCGTCCCCGTACACGTCGTCGGCGAGCTCGCCGGCGGAGACGGCCCGTCCGCCGCGCAGCGCGAGCGCGGCGAGCAGCGCGCGCAGCCGCGCCCCACCGAGGGGAAGCGGGCTGCCGTCGGGCCGGAGGGCCTCGGTGGTGCCGAGGATGAGATACCGCACCGACCCATTGTGGCGGTCGTGCGGGGCGTACGCCTCGGGGTTTACCCCGGTGGGTCCCCTAGAAGGCGCCGGTGTCCAGGTCGAAGCCGAGGGGGTGGGGGAGGGGGACGACTGCCCCCAGCTTGTGGATGGCCTTGTGGGCGAAGTCGTCCCCGGCGGGCTCGGAGCAGACGACGGCCTCGCCGGCCTCGCGGTCGATCATCAGATACACCGGGATACCGGCCCGGGCATAGGCCCGGATCTTCTGGACGCGGTCGCGGCTCGCGGTGGAGGAGGAGGTCACCTCGGCGACGAGGAGCACGGGGTCGGGAGCGTGCCACTCCTGCTGGTCGTCGAAGCTGTCCTTGGGAGCAATGACGAGGTCCGGGATGACGCGCACGGTGCCGGTGACTCCGGGGAGGCGCAGGCCGATACCCGTGGAGTTGCGCAGTTCCTTGTCGACGCGGTGGGCAATGACCTGTTCCACCATCTCGGTCACGATTTTCTCGTGCTCGCCATTGGCCGGAGGCACCACGTAGATCTCCCCTTCGATCAGCTCCACGCGCCAGCCCTTGGGAGCCAGCGCACTGAACAGCTCGAAGGTCTCCTGGGGACTCGCGCCCTCTCGGTCGGGCAAGACCTCGGAGTGCGCGTCCTCCGGGACCGGCAACGGCATAGCCATAGCTGACCTCCTTCGCTCGGGTGCGACGGTTTCAGCTTAGGTCCGGCATCGGGTCGAAGTCCGGCGCGCGTTCACTCGAACGAGCGTGCTGTGACGTCTCGCCCGTTCGGCGCAGCCTCAGGCCGGCAGTGATCTCCTCGATGGTGGGATCAGGGGCCCCTGGGCCGCTCGGTGGGGGCGGGGGGTCGTGGTGTCGGTCCAGCAGGAGCCTCGGCGGGACAGGAGGCGGTGGAGCCAGAGTTCGGTGGAGACCAGGTCCGCGAGGCCGTCGAGGGGGACGGGGGCGCCGTCGGCCGCCGCGCGCAGGGCCTTGCGGACGACCCGGGCCTCGATCAGGCCCGCGTCCGCGAGCAGCGGGGCGTCGAAGAGGGCGAGGAGCTGCGGGAGCGCGGCGCGCAGGCCCGCGCGCGTGGCGGCGGCCGGGACGGCCGGGTGGGGGGCGCCCCAGCCGGCGGGGACGTCGTGGACGCCGGCGCCGGACAGGACCGTGCGCAGGACCCCGGCGCGGGCGTCCGGCTGGACCCGGAGCGATTCGGGGAGGTCGCGGCAGGCCCGGACGACCTGGTTGTCGAGGAAGGGGGCGTGCAGGCGCTGGCCCCGGATCTCCGCGGCCTGTTCCAGGACCCGGTGGTCGGCCGCCGCGCGCGCGAGGGCGGCACGCGCGCGTGCCTCGCCGGGCCGCTGGACGGCGGCCGGGAGGGTCGCCGCCCGGTTCAGGCGAACCGATACTTCGGCCAGGGCCTCGCCCGTCAGCCAGCGCGCCGCCGGGCCCGGCCGCGACCAGGCGAGGGCGGAGAGCGAGGCCTCCAGGGGGCCGAAGCCGTCCGGGGCCGTGCGGTTCGCCTCAAGGACCCGCCGGGCCGCCGCCTCCAGACCCGTCCGGTACGGGGTACGGGCCAGCTTCCGCGCCGCCCGGTACACCGTCAGGGGGACGAGCAGCGAGCCCGCCGAGGGCCCCGAGGCCTTCGCGAGCGCCGTCACCGGACGCACCAGGGAGCGGCGCCTGCGGTCCATCAGGAGGTCGGCGAGGCGCGCCGGGTGCGCGTCCAGGACCTGCTTGGCGCCCATGCCGGTGAAGTGGTCGGCGCTGCCGCCGGCGAGGCGTCTGCGGTGGCGTTCCGCCGTGACGAGGGCGGGCCCCGGCTCGTCCGTGAGCGGGCCGTCCAGAGCGGCGTACGGCAGGGCCTCCTCGCCGCCCGCGACGACGACGTGGTGCAGCCGCGGGTCGGCCGCGATCGCCCGGGCCCGCTCCAGCTCCGCCGTGCGGCGCGCGCCGGCCCGCGTCGCCAGGTCGTTGAACGTGACGGCGAGCAGCCGCTCCCCCGCGCCCGTGCCGTGCCCGCTGACCGTGCCCGGCACCCCCGGGAGGCCCGCCGCGAGCAGCGCGAGCGTGCCGGAGGCGCTGCCGCCGGACAGGTCGGCGCCGATGCCGGGCGCCGGGCCCGCGCCCCGGGCGGCGCGCCGGTCGGCCGGGCCCATGCCGGGGACCGGGCCCGGGTCGGGGAGCGGGGTCTCGGGCGCGTGCCGGGGGGCGGTGAGCCGGGCCCGTACGGCCTCGACGAGGGCGTCCCGTACCCCTTCGACGGCCTGCCGGGGGTCGGCCTCGGGCGCGGCGACGGCGAGCGAGGCCACCTGCTCGTAGCCGGTGATCTCGCGCGAGCCCTCCCGCAGGATCAGCGCGTGTCCCGGCGGCACCCGCCGCACCCCCTCGTACGGGGTGGAGTCGCGCAGCGCCTCCGGGGTCTCGGGGCAGGCGAGCAGGGCGGCGAGGTGGCCGATGTCGAGCTGGGCCTCGACGAGGTCGGCGAGCGGCAGGGCGGCGGTGGCGTACGCGGTGCCGCCCGCCCACGGGGTGTGGAACACCGGGCGGGCGCCCGCGAGGTCACCGGTGACGGTGACGCGGCGGCCGGTCTTCACGACGGCGGTGTAGCTGCCGGGCCAGGCGGTCAGGTGCCGCAGCGCACCTCCGCGCGCGGTGAGCAGGCCGATCCGCAGCTCCTCGTCGCTCGCGGCGCAGCAGCCGAGGACGGCGAGGCGGGTGTGGTCGTCGACGGCGATCACGCGCACCTCGTCGGGGCGCCAGTCGCCGACCGCCCAGAGCGGGTCGGGGTCGCCCCACAGGAGCTGTGCGCCCACGGGTTGCACCGTGCGCCCCTCGGCGGCGCGGTCGGGGCCGGGGGCGTATCCCGGGTCGTATCCGGGGTCGTACGGAGAGCCGGAGGCGTACGCGCCGTGCGCCGGCCCCGCGCGGCCTCCCGCGGTCGTTGCGAAGCTCGCCGCGACACTGCTCCAGCCCACCAGCCATCGCATCGGCGCCTCCACATCCGTTTCGGTGGAGGACATGCTGCCACGACAACGGCGCACGGGGCGGGGTCCGGGTGCACGCGCGCGAAAGCCGAATGCGCCCCTGGCATGGGCCAGTTGATGATCGACAGCGCACCGGCGTCATTCGGCCAAATATCGATGCCCGTCGGAGGTTTGGAGCGGCGGTCGGCGGCTCGCCGGACACCGGCAGCCCGGGAGGCGCTCCCGCCTCCCGGTGCCGTCCGCCGCCCGCGGGGAATGGGGCGGCGGTGTCCCCCAGCCCACCGGTCCGGGACACCGTTCCCGGCCGAGCAGGCCGACCCACGCGGAACTCATGGAAGCGCTCCCCCGCCGGCCGGACGAGAGCGCACGGCCGGGCGCACGGCCACACGGCGGGAGCACGAGCCGTCGCGCCGAAGGTGTTCGTCGCACGTTCACACAACAATCTCGCCATACGGAACACCGCCCCTTAACGGTGGGGATGCGGCGAACTACGCTGTGTTTACGAATGCCGCACGCCTATGCCCGGCGTCGTGGCGGCCGTCTGGGTTGTCGAGGGGTGGCGTGATGTCCAGGGAGCAACGCGGGCCGAACGAAAAGCTCGGCACGGTTCTCGCCCTCGCGGGAATCAGCAACGCCGGGCTCGCCCGGCGCGTCAACGACCTCGGTGCACAGCGGGGTCTGACGCTTCGATACGACAAGACCTCGGTCGCCCGGTGGGTGTCCAAGGGCATGGTGCCGCAGGGCGCCGCCCCGCACCTGATCGCCGCCGCGATCGGGCAGAAGCTGGGCCGGCCCGTGCCGCTGCACGAGATCGGGCTCGCGGACGCCGACCCGGCGCCCGAGGTCGGGCTCGCCTTCCCGCGCGACGTGGGCGAGGCGGTCCGCTCGGCCACCGACCTGTACCGGCTGGATCTCGCCGGCCGGCGGGCCGGCGGGGGCGGCATCTGGCAGTCGCTCGCCGGGTCCTTCGCGGTCAGCGCGTACGCGACGCCCACGTCCCGCTGGCTGATAACCCCGGCCGACCCGTCGGTCGAGCGCCAGGCCCCACGCCCGAGCACCGGCGCCGCGGCGGGCGTGCCGGCCGGCGAGCACGTGCGCGTGGGCCACAGCGACGTCGCCAAGCTCCGCGAGGCCGCCGAGGACGCCCGCCGCTGGGACTCCAAGTACGGCGGCGGGGACTGGCGTTCCTCGATGGTGCCCGAGTGCTTACGCGTGGACGCGGCGCCGCTGCTGCTCGGCTCGTACTCGGACGAGGTCGGCCGGAACCTGTTCGGCGCGACGGCCGAGCTCACCCGGCTCGCCGGCTGGATGGCCTTCGACACCGGGCAGCAGGAGGCGGCCCAGCGGTACTACATCCAGGCCCTGCGGCTCGCCCGCGCGGCCGCCGACGTGCCCCTCGGCGGGTACGTCCTCGCCTCCATGTCCCTCCAGGCCACCTACCGGGGCTTCGCCGACGAGGGCGTCGACCTCGCCCAGGCCGCGCTCGAACGGAACCGGGGGCTGGCCACCGCCCGCACCATGTCCTTCTTCCGGCTCGTCGAGGCCCGCGCGCACGCCAAGGCCGGCGACGGGGCCGCCGCCGCGGCCGCGCTCAAGTCCGCCGAGGGCTGGCTGGAGCGCTCCCGGGCGGGCGACGCCGACCCGACCTGGCTCGGCTTCTACTCGTACGACCGGTTCTGCGCCGACGCCGCCGAGTGCTACCGGGACCTGCGGATGCCGGGCGAGGTGCGGCGCTTCACCGAGCAGGCGCTGTCCCGGCCGACGGAGGAGTTCGTCCGCTCGCACGGGCTGCGGCTCGTCGTCTCCGCCGTCGCCGAGCTGGAGTCGGGCAACCTGGACGCGGCCTGCGCGGCGGGCACGCGCGCGGTGGAGGTGGCGGGCCGGATCTCCTCGGCGCGGACGACCGAGTACGTACGGGATCTGCTGCACCGGCTCGAACCGTACGGGCACGAGCCGCGCGTCATGGAACTGCGCGAGCGGGCGCGGCCGCTGCTGGTCGCTCCGGCGTGAGACGCGCACCGGGTGCGCGGCCGCGCGCGGACGTGAGACGCGCCCCGGGTGCGCCGCCGCGCGCCGACGTGAGACACGCCCCGGGTGCCGGGCCGCGCGCCGGAGTGACGCGCGTCCCACACCGTGGGCGTTTAGCCGCGTTGTCAGTGGGCCAGTGCACTATCGGTGGTGGGAGGTGGCGCTGGTGTTTGACTGTGACGTGCTGGTGATCGGCGGCGGGATCGTCGGTCTGTCGACGGCGTACGCCCTGACGCGCGCCGCCCCCGGCACCCGGGTCACGGTCCTGGAGAAGGAGCACGCCCTCGCGCGCCACCAGACCGGGCGCAACAGCGGGGTGATCCACAGCGGGATCTACTACCGTCCGGGCTCGCTCAAGGCGCGGTTCGCGGTCCAGGGCGCGGCCGAGATGGTCAAGTTCTGCGCGGAGTGGGGCATTCCGCACGAGGTGACGGGGAAGCTCGTCGTCGCCACCGAGCGCGAGGAGCTGCCCCGGCTGCACGCGCTCGTGCAGCGCGGCAGGGAGAACGGCATCCCGGTGCGCGAGCTCGGCCCCTCGCAGATCAGCGAGTACGAGCCGCGGGTGCGGGGACTCGCCGCGATCCACGTCGGCACGACCGGCATCTGCGACTACGGGGCCGTGTCCGAGCGGCTCGCCGAGGCCTCCGGGGCCCGGATCCTGTACGGCGCGGAGGTCACCGTCGTCGACCGGCGGCCGTTCGGGGTGGCCGTGCGGACCGCCGACGGGCGTGTGGTGCGGGCGAAGGTCCTGGTGAACTGCGCGGGGCTGCACTGCGACCGGATCGCCCGGCTCGCGGGCGACGACCCGGGCATGCGGATCGTCCCCTTCCGGGGGGAGTACTACGAGCTCGCGGACCCGTCGCTGGTCCGGGGCCTGGTCTACCCGGTCCCGGACCCCGCCTTCCCCTTCCTCGGCGTGCACCTCACCCGGGGCATCGACGGCGGCGTCCACATCGGGCCGAACGCGGTCCCGGCGCTCGCGAAGGAGGGGTACGGCTGGTCCGTGGTCCGCCCGCGCGAGCTCGGGGCCACCCTGTCCTGGCCCGGCTCCTGGGCGATCGCCCGCGCGCACTGGCGGTACGGAGCGGGCGAGCTGCGCCGGTCGCTCTCGAAGCGGGCCTTCACGGAGGCGGTGCGGCGGATGCTGCCGATCGTCGAGGAGTCCGACCTGCGCCGGGCCGCGCCGGGGGTGCGGGCGCAGGCGGTGCTGCGGGACGGGACGCTGGTCGACGACTTCCTGATCCGCGAGGCACCGCGGACGGTCCACGTCCTGAACGCGCCTTCGCCGGCGGCGACGGCGTCCCTGCCGATCGGACGGGAAGTGGCGACCCGCGCCTTGGCGCGGCTGTAACCCCCGTTGTGGTCGGTGCCCACGCCCGCCCCCGTGTGGGCCGTCGTCTCGCTGGGGTGCAGGTCAGGGCGCGGAAGCCTCTGGCGCCGGCAGGGGCGCCGTTCCGTTGTGCCCACCCTCCCCCAAGCTCTCGGCTTCGCTCGAGCAGGGGGGACCCCCATCGCCCCGGCGGAACGCATGCCCACAACGGAGCCCGCCGTAGACTTGGTCGCATTGTGTCTGAGCAGATCGAGAACACCCAGCATCCTGTCGCCGAACCCGGTCAGCCCGCCGCGCGTCGGGGCAGTCGGATGTTCGCCCCCGGCGAGGGGCCCATGCCCGATCCCGCCGGGGCCCATCACGAGCGGCGGATCCGCAGCTTCCAGCCGCGCCGCAGCCGTGTCACGTACGGGCAGGCCGAGGCCATGCTGAAGCGGTGGCCCGACTGGGGGCTCGACATCGACGGCAAGCAGGCCCTCGATCTCGAAGAGATGTTCGACGGGCTGCCCGTCGTCCTGGAGATCGGCTTCGGCATGGGCGAGGCCACCGCCCAGATGGCCGCCGCCGACCCCGGCACCGGAATCCTCGCCGTGGACGTGCACACGCCCGGCCAGGGCAACCTGCTCGGGCTCGCCGACCGGAACGGACTGACCAACGTCCGCGTCGCCAACGGCGACGCGGTCATCCTGCTCCGCGAGATGCTCGGCGACGCGGCCCTCGACGGCTGCCGGGTCTACTTCCCGGACCCGTGGCCCAAGGCCCGCCACCACAAGCGCCGGCTGATCCAGCCCGAGTTCCTCAGCCTCCTCGCGCCCCGGATGAAGCCGGGCGCCGTGCTGCACTGCGCCACGGACTGGGAGGAGTACGCCGTGCAGATGCTGGAGGTCCTCTCCGCGCATCCGGACTACGAGAACACGCAGGCCGACGGCGGCTACGCGCCCCGCCCCGACTTCCGGCCCCTCACCCGCTTCGAGGGCCAGGGTCTCGACAAGGGCCACCTCGTGCACGACCTCCTCTTCCGGCGGAAGTGACGGGGAGCGGCTTACTCCGTCGACCGGTGTCGGTGACGGTCGTTAGGGTCGCTCACGTGTCGAACTCCGTTCCCGTCCCGCACCGCGACACCGAGGAGCCGGACTTCCCCGCCGCCGCGGACCGCTCGCAGTGGCGCTACCGGCCGCGCCGGGCCTTCTGGCGCAGCCGGCTGGTCCGCGCGGTCGCCGTCGTGACGCTGCTCGCGCTGTGCGCCCTGGTGATCCTCGCGCTGGTGCGCGAGCAGACCGGCACGCAGGGCTTCCTCGTCGGTCTGGGCCTGGCCGTGCTTCCCGTACCGCTGCTGATGTCGGCGTTCCGCTGGCTCGACCGGGTGGAGCCCGGCCCCTGGAAGAACATGCTGTTCGCCTTCGCCTGGGGCGCCTTCGCCGCCGCGCTCGTCGCGATCCTGGCGAACTCCTTCGCGGTCCGCTGGATCGCCACGGCAACGGCCGATCCGGACTCCGCCGACACCCTCGGGGCCACCCTCGTCGCCCCGGTGGTGGAGGAGAGCGCGAAGGCCGCCGCGGTCCTGTTGCTCTTCCTCTTCCGGCGGCGGGACTTCGGCGGGCTTGTCGACGGGGTCGTGGTCGCCGGTTTCACCGCGACCGGCTTCGCCTTCACCGAGAACATCCTCTACCTCGGGAACGCCTTCGGCGAGGACCAGGATTCCGGGTCCGGCATCGGCATGGTGACCGCCGGAACCTTCTTCGTACGGGTCGTGATGTCGCCGTTCGCGCATCCGCTGTTCACCGTGCTCACCGGCATCGGCTTCGGCTTCGCGGCCCTCGCGCCGCGCGGGAAGCGGCTGCGCCGGGTGCTGCCGCCGCTGGCCGGGCTGCTGCTCGCCATGAGCCTGCACTCCGCCTGGAACGGCTCGGCGACCTTCGGCGGCCCGCTGGCCTTCTACCTGGTGTACGCGGCGCTGATGGTTCCGGCGTTCGGGCTGCTCACCTGGCTGGCGGTGTGGAGCCGGCAGCGCGAGCTGCGCACGATATCCGGGGAGCTCCCGGCGTACGCGGCGGCCGGCTGGCTCGCGCCCACCGAGCCGCTCGCGCTGTCCTCGATGCGGGCCCGGCAGATGGCCCGCGCGTTCGCCGCCCGGACGTACGGCCCGCCGGCCGCGCGGGCGGTCGGCGAGTACGAGTCCTTCGCGACGACCCTGGCGTTCCTGCGGGACCGGGCCCGGCGCGGCACGGCCGGGCCCGATTTCCCGGCCCGGGAGCAGGAGCTCCTCCACCACCTGTGGCAGCGCCGGGCGGTGGCCTCCCCCGCGCTGACGTACGCGGCCCGGGCGACGGGCCGGGCCTGGGCGCCGCCGCAGTACCTGGACTACGACGGCTACAACCCGTACCGGAGCTAGCTACGCGGCCGAGGCCTCGGTGAGGAGGGTCAGCTCGGCCTCGGTCAGCGTCAGGTCCGCCGCCGCGACGAGGGCCGGGAGCTGTGCGACCGTGCGCGCCGAGGCGATCGGCGCGGCGACCGTCGGCCGGGCGGCGAGCCAGGCGAGGGCGACGGTGGCGAGCTCGGTCTCGTGCGCCGCGGCGACCGTGTCGAGCGCGGAGAGCACGGCCTGGCCCCGCTCGGTGTCCAGGTGCTTGGCGGCGCCCGCGGAGCGGACACTGTCGACGTCGGCGCCCGGACGGTACTTGCCGGTGAGGAAGCCGGCGGCGAGACCGTAGTACGGGACGGCGGAGAGCCCGGCCTTCTCGACGGTCTCCAGGAGCGGGCCCTCGTAGGTGTCGCGGGAGACCAGGTTGTAGTGCGGCTGGAGGGCGACGTACCGGGTGAGGCCCTCGGCCTCGGCGAAGTCGAGGGAGGCCCGCAGCCGCTCCGGGGAGATGTTGGAGGCGGCGACGGCGCGCACCTTGCCGTCCTTCACCAGCTGGTCGAGGGCGGTGACGATCTCCTCGACGGGGACGGACTCGTCGTCGAAGTGCGTGTAGTAGAGGTCGATGTGGTCGGTGCCGAGGCGGCGCAGCGACTCCTCGGCGGCGGCCTTGACGGTGGGGGCGGAGAGGCCCTTGAAGCGGGGGTGGGCGCCCACCTTGGTGGCGACGACGATGTCGGAGCGGTTGCCCCGGGAGGCGAGCCAGCGGCCTATGACGGTCTCGGACTCGCCGCCCTCGTTGCCCTCGGCCCAGGCGGAGTAGACGTCGGCGGAGTCGATGAAGTTGCCGCCGGCGGCGGCGTAGGCGTCGAGGACGGCGAAGGATTCCGCCTCGTCGGCGGTCCAGCCGAAGACGTTGCCGCCGAGGGCCACGGGGAAGACGTGCAGGTCGGAGGAGCCCAGCGGGCGGAGAGAAGCCATATCTGATCAACCACTCCCGCCGCTGGGCCTATTCCGTGCGGAGCGTCAGGGGTTGATGCCCTTGGACTGGAGCCAGGCCATCGGGTCGATGCCGTCGCCGCCGGGGGTGTGGACCTCCATGTGGAGGTGGGGGCCCGTGACGTTGCCGGTGGCGCCGACGCGGCCGATGGTCTCGCCGGTGGACACGGTCTGGCCGGCGCTGACCGTCATGGACGACATGTGGCAGTACCAGATCTCGGTGCCGTCCTCCATCTCCAGGACGACGCGGTAGCCGTAGGAGCCGGACCAGCCCGCCGACTTGACCGTCGCGTTGTGGACGGCCTTGAGCGGGGTGCCGGTGGGGGCGGCGAAGTCGAGGCCGGTGTGGTAGCCGGAGGACCACATCGAGCCGGACTGCATGTAGGTGGCGGTGAGGGTGTACGAGGAGACCGGCAGCGAGTAGCTGGCGGCGAGCTTGGCGAGGCGCTCGGCCTCGGCCGCCTTGGCTGCCGCCTCCGCCTTCGCCTTGGCCTCGGCTTCGGCCTTCGCCTTGGCTTCCGCCTCGGCCTTCGCCTTCGCCTCGGCGGCGGCCTTCTCCGCGGCGGTCGCCTTGGCCGCGGCCTCGGCGGCGGCCTTCTCGGCGGCCGCCTTCTCCGCGGCGGCGAGCTCGGCGGCGTCGGCGGAGGCCTGCTGCTGCTCGGCCTGCTGGAGGATGCGGGCGCGCAGGGCCTCGCCGGCGGCGGGCATGGCGGCGGTGGTCTGCTCGGCCTGTCCGGTCGCCTGGTCGTCCGCGGTGGTGTAGCTCGCGGCGGTGAGCGGGTTCGGGTTGGCGCGGTCCGCGCTGACGGTCGCGCTGTCCTCGCCGGGGAGGAGGTCGCCGACGCCGGGGAGGTCGTGCGGGTCCGGCAGGTTCAGGTCCGGGAGGTCCGGCAGCGATATGGCCACCGGGGGCTTCTCCTGCGCGGTGGCGAGGCCGCCCGCGCCGACGGCCGCGATGACACCGACGCCGAGGACGGTGGAGGAGCGGGCGAAGTTGGAGCGCTGCTTGACGACCCGGTGCCGGCCGCCGGAGCGGCTCTCCGCGCGGAGGGAGCCCTCGGTGGGGTTCCACTCGGTGTCGGGGGCGGAGGGACCAGCACCGCCACCGAAAGCATCGAAGGGGGCTTCGGGTGCGGGGGTGTTGGACGCCACGGGGGCGCGCTCCTTTCCTTCCTTCTCGCCTACCGGGTTAGCTGACGGGTTCGGAGCAGGAAGGTCTCCTACGGGCCCCTCCGTACGGGACGAAGGTGCCCGATTCACCCCAAGTGGTGGTTCCCCGGTTCCTTTTCAGGATTCGGCGCGTGCGCACGGTGCCGCCTCTTGCGACGGCTGGGACGACCGCGCTGCGTTATCGAACGTTAATAGACAGGAGGTCCCGATTCCAAGCCGTTCCCCTTGATCATTCATTGAATTGGGGGCGTATCACCCGAGTTGAGACCCCTTCAGAAAGGCGTAAGGGAGGGGAGGGGAAACCCTTGCGATCTGACGTTATGTCAATTGTTATCTCAGTGACACCCCTCGACTACGCCCGGTGACCGGATCCGCCCGGCGGCACCACCGGCATCGTCCGGCGCCGCTCCGGCTGCCCCGTCGCGGGGCGGCTCACCGCGAGCAGCGCCATGTCGTCCGTCGACCCGCCGCCCGTGTGCAGCCGTACGTCGTCCACGAGCGCGTCGAGCAGCTCCTCGGGTCCCGGGAAGATCCGCCCGGCGAGACGCGCCGCCGGATCGTAGAAGACGCCCCGCGCGTCCCGCGCCTCCGAGAGGCCGTCCGTGTAGAAGAGCAGCGTCGCACCCGCCGGGAACGGCCGCGCCTCCGCCCGGTCCGGCCACGCCGCCAGGTCGCCCATGCCGAGCGGCAGCGCCGCCTCGACCGGCTCCAGGGTGTCGAGCCGCCCGTCCGCGTGCAGCATCAGCGGCGGCGGATGACCGCGGTTGACGACCCGTACGAAACCGTCGAAGGTCCCGCTCCCGTCGCCGCGCGGGATCTCCGCGAGCACGGCCGTGGTGAACCCCTCGAAGGCGTCGAGCCCGTGCCGGCGGGTGCCCTCCCGGGCCAGGGCCCGTTCGAGTCGCCGCGCCACCCCCTCCAGGTTCCGCTCCTGCTCGGCCGCCTCCCGGAACGACCCGATCACGACGGCGACCGCCTCGACCGCGTCCATCCCCTTGCCCCGGACGTCCCCGACGACAAGGCGTACCCCGTGCGGGGTGTCCTGGACGGCGAACAGGTCGCCGCCGATGAACGCGTCGGCCTGCGCCGCCTCGTACCGCGCCGCGCACTGCAGCCCGCCGATCCGCTCGTCGGGCGTCGGCAGCACCGCCTTCTGCGCGGTCTCCGCGATGACCCGCGCCGAGGCGAGCCGCTCACCGCTGCGGCGCACGACCCGGTTGATGAGGAGGGCGAGCGCGGAGACGGTGAACACCGTCAGGGTCTCGGTGAGGGCCGCGACCTCGTCGACGGTGCCGTTGTAGGCGTGCAGCCCGATCGAGGCGAGGACCGCGGCGATCCCGGTGAGCAGGGTCGTCAGGAAGGAGGAGAAGGGGGCGGCGACCAGCGGGGCGGCGGAGAAGAGCGGCGACGCCGTGTACTCGGGCGGTGTCAGCAGGTCGAAGACGACACCGCCCACGATGATCAGCGGGGGCAGCGCGCGGATGAACCGCCGGGCGCCGCTGTACTCGGGCCGGCCCTCACCGCCCCGCCGCCCTCCGCCCGCCGCTCCTAGGGGGTGCCCCACCTGTGCTCTCCTGCCCGGGTCCGGGGGGGGGGGGGGGGGGGGGGGGGGGGGGGGGGGGGGGGGGGGGGGGGGGGGGGGGGGGGGGGGGGGGGGGGGGGGGATGGCCAGGACAGGAGCAAAAAGAGAAAA
>NZ_JBVJWR010000039.1:27302-36194 GCF_055602235.1 Streptomyces sp. NPDC037410 | reverse complement strand
GTATGTGGTAGGGCTGAGGGACGCGGGGGGGGAGGGGGGTGTGTGGTGTGGGGTGTTTTTGGTGTGGTTTTTTGGGGTGTTCGTTCCGCCCCCCCCCCCCCCCCCCCCCCCCCCCCCCCCCACGTCTTTCCCCCCTCGTTTCCCCCGGACCGATCCTGTCCCACCGAGCCGCCGAAATTCACCCCATCGGGGAGGCGCTCGGAGTGAACGAGGGAGTGTCGGGGGGCGCGTTTCCCCACGAGTGTCTCCGGGTGATCACCGGCGGCCTACCGTCGACATCATGGGACGCGGGGACCTGGCGACGCTGGTACGGATCTGCGATCTGGCGGGCCGGCCGCGCGGCACCGGTTTCCTCGCCGACCACCACGGAACGGTCGTCACCAGCCACGAAGCCGTCGACGGGCTCAGCCGTGTCGTTCTGCACGCCCCCGGCGACCGCAGCTGGCTCGCCGAGGCCGAGGCCGTCACCCCGCTGCCCGAGAGCGGCCTCGCGCTCGTCCGCACCGAAGGGCTCGGCGGCCGCCCGCTGCCGCTCGCGACCCGGCCCGAGATCGAACCCGGCACGTACGTACGGATCGCCGCCCAGGGCTGGCGCGAGGCCCGCGTCCTCGGCCCCGCCTCCGTCACGTACACCGCCGCCGACCGCTTCCACGCCCTCGCCGACGCCCTCGAACTCGCCATCGGCACCGAGGGCGCCGAGGTGCTCCGCCGTGGCGGCCAGGCCGCCGGCGGGCCCGTCCTCGACACCGTCACCGGCACCGTCCTCGCCGTCCTCGGCACCGCCCTGCGCGGCGACCGCAGGGCCGCCGGATACGCCGTGCCGCTCCGGCCCGCCGGACCGCACCACGAGGGGCCGGCCGCCGCGCACGCCGAGCTGCTCGCCGCCCTGCTGCGGCGCAACGCGGCCACCGTCCCCGCCTACGGACCCGACCTCAACCTCGCCGCGATCCTGGAACTCACCGCCACCTCCACGGGGCCCGTAAGGGATCCCGCCCCCTGGCCCGAGCCGGTCGAACGGCCCGACTGCGTCCGCGAGTTCGCCCGGTTCGCGGCCGGTGGTGCCCCCGTCCTCGCCCTCGTCGGCGCCCCCGGCACCGGCCGCACCACCGCCCTCGCCGCGCTCTGCGCCCGGCGCGCCCGGGGCGCCGAACCCGCCCCCACCGTCCGGCTGCGCGGCGCCGACCTGCGCGCCGAGGACCGCTCGCTCGCCGACGCCGTCGGCCGCGCCCTCCACCAGGCGGGGCGGATCGTCGCCGCGTCCGGGGCGCTCGGCGACACCACGACCGCCACCCCGGAGCGGGCCGCCGCCCTCGCCCGCGACGCGGGCCGCCCCCTCCTCGTCGTCCTCGACGGCCCCGAGGAGATGCCCCCGCTCCTCGCCCACCGCCTCGCCGACTGGACGACGGCCACGGAGGCCTGGCTCCGCGCCCACGGGGCCCGGCTCGTCACGGCCTGCCGCCCGGAACACTGGGAACAGGCGGGCACGCTGTACGGCCCGGGGGCGCTGCACCGGCCGACGGGGCCCGGCAGCGGACCGTCCGGGCCGGGCCGGGCCGTGACCGGCACCGGCACAGGCACCGGCATCGGCGACGCCACGCCCGCCGCCGTCGTCCTCGGGCCGTACTCCGAGACGGAGGCCCGTGCGGTACGCGAGGGCTACGGGATCGGGGAGACGGAGCTCGCCCCGGCGGACGCCCGGCACCCGCTGGCCCTGCGGCTGCTCGCCGAGGTGCGGGCGGCGCTGCCGGGGGAGGTGCCGGGGCGGCCAGGACGCGAGGAGATCTTCACGGCCTACCTGGACCTGATGTGCCTGCGCATCGCCGTCAGGATCGCCGCGGGCTCGCGGCCGCTCCCCCGGGGGACGGCCGTCCGCCGGCTCGCCGCGCGCGTGACGGGCCGGCTGCACGAGGCGGCCCGCCGGTGCCTCGGCCCCGGGCACGGCGTCCTCGACCGGGCCTCCTTCGAGGAGCTGTTCCCCTGGCGGGAGGGCTGGGCCTCGGCCGTCCTCACCGAGGGCCTCCTCGTCCCGGCGGGCGCCGGCTACCGCTTCGCCCACGAGGAACTGGCCGACTGGGTCCAGGCCGCCCACCTGGACCTGGACACGGCCCTGCACGCCCTGATCCACGGAGGCCGGACGTCAGATCCGCCCCGCTCACCGGAAGCGGGCCCGCCGCCCGCTGCGGGCGTGTCCGGCGGGCCCGCAAGCCCGCGCAGGGGCAGGCACGCGGCACCCGGTACTCCGGCCGGACCCGGCGCCACCGGCACGCTCGGAGAAGCCGCCGGGCCGGCCGATCCCGGGATGCCCGGCGTCCCCGGCGTTCCCGGCGCCCCCGGTCCCGGGGAGCAGGCGGGCGGTGGGGCGTTGCCCGTGCCTCGGCATCGGATCGGGCCCGTGCTGCAGGCGTTGCTGCTGCTCCATCGGGAGCGGGGGGTCGCCGGGCTCGGGCCGCGGTTGGGCGGGCTCGTCGAGGCGCTCGGGCGGTTCGCCCGGGAGGGGCAGGGCGGGGACGGGAGCTGGTGGGCCGCTCGGCTGCTCGGGGAGAGTGTGCGGCGCGTGCCGGATCCGCGGCCGTACCTGCCCGTCCTGCGGCTGCTCGCCGACCAGGTCGGGGCCCACCCGGAGCCGCACCCCGTGTTCGCCTCCTTCGGGATCGCGTTCTGGCTGGGGCTGCCGGTCGGCGAGGACGAGCGGATCGATCTGCTGCGGCGGCTCGGCGACCGCGGCCTCGACGCCGTCGCCGCGAAGCTGGCCGCCGACCCCCGGGGCGTCCAGCCGCTCCTCTGCCGCTGGTTCGGCGACCCCCGGCCCGAGGTCGCCCGTGCCGCCCAGGCCCTCCTGCACACCCACCGCCGGCTCGCCGTCGACGACCTCTGCGAGGCGCTCGTCGCCACCGCCCACCCCCTCGCCGACGGCCTCCTCGCCGCGCTCGCCGAGGACGAGCCCTCCGCGCTCTGCCGGGCCGTCGACCGCTGGGCCCACGACGACGGGCGCCCGGAGCGGCGCGTCGCGGCCGCCGCGTACGGACAGCTCGTCGCCGGGCACGTCACCACCTCCGCCGACCGCGAGCTCCTCCGCTACGCCGCCCTCGCCCTGCTCGCCCGCCCCGGCGACCAGACCCTCCACGGCGCCGCCCTCGGACTCCTCGTCCGCGACCCGCACACCCGCTCCCGCCACCTGCCCCGCGCCGTGGCCGAGCTCCGGGTGCCCGCCGCCGCCCTCGCCGAGGCCCTCCCCACCCATCCCGAGGAGGTCCTCACGGCCTTCCGGGCCCGGCTGATCGGCACCGGCGAGGCCCCGGCCGCCGCCCTCCTGGCCCTCGCGGAGGTCGACACGCCCGCCCTCGCCCGCCGGATCGCCGCCCTCGCCCGCGACTACGCCGCCCGCCACCCCGAGGGCGCCCCGCTCGTCGCCGCCTTCGTCGACCGCCGCTTCGAGGACGGCCCGGCGGCAAGGGCGATCCTCTTCCCGCTGGTCACGGGCCTCATCCGGGGCCGCCCCGCCGCGCTCAGGCGCGCCCTCGCCCCCGTCCTCGCCGCTCCCGGCACCGGCGCCTCCCGCCATCTGCGGGCCGAGCTGCTCGACGTACTCCTGGAGCACGAGCGGTACGAGGCCGAGGCCGGGCAGCTCACCGTCCTGGAGGCCCTCCTGCGGGCCGCCGCGGAGGGCGCGGAGCTGCGTACCGTGCCGCGCACCCGGGAGCTGACCCACCGGGTCGGCGCGCTGTGCGTCCGTACCCCCGAGGGCGCGTGGTGGCTCGACCGGGCCCTCGCCGGAGCCGTCCGCGAGCTGCCCGCGTTCGCCGCGCTCCTCGCCACCTGGACGGTCGCGGCCCCCGCCGACTGGGCCCCGCTGCTCGGCCCGGAGACCCTCCAGGCGCTGCGGAGTCCCGGCACTGCCATGCCGATGCGTACCGAGGGCCGTGGACATGGCAGTCTTAGACCTGCGTAAGGCGAACAGGGCGAACAGGCGGACGAGGAGCGGTCACAGTGCAGCGCTGGCGTGGCTTGGAGGACATCCCCCAGGACTGGGGACGCAGCGTCGTCACCATCGGCTCCTACGACGGGGTGCACCGCGGACACCAGCTGATCATCGGGCGTGCCGTGGAGCGCGCCCGTGAGCTGGGCGTCCCCTCCGTCGTCGTCACCTTCGACCCGCACCCCTCCGAGGTCGTGCGCCCCGGCAGCCACCCGCCGCTGCTCGCCCCGCACCACCGGCGCGCCGAGCTGATCGAGGAGCTGGGGGTGGACGCGGTGCTCGTGCTGCCGTTCACCGCCGAGTTCTCCCAGCTGTCCCCGGCCGACTTCATCGTCAAGGTGCTCGTCGACAAGTTGCACGCGAAGGCCGTCATCGAGGGCCCCAACTTCCGCTTCGGGCACCGGGCGGCCGGGAACGTCGCGTTCCTGACCGAGCTGGGCGCCACCTACGACTACGAGGTCGAGGTCATCGACCTGTACGTCAGCGGGGCCGCCGGCGGCGGTCAGCCCTTCTCCTCCACCCTCACCCGCCGCCTCGTCGCCGAGGGCGACATGGCCGGCGCGGGCGAGATCCTCGGCCGGCCGCACCGGGTCGAGGGCATCGTCGTCCGCGGGGCGCAGCGCGGCCGCGAGCTCGGCTTCCCGACGGCCAACGTCGAGACCCTGCCGCACACGGCGATCCCGGCGGACGGCGTGTACGCGGGCTGGCTGACGGCCGCGGGGGAGCGGATGCCGGCGGCGATCTCGGTCGGCACGAACCCGCAGTTCGACGGCACGGAGCGGACGGTCGAGGCGTACGCGATCGACCGCGAGGGGCTCGACCTGTACGGGCTGCACGTGACCGTGGACTTCCTGGCGTACGTGCGGGGGATGCTGAAGTTCGACACGCTGGACGATCTGCTGCAGGCGATGGCGGGGGACGTGAAGCGCTGCCGCGAGCTGACGGACGAGTACGACCGCGCCTGAGCCCACCGGGCACCCGCTTCAGCGGGTCACCCAGTGGCACGCCACCGCCTCACCCCCGCCCGCCAGGACCGGCAGGTCCTCGTCCCGGCAGCGGGCCGCCACCGCCGACGCCTCTCCCGTCGCGAGGAGCTGGCAGCGGGCGTGGAAGCGGCAGCCGGAGGGGATGCGGGACGGGTCCGGGGGTTCGCCGGTGAGGATCACCGGGGCGCCTTCCGACTCCGGGAGGACCGACAACAGCGCCCGGGTGTACGGGTGCTGAGGGTGCGTCAGTACGGACTCCACCGGGCCCGTCTCCACCACCCGGCCCAGGTACATCACCGCCACCCGGTCCGCGATGTTCCACGCGAGTCCCAGGTCGTGCGTCACCACGAGCGCGGACAGGCCCAGTTCGTCGCGGAGGCGGAGCAGCAGCGCCAGGATCTCGCCCCGTACGGACGCGTCCAGGGACGCCACCGGCTCGTCGGCGACGATCAGTTCGGGTTCCAGGACCAGCGCGCCCGCGATGACCACGCGCTGCCGCTGCCCGCCGGACAGCTCGTGCGGGTAGCGGAGGAAGAAGCGCTCAGGGGGGCGGAGCCCGGCCCGGGACAGGGCCTCGGCGACCGCCGTCCGCTCGTCCCGTGCGGACCGGGGGACCCCGTGGATCCGCAGCCCCTCCGCCACCGCGTCGTACACGGTGTGCCGGGGGTTCAGTGAACCGCTCGGGTCCTGGAGGACCAGCTGCGCCCGCTTCCGGTAGGCCCTGAGCGCCCCGGAGGAGTACGCGAGGGGCCGGCCGTCGAAGGAGACCGCCCCCGCCGTGGGCCGGACCAGGCCGAGCAGGGAGCGGGCCAGCGTCGTCTTGCCGCAGCCGGACTCGCCGACCAGGGCCACGATCTCGCCGGCCCCGATGTCCAGGTCCACGCCGTCCACCGCGCGCGCGGGCGGTGCGCCCCGCCGCCCCGGGAAGGCGACGTGCAGTCCGCGCGCCGACAGGAGGGGGCGTGTGGGGGCCTCGGTGCCCGTGACGTGTTCCCGACGCGCCTCGCCGCTCATGCCGTGCTCCCCACGTGTACGCAGGCGGCCCGGCGCCCCGCGCCCGCCTCCCGCAGTTCCTGGTCCTGCTCCGCGCAGGCGTCCACCGCCACCGGGCAGCGGGGATGGAAGGTGCAGCCGCCGGGCAGGTCGGCCGGGTCCGGCGGGTCGCCGGGCAGGCCGCGCGGCGCCCGCCGGGACGCGAGGTCGCCGATGCGGGGGAACGCCGAGGACAGCGCCCGCCCGTACGGGTGCGCGGCCGCCTCGTACACCTCCCGCGCCGGCCCCTCCTCGACGACCCGGCCCGCGTACATCACGGCGAGCCGGTCGCAGGTGTCGGCGAGGACCGCCAGGTCGTGGCTGATCATCAGGAGGCTGATGGACTGCTCGGCGACGAGCCGCTCGATCAGCCGCAGGATCTGCGCCTGGATCATCACGTCGAGCGCGGTCGTCGGCTCGTCCGCGACGATCAGGCGCGGGTCGCAGGCGAGCGCCATCGCGATCATCACGCGCTGCCGCTGCCCGCCGGACAGCTCGTGCGGATAGGCGGCGGCCCTGGCCGCCGGAAGCCCGACGTGTTCGAGCAGCTCGCCGACCCGCCTGCGGGCCGCCGCCGGGGTCGCCCGGCCGTGCACGAGCAGCGGTTCGGCGATCTGGTCCCCGATCCGGTGCACGGCGTTCAGCGAGTGCATCGCGCCCTGGAAGACGATCGACGCGCCCGCCCAGCGCACCGCCCGGAGGCGTCCCCACGACATGGCGAGGACGTCGTCGCCGTCGAGCAGGATCTCGCCCTCGATCCGCGCCGTGGCCGGAAGCAGCCGGAGCAGCGCGAGTGCGAGCGTGGACTTGCCGCAGCCCGACTCGCCGGCCACGCCCAGCTTGGTCCCCGGCTCCAGGGTCAGGTCGACCCCGCGCACGGCGGGCACGGCGGCCGCGCCGGAGCCGTACGTCACCCTGAGGTCCCGTACCTCCAGGAGGCTCATCGCCCCACCCCCAGCTTCGGGTTGAGCACGGACTCCACGGCCCGGCCGCAGAGCGTGAAGGCGAGCGCGACCAGGGCGATCGCGATCCCGGGCGGGGCCAGGTACCACCAGTGACCGGAGGAGACGGCGCCCGCCTCCCGGGCGTCCTGGAGCATCCCGCCCCAGGACACGACGGTCGGGTCGCCGAGGCCGAGGAACGCGAGGGTCGCCTCGGTGAGGATGGCGGTCGAGATGCCGAGGGTGGTCTGCGCGAGGACCAGCGGCATCACGTTCGGCAGCACGTGCCGGGTCATGACGTGCCGGTGGCCGCCGCCGAGCGCGGTCGCCCGCTCGATGTACGGGCGGGACTCCACCGCGATCGTCTGCGCCCGTACGAGCCGGGCGGTGGTCGGCCAGGACGTCACGCCGATCGCGAGGATCACCGTCCACATCGACCGGGACATGACCGTGGCGAGGACGATCGCGAGCACCAGCGTCGGCATCACCAGGAACCAGTCGGTGATCCGCATGACGACGGTCGAGAACCAGCCGCCGTAGTGCCCGGCGATGATGCCGACCAGGGTCCCGATGGCGACGGACAGGGTCGCCGCGAGCAGGCCGACGAGCAGCGAGATCCTGGCCCCCCAGATCAGCAGGCCGAGCAGCGAGCGCCCGAACTGATCGGTGCCCAGCGGGAATTCGGCGCTCGGCGGCTCCAGGGCCGTGCCCGGCGCCTCCGTCACCGACTGCACGTCGGAGCCGACGGTCCACGGGGCGGTGAGCGCGAGCAGCGCGATCAGGACGAGCCCGGCGAGGCCGTAGAGCCCGGCGCGGTGGGTCCGGTACGACGTCCAGAAGCGAGCGGCCGAACCCTTGCGGCGCTCCCATGCGAGAGAGGTCATCGGCCCACCCGGGGGTCGAGCAGCGGATAGAGCAGGTCGGCGATCAGGTTCATCAGGATCATCGCTCCGGCGAAGACCACGAACAGGCCCTGCACGAGCGGCAGATCGGGCACGCTCAGCGCCTGGTAGAAGAGACCGCCGAGTCCCGGCCAGGAGAACACGGTCTCCACCAGGATCGAACCGGCCGCGACATGGCCCAGGTTGATGAAGATCATGGTGACGGTCGGGAGCAGCGCGTTCGGCACGGCGTGCTTGCGCCGCACGACGTCGTCCCGCAGCCCCTTCGCCCGAGCCGTCGTCAGATAGTCGCCGCCCATCTCGTCGAGGAGCGAGGAGCGCATCACCAGCAGCGTCTGCGCGTAGCCGACGGCGACGAGCGTGACGACGGGCAGGACCAGGTGGTGCGCGACGTCCAGGACGTACGCGAAGCCGGTCTCGCCCGTGCCCGACTCCATGCCGCCGGTCGGGAAGAGTCCCGGGATCGGCCCCATGCCCACCGAGAAGACGATGATGAGGATCAGCCCGAGCCAGAAGGAGGGCACCGACCACAGGGTCAGCGCGATCCCCGTGTTCAGCTTGTCGCCGAGCCCGCCGTGCCGCCAGGCCGAGCGGGTGCCGAGCCACAGGCCGAGCGCCGAGTAGATCACCACGGCGATGCCGGTGAGCAGCAGCGTCGCCGGGAGCTTCTCCGCGATGAGGTCGCCGACCGGGGCGCGGAACTGGAACGAGGTGCCGAGGTCGCCGCTCAGCGCCTTGGCGCAGTAGTCGGTGAACTGGTGCCACAGCGGCAGGTCGAGCCCGAACTGGCGGCGCAGTGTGGCGAGTTGCTCGGCCGAGGTGGGCACGCCGTGGGTCATCGCCTTCACCGGGTCGCCGGGGATGATCCGGAACAGGAAGAAGCTGGTGACCAGGACGGCGAGGAGCGAGACGAGCGCGCCGCCGACCTTCCCCGCCGCGTGGCGGAGATAGCCGAGGGAGGAACCGGTGCGGGGTGCGCCGTCCGTGGGGGGGGGGGGTTTCCCTCCTCCCCCACTGGGGGGGGGGGTTTCCTTTTTTCCCCCCCTCCCTCACTC
>NZ_JBVJWR010000039.1:0-27292 GCF_055602235.1 Streptomyces sp. NPDC037410 | reverse complement strand
AAGAAGGGTCCGCGAAAAAGAAAGGAAAAAAACACCCCACCCCCCCCCCCCCCCCCCCCCCCCGAGGACAAAACCGACCCGGACACACCCCCTTTCCCCTCCCCCCCCCCCCCCCCCCCCCCCCCCCCCCCCCCCCCCACGTCGGCGGGGGTGCTTGCCGTCGTCACGTACTACTCGCGGTCGTCGGCGGTGGAGCGGCGGCGCATCCCGAGGAAGACGCCGACGCCGAGGACGACCACCAGGGCCGCGACGATGCCGACGACCACCCCGGTGGACGAGCCGCCGTCGGAGTCCTCGGCCTGTGCCGTGGGCACGGCGGACCACCAGCTCCAGTAGCCGTCCTGCCCCCACAGGTTCCCGGCGGCCTCGGGCATGGTCGTGATGGACCTGATCTGGTCCGTGCGGTACGCCTCCAGGGCGTTCGGGTAGGCCATGACGTTCATGTACCCCGTGTCGTACAGCCGGGACTGCATCCGCTTCACCAGATCCGCCCGCTTGGCGGCGTCGTACTCCACCGCCTGCTGCGCGTAGAGCCCGTCGAACTGCTTGTCGCAGATGAAGTTGTCGGTGGCGCCGGAGTCCTTCGGGGTCGCCGGGAGCGTGCCGCAGGTGTGGATGGACAGCACGTAGTCCGGGTCGGGGTTGACCGACCAGCCGTCGAAGGCGAGGTCGTAGTCGCCCTTGACCCAGGGGTCGGAGACGCTGTCCAGGCACTCGACCTTCAGACCGATGCCGAGCTTGCCCCACCACTCCTGGAGGTACTTGCCGACCGCCTTGTCGTTCGGGTCGGTGGCGTGACACAGGATCCGGAACTCCAGCGGCTTGCCGTCCTTGCCGAGCCGCTTTCCGGCGGCGTTCTTCCGGTATCCGGCGGTGTCGAGGACCTTCTCCGCCTGCGCCGGGTCGTACGCCCGCTGCTGTGCCGTCTCCGGCTTCCAGAAGTACGAGCCGAAGCGCGGCGGGATGTACCCCTCGCCCTCGACGGCGTGGCCCTGGAAGACCTTGTCGACGAGGGTGGTGCGGTCGACGGCGAGGAAGAGCGCCTTGCGGACCTCGGGGTCGAGCAGCGCCTTGTTGCCGTTGCCGAAGGCCTTGCCGTCCTGGGCCTTCGCGCCCGGGTTGGTGGCGAGGGCGTAGAAGCGGCGGCCGGGGGCGTCGTTGACCTTGATGTTCTTCTGGGTCTTCAGGGCGGCCGCCTGGGCGGGCGTCAGGTTCGGGACGAAGGACACCTCGCCCTTCTGCAGGGCCGCGACGGCCGCGTCCCCGTCCTTGTAGTACTTGAAGACCAGCTCGTCGAACTTGGGTGCGCCCCGCCAGAACTTCTTGTTCGGCTTGAGCTTGATGTACTGGTCGACCTTGAAGTCCGTGATGACGAAGGGCCCGTTCCCGACGATCGGGAACTGCTTGTCGTTGTTGAACTTCGAGAAGTCGGTGACCTTCTCCCAGACGTGCTTCGGCACGATCGGCACGTCGAGGGCCGTCATCGTCGCCTGCGGCTTCTTCAGCCGGATGACGAGGGTCTGCGGGTCGGGCGCGCTGACCTGCGCGAAGTTCGCCGTGAAGCTGCCGTTGGCGGTGGCGGCGTTCGGGTCGGTCATCATCTTGTTGAAGGTCCAGGCCGCGTCATCGGCGGTGGCCCGCTGCCCGTCGGACCAGGTCGAGTCCTTGCGGATCGTGTACGTCCACGTCAGCTTGTCCGCCGAGGACGTCCAGGCGGTCGCCAGACCCGGGATCGTGTGCGCGTCCTTCGGGTCGTAGTTCGTGAGGTACTCGTACGCCAGCCGGTGGATGCTGGTGGAGGTGAGCTTCTGGGCGAGGAACGGGCTCAGCGAGTCGATGCTCTGCGAGACGGCGACCGTGAGGGTGGTGCCGCCGGACTTCCCGTCCTCCGCCTGCGCGGCACCGGGGACGACGACGAGGGAGCCGGCGGCGAGGCCGCCGGCGAGCAGCAGTCGGAGGGCTCTGCGGGCAGGGGCGGGGCGGGGTGGAACCTTCGTGACCATGACCATGGGACGTGACCTCGCGTGGGAGTTTCTGTCGTGGATCTTGGGCTGACGATGGGTGAAGCGAAGGTGTATCAGCGGTGGTCTGCCGTCGTCAACGATCCCTCAAACCCCTTGTGGTCTGCGGGAACGCCAAGAGGCTCCGTATCGGTGAGCCGATACGGAGCCTCATTGGTCTAAGCCTGTGACGCCCTACTGCTGAGGGGCTGGCGGCGCCTGCGGAGGCAGCGCCTGGCCCGGCTGGGGCTCGTTCTCGTCCTGCGTCGGAGGCTGCTGCTGCCAGCTCTGCGGGACACCCGGCTGACCGGGGTACGGCTGACCCGGCTGGGGGGCGTACGGCTGACCGGGGCCGAACTGACCCGGCATCGGCCCGGGCATCGGCTGCCCCGGCTGCGGGTACCCGGGCTGCGGGTAGGGCTGGCCGGCCTGGGGCTGCGGCGGGTACGGCTGACCGGGCTGCGGCGGCTGGGGCTGCTGGGGCGGGTACGGCTGACCGGGGACCGGCTGCCCCGGCGCGTACTGACCGGGCATGGGCTGACCGGGCACCTGACCCTGCATGGGCTGACCGGGCATCTGACCGGGCATCTGGCCGGGCGCGTACTGCCCCGGCACCGGCTGACCGGGCATCGGCTGACCCGGCATGGGCTGTCCGGGCATGGGCTGCTGTCCGGGCATCGGCTGGCCCGGCATCGGCGGGGCCATGTGCGGCGGCATCGCGTTCTGGCCGTCACCGGTCCACAGCCCCTGCGCCTGCTGCGCCCGTACGAAGTCCTCGGCCACCATCGCCGAGAGGTGGAAGTACGCCTCCCGGGTCTTCGGCCGCATCATGTCGAGGTCCACCTCGGCACCGGCCGACAGGTGCTCGTCGAAGGGCACGACCACGACACCGCGGCAGCGGGTCTGGAAGTGCTGCACGATGTCCTCGACCTTGATCATCTTGCCGGTCTCGCGGACCCCGGAGATGACCGTGATCGAGCGCTGCACCAGGTCCGCGTAGCCGTGCGCGGAGAGCCAGTCCAGCGTGGTCGAGGCGCTGGAGGCGCCGTCCACGGAGGGCGTGGAGATGATGATCAGCTGGTCGGCGAGGTCGAGGACCCCGCGCATGGCGCTGTACAGCAGACCCGTACCCGAGTCGGTCAGGATGATCGGGTACTGCTTGCCGAGGACGTCGATCGCGCGCCGGTAGTCCTCGTCGTTGAAGGTCGTCGAGACGGCCGGGTCCACGTCGTTGGCGAGGATCTCCAGACCGGACGGCGCCTGCGAGGTGAACCGGCGGATGTCCATGTACGAGTTGAGGTACGGGATCGCCTGCACCAGGTCGCGGATGGTCGCCCCGGTCTCGCGCCGCACCCGGCGGCCGAGCGTGCCGGCGTCCGGGTTCGCGTCGATCGCAAGGATCTTGTCCTGCCGCTCGGTGGCGAGGGTCGCGCCGAGCGCGGTCGTCGTCGTGGTCTTGCCGACGCCGCCCTTGAGCGAGATGACCGCGATCCGGTAGCAGGAGAGCACCGGCGTCCGGATCAGGTCCAGCTTCCGCTGCCGCTCCGCCTCCTCCTTCTTGCCGCCGAGCTTGAAGCGGTTGGCGGCGCCGGGGTTACGGCTGGACTTCGGCTTCTGCTTGTTGTTGCGCAGCAGGCGGTCGGAGGAGAGCTCGACGGCCGCGTTGTACCCGAGCGGGGCGCCCGGCACGGACCGCTCCCGCTGGTCGTGCGTCACCGGCGAGGGCCAGGCGGCACCGGTCCGCGGATCCACCGGCGGCTGACCGTCGTACGGCGGCTGCGGGGCCTGCGGGGGTACGGATCCGGGGTGCGGGTAGCCGTAGCCGCCGGGGGCCTGCGCCTGCGGCGGGACACCGCCGGGCACGCCGGGCTGCTGCGGGTAGCCGTAACCGGCCTGCTGCGGAGGCGTCCCGGGGTGCGGGAAGCCGTAACCGCCCTGAGGCGCGGGGGCGGGGGCCGGGGGCACCTGCGGGTAGCCGTAGGAACCGGGCGCCGGGGGCTGGGGCTGCGGCGGTACGGGCGCGGGCGCGCCGGGCACGGGCGTCTCGGGTGCGGGCCAGGCGGCGGTGGGCGGCAGCGGCGCGGCGGGCGGCACCGGCTGGGCGCCCGGGACGGGCTGCGCGGGCCACTGCTGCGCGGGCTCGGGGGCGGCCGGCTGGAACGACGGCGGCAGCGGGGGCAGCCCGGCACCGGCGCCGGGCTGCGGCGCGGAGTACGGGGCGCCGGGGAAGGCCCCCGGAGCGCCGGCGGGCTGCTGCCCGGCGGTGTCGTACGGACCGGGAGCAGGAGCAGGAGCGGGAGCGGGAGCAGGAGCAGGAGCGGGAGCCGCGCCGGGGCCGAAGCCCTGCGGCGCCTCGGGGGCGGCGGGCTGCGCGGCGGGGAGGGGACCGGCGGCGGGAACGGCCGCGTCGGCGACGACGGCGGCCCCGGCCTCCGGCTCGGCGTCGGCCTCGACGGCCGGCTCCGCGTCCGCGACAACGTCCGTTGGCGGCTCGGCGGGCTCGTCCTCCGGGCCCGGGGCGTCATCGGAGACCGTGTCACCCTCGGCCGACTGCTCGGCGTCCGACGCGGCCGCGGTGGCGTCCTCCACACCATCGTCGTCCGGGCTCTCCGCGGCCGTCCCGGTCTCCGCCGCCCCCGTGGCGGCGTGCTCGTCGGGGGCCGCGGGGGAGTCCCCGGCGGTGTCCGTCTCTTCGGTGGAGGTGGCGGCGGGCGCGGCGGAGCCGTCCGTGCTCTCCGCCGTGCGCTCGGCCATCTCGCGCCGGAGGGCGGCGGGGGAGAAGCGCATGGTGGCACCGCTCTCGACGTCCCCACCCCCGAACGAGGCCGCACCCGGCACCGGCGCCGCAGGCGCGTCGACCGGCGGAACGACACCCACCGGCGGAACCGGAGGCACCGCCGCGGGCGCAGGGGCCGGCGCGGGCACAACCGGAGCGACCGGCGGCGCCACCGGCTCGGCCGGCTGACCGGCCACAGCCCCGGGAGCCACCGGCGGTACGGGCGCCGGAGGCGCCACCGGCGCGGCCGGCGGCGCGATGTTCCAGCCGTGCTCGAAGCCGCTGCCCGCCGGGAGTCCCGGCACGGCGACCGGTGCCCCGCTCGGCGGCGGGGGAGTGACACCGCCCGCTCCCGTACCGCCCGACGCGTTCTGCGTGTACCAGGCGGGCGGGGTGTAATCGATGGTGAACTCACCCGTCATCTCGGCGGGATCCGCGTCGGACTGATCGTCGGCGGGTGGATTCCAACCCCCGTGGATCTCGTCGCGATCGCCGTTCACTTTGCCTCCTGGTGTGGTCGAGCACCCTTGTGCCGTGGTGGGCGGGGCCCTTCCACCCTAAACGCCGCGGGCCGCCCCGGGGCAGGGCCGACGACCCCTCCGTGCCGGCCTCCGCGACCCGGTCCGGGCCCCAAGTGACCCGGCCGCGCCGCAGAGTGAGAACCCCCACCGTTCAAAACGATGCAAAAGCGGACGTACGTAAGCGAGTACGGGTCCTGTCAGTCCATCCGGCGTGCGCCGCCCAACAATCCGGTCTCGGCGTCCGTCGCCTGAGTCATCACGAACTGGCGGTCGTTCGGCCTGCACCAGAGGGTGACCCCGTCGGCGAGCGTGGACAGCGCCTCGTACTCGTGCTGCGGCAGGCTCATGATGCGGCCGATCTGGGCGGCCTCGTCGGGGGACACCCGCTGGACGCCGACCAGGGAGGACTTCTCCAGGAGCCGGGGCGCGACCGGGCTCAGATAGGGCAGCAGCGTCACCACCGACTGCCAGGGCGCCGACACGACACGGCCGCGCGGCGGGCGCATGCCGCAGTCGCGCACCACGACCACCGGACTGCCCGCCGACGCGCCCTGCGGCGGCACCCGGCCGACGTCGTGCAGCGCGATGCACGGCTGTCCGCCGCCCGCGGCCTGCGCGAGCGCCGTCCACGCCTGGGCGCGGCCGGTCTCGACGGCCACGCGGGCGCCCGTCGCGGCCGCCCGCAGCGCGAGGACCTGGGCGGTCCACAGGCCGCCGATGAGCGTGACGTCGTACGGGACGGGCCGGTTGATGCCGAGCACCGCGGGACGGCCCTCGGCGTCCACGCCGATCACCATGCCGTCGTCGCCGACGGGCAGGGCCAGCGCGTCCAGCTGTTCCAGGGGTACGGAGTGGCGGTCGCGGCGCGGTCCGACCAGCCCGAAACCGAACCGGGGCCGCGCGGCCCGCCCCGTACGCCGGGCCGAAGGCGAGCCGGGGACCGGTGACGTACCGAAGGAGGCGGTGGACATCAGCGCGCACCTCCCAGCGGCAGCGTCGCCAGGACGCCCGGCACCTGCTCACGGTCGAGACGCACCAGGCCCGTCCTCACTCCCCGCGCCGCACGCTCCAGTTCGTGCCGCGCGGTCACCAGTTCCTCGTCGCTGCGCCCGGTGATCCGCACGTGTCCGGTCACCGTCACCTCCTGCCGGTCCCCGCCGCTCAGCGTCAGGCTGAACGTCGTCGCGAGCGCGGGCAGCGAGGTCAGCAGGGCCACCAGCTGCGGCATCGACGCGCCCGCGCCACCGCCCCGGCCGCCCAACTGGGGCCAGCGCCCCACCCAGTACGTCGTGTGCCGCCGGTCGTCCACCCGCCAGGTGCGCGCGGTCTCCTGGGTCCGGCGCCCCTGCGCCTGCCCCCGGCCCGCCTGTGCGATCGCCATCGGGCTGGCGCAGCTCGACGTGGCGAGCGCCGAGGTCAGCTCCTGCTCCGTCAGGACGCTCGCCCGGAAGCCGGCGCCGGCGAGCCGGCTCGCCAGCTGGTCCGCCGCGCGCACCACGCACTTCTGGGCGCCCGTCATGCCGCCGCCGCGCGCGGCGACCGCCTCCGGGCAGAGTTCGGGGTCGAGCTTGAGCGCGATCCAGGTGATCCGCACCGCGGGCGAGCCCGTCTGCGCCTGCAGCGGCGCGTAGTTGCGGGCGGCCATCGACTGCGCGGGCAGGTGCGGCGCGGGCGCGGGCTGTGTGTGCTGCACGATCTGCGCCGACTCCAGGCGGATGCCGTCCACGCTCAGCACGTCCCGGACGAGCCCGACGGGCAGCGGGTTCGCCGCGCGGTCCGGGCGCAGCGCCGTGGAGTCCGACTCGACCCGCAGGACGGCGGTCAGGAAGGTGCCGTCGCCGACCATCCCGACCGGGCGCCGGTCACGGTCGCTGTACGCGTAGGTCCGCAGCGCCGGGTCGCACTCCACGAGCGGCGCGAACCCCGGCTCGGTGCCCTCGGGCACGGTGAGCGAGGAGGCGCGGCGCGAACGGGCGCGCAGCGCGAGGAAGGTGCCGAGCCATTCGGGCAGCGAGCGCCGGTGCCGGCGCACCACGGCGAGCAGCACGAGCACGACGGCGACCACGCCCGCGGGCACGAGCAGCATCTTGTCGACGGCCCAGGCGAGGAGCAGCAGAGCCGCCGCCACCTCGATCAGTACGAGCTGTTGCAATCGGAACGAACCGAAGTGTCCGGGGCGTGCCTGGAGCCGCGGTGCGACCGCCGGCGCGGGGCCCGTGGACGGGGGTGTGGAGGCGGCGGCCGCATCGGGCCGCCTCCGCCTCGCGGAAGCCATGATGGAGAATCCCCCTCAATTCATCCCGATGACCCTGGCCCGCCAGGGCTTTGGCGGCCGGATCACCCTACCCGCCCCACGAACCCCACGGGACAGCAGGCATAGTAGGGGGCCGGTCCGAAGGCCGGGGCCCGGGTGTCACCACCCCGGGGCCCCGCGCGAAGATCGCGCCTGACGAGAATGGGGACTCATGGCATCGCGGCGGGACGAGCTCAACGCGTACACCTTTGCGAAGAAGCGCACGGTGGCGGCATTCCTCCAACCCTCGCCCTCCGGCACGGAGGAGGGTGCCCCGAAGCCGCTGAAGGCGGTCGTCCCCGGCCTGATCGTCGCCGCGCTCGTCGTCGCCGGATTCGGCGGCTGGGGCATGTTCAAGCCGAACGCCCCCAAGGGCTGGGACACCCCCGGCACCCGGGTCATCGTCGGCAAGCAGTCGACCACCCGGTACGTGGTCCTGGAGACCGGCAAGGGCAAGGGCAGGAAGACCCTGCTCCACCCGGTCCTCAACCTCGCCTCCGCCCGGCTCCTGCTCAACCCCGACCAGTTCCAGGTCATCCAGGTCGACGACAAGACGCTCGACGAGGGCAAGCCGCCGCGCGGCCCCATCCTCGGCATCCCGTACGCCCCCGACCGCCTGCCCGCCGCGGACGACGCGGGCACGAAGAAGCGCTGGGCCGTCTGCGAGCAGCCCGGCGGCGGCAAGGGCGCCAGTGTCCAGAAGGCGACCTTCCTCTTCGCCAAGCGGGACATGAAGCGGACCGAGGACGGCCACGCGCTGGAGAACGGCCAGGTCCTGTACGTCAAGGGACAGAAGGGGAACGCCCAGTTCCTCGTCGACCACACCGGTACCAAGTACCCGGTGAAGGCCGACCGCCCCGGGCTCCTCACCGCCCTCGTCGGTCTCGGCAAGCCGCAGGCCGTCACCGACGACTGGCTCGCCACCCTGAAGACCGGCGAAGAGATCGACTTCCCGAAGATCGAGGGGAACGTCGGCGAGGCCACCGAGATCCCCGGCAGCAACCTCAACGGGACCGAGAACCGCGTCGGGCTCGTCCTGCTCGCCCAGACCGGTTCGGGCCCCCAGTACTACGTGGTGCTGCCCGGCAAGGTCCAGCCGGTCACCCCCTTCACCGCCTGGCTGCTCATCAACTCCCCCGACTCCGCCGGCCTCGACATGGACGGCAAGGCCACCACCGTCGACGCCTCCTCCTTCGTCCCGGACCCCACCTTCTTCCACGCCGACGCCCGCTGGCCGACGCTGAAGTCCAAGCAGGTCAACGCGACCACCGGCGCGGGCGCCCGGGACACCGTCTGCAGCGTCCTCCTCGACGTCGGCGAGAAGGGCGACGCCACGCTCGCCACCTGGGCCGGCCCCGCGTACCCCGCCGACATCACCGCCGGTGGCACCAGCACGTACGTCACCCCCGGCACCGGCCTCCTCTACACGCAGATCCAGGGCCGGCAGAAGACGCCCGACGGCTCCCTCTTCCTCGTCACCGACACCGGCCTGCGGTACGCGGTCCAGGCCAACGGCGACAGCGACTCCGCCCGCTCCGACATCGGCGCCGGCGAACAGAAGCAGACCGACGGAAGGCCGGAACCCAGCGACGCCCAGAAGCGTCTCGGGTACGAGAGCGTCGCGCCGGCCCTCGTCCCGATCGAATGGTCGGAGTTCCTGTCGAAGGGCCCGCGGCTCGACACCAACAGCGCGCGTCAGCCGCAGGGTTCCTAGGGGGTGGCACCGGTGACGACGACGTACCGCACGGCCGCGCTGCTCGCCGCGGGCACCCTCACGGCCCTCCTCGCCGCCCCCGCCGCGGCGGCCGCGCCCCCGCGCCACGACGGCCCGGCCCTCGACGGCAGCGGCGAGTGCACCTTCCCCATGAAGAAGCAGATCGAGGGCACCCCCTGGCCGCTCCAGCGGGTCCTGCTCGACGAGCTCTGGCAGGACACCAAGGGCAAGGGCGTCCGGGTCGCCGTCATCGACACGGGCGTCGACGACGTCAACCCGCAGCTGGACGACGCCGTCGACGCCAAGGCGGGCAAGGACTACCTCAAGCCCGACAAGAAGAACCCCTCCTTCGGCGACGAGAAGCGCGGCAAGACCGACGGCACCGTCGACGAGGTCGGCCACGGCACCAAGGTCGCCGGCATCATCGCCGCCCGCCCCCGCAAGGGCACCGGCTTCGTCGGCCTCGCGCCCGAGGCCACGATCATCCCGATCCGGCAGAACGACGAGAAGAACAGCGGCAAGTCCGACACCATGGCGCAGGCGATCACCTACGCCGTCGACAAGGCCGGCGCGGACGTCATCAACATCTCGCAGGACACCACCCAGGCGCTGAGTCCCGACTCGCCCATGGGCAAGGCCGTGGCCCACGCGATCGGGAAGGGTGTCGTCGTCGTCGCCTCCGCAGGCAACGACGGCATGGACGGCGCCCGCAAGAAGACCTACCCGGCCGCCTTCCCCGGCGTCCTCGCCGTCGCCTCCTCGGACCGCAACAACGAACGCGCCGTCTTCTCCCAGTCCGGCCCGATGGTGGGCGTCGCCGCGCCCGGCGTCGACATCGTCTCCACCGTCCCCGGCGGCGGCCAGTGCGTCGACAACGGCACCAGCTTCTCCGCCCCGTACGTCGCCGGCGTCGCCGCCCTGCTCCGCGCCAAGTACCCGGACTGGACCGTGGCGCAGATCGTCACCCGGATCGAGCAGACCGCCGTCCGCTCCGTCAACGGCCGTGACGACCACGTGGGTTGGGGTGTGATCGATCCGGTTCGGGCGCTCGCCGACCAGCCCGGGACGCCGGCCTCCACGCCCGTGCCCGACCCGGGCCCGCCCAAGCCGCCGGCTCCCGAGGCGGCCGCTCTGGCGCTGTCGGAGACGCCCCAGGAACGCTCCGAACGGCTCGCCACCTATGCGTTGGGGATCGGGGGTGTCCTGGTGGCCGTCGTCGCCGGAACGGCCACCGTGATCCGCGACAGCCGCCGCGGAAGGGAGGCCCGATGACCCGCGTACCGGTCAAGTATCGGGACCTTCCTTTGCAGTTGGAACTGTCGCCGCCAATGGCTACAGTGACCGCTGGGGGCACGGCAGTGCGAACCCAGCACGGGGGCGGCATCAGAAGATTCCCGTCCGCATCAAGACCGGGAGGCCCGACGGCCCGTCCGTCGACGCCACCGAAGGAAGAAGGGGCAAGATGTCGAAAGACCTGAACGTAACCAGTGCCGAACAAGTCAAGCTCGCCGGCCGGATCCAGGACTTCTCCGACGAGCTCCAGGCCCGCATCACCTCCCTCAACGGCGTGGTGGACCGCATCCAGGCGGGCTGGCAGGGCGCTGCGAGCAAGGAGTACGACCGGGTCCAGAACGACCTGAACCTGCGCCTGCGCAACATGCGCGCCGAGCTGAACCGGCTCGAGGAGATCATGCGCATGAGTGCCGACGGGTTCTCGCAGGAGGAGGAGGACCGTCTGCGGTCCTTCCGTCAGATGGACAGCTCCGGCGGTGGCCAGAGCGCCATCCTCGGCATGGCCTGAGCCGTCCGACCCGACCAGTCCTCCGCGCCACTCTCACTCCAGGAGTCATCACCATGACCACTGCGGTCAATTACGACACCGTGACGCAGGCGGCGGCCGACACCCGCCTGACCTCCAGCACCCTCAGCCAGAAGCTCGACGACCTCATGGCCGAGGTCAACCGCGTCGCCTCCAACTGGGAAGGTGAAGCGAAGATCGCCTACCGCGAGAGCCAGGACCGCCTGACCCGCGACATGGCCGGCATGAACCAGGACCTGGCCCAGATCGCCCGGCTGCTCGACGAGTCGGTCGTCGGCTACCAGGACACCGACAAGGGCAACGCGGCGCGCTTCCGCATGATGTGAGCCTGCGCCTGCCTTGAGATTCGGCGAACACGCGTGAGGGGGTGGCCCGTTCCCACGGGCCACCCCCTCACGCGTACGCGCTACCGCAGATCGAACTCGCCGTCACGGGCCCCCAGGACGAACGCGTCCCACTCGGCCTTCGTGTACCGCAGCACCGTCTCCTTGTCGAGCGACGAACGCATCGCCACCGCGCCCTCGGGCAGCCGCGCGATCTCCACCCGCTCCTCGTCCGGGTTCGTCCCCGGAGCGCCCTCCCACTCGACGCCGGAGATGTCGAGCGCGTACAGCTCGTCCTTCTGGCGCTGCTTCTCGGCGGCCAGGGCGGCGTCCGCGCTCTCGGTGCTGGTCTCGTGGGCGTCGGTCATCGGCGCGTTCCCTTCGCGGTGGTACGGCGGTCCCTCCCACACTAGTGGGAGGGACCGCTCCGCTCAGTGCTGTTCGGGCAGCCAGCCCAGCTGCACCAGTGGCGTCCCGCGCTTCCGCGACACGAACGTGCCCCGGCCCGGAGGCATCGGCCGCGCCCGTACGCCGCCCAGGATGTCGCCCTCCTGTGGATCACCGGACAGGAGCACGCCCTGCGCGCCCAGCTCCCGCATCCGCTGCATGAACGGCTCGTACATCGCACGCGAGGCGCCCGCCTGGCTGCGCGCCACGATGAACCGGATGCCGACGTCCCGCGCGAACGGCAGGTTCTCCACCAGAACGGCCAGCGGGTTCCCCGAGTTGGTGGCCACCAGCTCGAAGTCGTCGACCAGGACGAACAGCTGCGGACCCGACCACCAGCTGCGGTCCCGCAGCTGCTGCGGCGTGATGTCGGGCTTCGGCGCCCGCTTCGTCATCACCGTGTTGATGGCGTCCATGTGCATCTGCATGGCTGAGGCCATCGGCGCGTACTCCAGGAGGTGCGAGGGCGCCACGGCCTCCAGCATCGTCCGCCGGTAGTCGCCGACCACGATCCGCGCCTGCTCCGGCGCGTACCGCTCGCACAGCTGCTTGGCGATCAGCCGCAGCAGCGCCGTCTTGCCGGACTCGCTCTCACCGAAGACCAGGAAGAACGGATCCGACTCGAAGTCGACGAACACCGGCTCCAGGTTCGTCTCGTCGATGCCGATCGCGATGCCGTGCTGCGGGTACTCGAAGCCCTTCGGCAGCTGCTCCGCCGGCAGCCTGCGCGGCAGGAGGCGCACCGCCGGCGCCGGGGCGCCGGTCCAGCTCGCCTTCACGGCCTGCACGAACGCCGAGGTGCCCTCCGCCAGGTCGGCGGACGAGCTCGCCCCGTCGATCCGCGGCAGCGCCCCCATGAAGTGCAGCTTCTCCGGGACCTGGCCGCGGCCCGGCACACCGGTCGGCACGTTCGCCGCGACCTTCCGGTCGAACTCGGAGTCCATGACGTCACCGAGCCGCAGTTCGAGCCGGCCCAGCATCTGGTCCTTGAGCGCCGCCCGCACCTCCATGTACCGGGCGGCGGTGATCACCACGTGGATGCCGTAGCCCAGACCGCGCGCCGCGATGTCGGCGACGATCGGCTCCAGCGTGTCGTAGTCGTTGCGGAAGCTGCCCCAGCCGTCCACGATCAGGAAGACGTCGCCCCAGGCCTCGCCCGGCAGTTCGCCCGCGGCCCGCTTGCGCCGGTACGTCGCGATCGAGTCGATGGAGTGCGAGCGGAAGAACTCCTCCCGCCGGTTCAGGACGCCCATGACCTCCGCGACCGTCCGGCGCACCCGCTCCGGGTCGAGCCGGGACGCCACCCCGCCGACGTGCGGCAGATCGGCCAGCGAGACCATGCCGCCGCCACCGAAGTCCAGGCAGTAGAACTGCACTTCGGCTGGCGTGTGGGTGAGCGCGAACGAGGAGATCAGCGTGCGCATGATCGTCGACTTGCCGGACTGCGGACCGCCGACCACCATCATGTGGCCCGCCGCGCCGGAGAAGTCCCGGTAGAGCACCTCGCGCCGCTGCTCGAACGGCTTGTCGATGAGGCCGAGCGGCACCGTGAGCGCGCCCTGACGCGTGTACTCCGTCGCGGTCAGGCCCCGGTCCGCCGTCTGCGCGAGCCCCGGGAGCAGCTGGTCGAGCGAGGGAGCCTGGTCGAGCGGCGGCAGCCACACCTGGTGCGCCGGCACCCCCTGGCCCTCCAGACGCCGCACGATCACGTCGAGGACGGTGTCCGCGAGCGCCTCGTCCTCCTCGGAGCGCCGCTCCGCCAGATAGGCCGGGTCCGGCGCCGCGTAGACCACCGGCACCGGCGCCGCCGTGAACAGCGCGGGCCGCCGCTCCACCGGCATGTGCCCGATCTCCAGACGCGGCCCGCCCGTCCGGTACGTCCCCGAGACGTACGCCGCCTTGAAGCGGGTCATCTCGTCCGTGCCGAACTTCAGATAGCCCGAGCCGGGCACCGAGGGCAGGTGGTACGCGTCGGGCACGCCGATCGCCGTGCGCGACTCCGCCGCCGAGAAGGTCCGCAGACCGATCCGGTACGAGAGGTACGTGTCCAGGCCGCGCAGCTTGCCCTCCTCCAGGCGCTGCGAGGCCAGCAGCAGGTGCACGCCCAGGGAGCGGCCGATGCGGCCGATCTGGATGAACATGTCGATGAAGTCGGGCTTGGCGGTGAGGAGTTCGGAGAACTCGTCGATGACGAGGACGAGCGAGGCCAGCGGTTCCAGCGGAGCGCCCGCGGCCCGCGCCTTCTCGTAGTCGTGGATGTTCGCGTAGTTGCCCGCCGAGCGCAGCAGCTCCTGCCGCCGCTGGAGCTCGCCACGGATCGCGTCGCCCATGCGGTCGACGAGCGTCAGGTCGTCGGAGAGGTTCGTGATGACCGCCGCCACGTGCGGCATCTGCGACATGCCCGCGAAGGTCGCGCCGCCCTTGAAGTCCGCGAGGACGAAGTTCAGCGTCTCCGAGGAGTGCGTCACCGCGAGGCCGAGCACCAGCGTGCGAAGGAGTTCCGACTTTCCGGAACCCGTCGCGCCGACGCACAGACCGTGCGGGCCCATGCCCTCCTGCGCCGCCTCCTTCAGGTCCAGCATGACCGGCTGGCCGTCCTCGCCGACACCGATCGGCACCCGGAGCCGCTCGGCCACCGACCGGGGCCGCCAGGTCCGCGTCACGTCCACCGAGGCCGCGTCGCCCAGGTTCAGCAGATCCGTGAAGTCCAGATTGGCGAGCAGCGGCTCGTCGTCGTCCCCGCCGCCCATCCGCAGCGGCGCCAGCTGCCGGGCCAGCGCCTCGGCCGCCGGCAGCGAGATGCCGTCCGGCAGCCCCTCGTACGCGAAGCCGCCGCCCGACTCCAGACGCAGCCGGCCCGGCCGTACCACCACCGAGAGGCCACCGCGCGGCTCGTCGAGCTCGCCGCTGACGACCTCCACGATCGTCACGCCCTGGAGGCCCTCGGCCGCCGCGAGCAGCGAGTCCGGCGGCACCATCCCGCCGTCGAGGACCACCACCACGTGCGGCTGGTCGAGCACCGGCTGGTTCTCCCGGGAGAACCGCGGCCGCCCGTCCAGCTTCGAGCGGACCAGGTTCTCCAGCTCACCGAGGTCGTCGCCGAACAGCCGCTTCGTACCGGCCCCGTCGACCTGCCCGGGCACCTGGGTGTGCGGCAGCCACTTCGTCCAGTCCCAGCGCTCCTGCGCCGGCCGCGCCGCCACCACGGCGAGCATCAGGTCGTCGGGGGAGTGCAGCGTCACCAGCTGCGCCACCAGGGCTCGCGCCGCGGCCTGCGCCGACTCCGGCTCGCCCGACACCGTCACGTGGTAGAACGCCCGCATCGAGACCGCCATCGGCAGCCCGTCCAACGTGCCGTGCACCGCGAGGAACTGCTGCATCGCACCCGCACACAGCGGCTCCAGCTCGTCCACCGGAGCCGTGTCCGGCGCCACCAGCGGAGTCGCCAGCTGCTGCGCCCCGAGACCGATCCGCGCCTGCCCGAAGTCGTGGTCGCCGACCCGGCGTTCCCACACCCGCGAACCCTCGGCCACGACCGACCACAGCTGCTCGGGGGACGGGTGCAGATACAGCTGCGCGTCCCGCTGCCTGCGCGCCGTGCGCCGGACCGTACGCCGGGTCTGCGCGAGGTATTTGAGGTAGTCACGGCGGACATCGGCCATTTGCCCCTGCGTACCGCGACGGAATCTGAAGAACTGCGCGATGGCCATGCCGACCGTCGACGCCAGCATCAGCGTGCCCATGATCCGCATGATCGGCGAGGGCGTCATGAAGAAGAAGACGACCGACGAACCCATGCCGAGCATCGGCAGGAGCTGCATCAACGCCGACTCCTGCTGCCCCCGAGGAAGTTCCGGCGGAGACTCCAGGACCAGTTCCTCACCGGGCACTTCCGGAGGAAGAGACCTCGGCGGGCGTTTGACGACGATCTGGCTCACCGGCGCATCAATCCCTCGTTGGAGGCGGGCTCGTGGCGGGAGCATCCGCACGCCACCCCTGTCGGCAGCCGAGCGCGCGGACTTCCCCCATGGGACGGCGATCCTACTTGCAGCCCCCACCGGCCGTCCCCGGTAGGGTGGCGCCGCATCGTGCGCAACCGCGAATCAGATCGCGAGGAGCCGCGAATCCAGACGGGCGCAACCGCGAACCAGGGGGTCCACACACGTGAGTACGACCGCAACGACCGGCTTCTGCCGCGTCACCGTCGTGGCGCCGGACAGCCGCATCGACGTCGCGCTCCCCGAGGACATCGCCGTCGCCGACGTCTACCCGGAGATCCTGCGCCTCACCGGCCAGACCCAGGCGCCCGGCACCCCGGCCGGCTACCACCTGGTCCGCCGCGACGGATCCGTCCTCGACGGCGCCCGCACCCTCTCCGCCCAGCAGGTCCTCGACGGCGAGGTGCTCTCCCTGCGCCCCTTCGCCCAGTCCCTCCCGCCGGCCGTCTACGACGACGTGTCCGACGCCGTCGCCTCCGCCGTCACCCGCGACCGGCACCTGTGGAGCGACGAGCTCCTCCGCGGCGCCGGACTCGCCGGCGGCGTGCTGCTCCTCGTCCTCATGGGCTTCGTCCTCTGGTTCGCCGACCCGGTCCGCCACGACATGCACAGCCTCCCCGGGATCATCGCGGGCGCCGCCGGCTTCCTCCTCACCGCCTTCGCCGGCGTCCGCGCCCGCGTCTACGCGGACCGGGCCACCGCCGTCGCCCTCGGCCTCGGCGCGCTGCCCCTGCTCCTCATCGCCGGCTCCGGCATCATCGCCGCCGACCCCGGCCAGGGCCCCGGCCGTCTGCAGTTCCTGCTCGGCTCCGTCACCGTCCTCGTCGCCTCCGTGGCCCTCGTCGCGCTCACCCCCAGCGGCGACGCCCCCTTCGTGGCCGCCACCTTCCTCGCCGGCGTCGGCACCCTCGCCACCTTCCTGCTGATCCTCACCGACGGCACCGCCACCGAGGCCGCCGCGGCCTGCGCCCCGATCGCCATCGGCCTCGTCGCCTTCCTGCCCGGCCTGTCCGCGCGCTTCGCCCGCCTCCCCATCGGCTACGCCGCCCCGCGCAGCGCCGCCGACGACGAGTTCTCCGGCGACCCGCAGCCGGGCGAGGAGGCGCAGCCCGTCGACGCCGAGCGCATCGCGCTCCAGGCCCGCCGCGGCCACGAGATGCTCCTCGGCCTGGTCGGCGGCTGCGCGTCCGTCGTCGTCGGCTCCGCCGCCGTCCTCGGCTTCGCCGGGAACGTCTGGGGCCAGCTCCTCGCCCTCGCCGCCGGCCTCGCGATGCTCCTGCGCGCCCGCCTCTTCCGCTACACCTCGCAGATCGCCTGCGTCCTCGTCGCCGGCATCGCCGCCGTCGCGCTGCTCGTCCTCGGCCTCTCCCTCAACCCGCCGGTCGACCTCGTCAAGGACCTCCTCATGTACGGGGACCGCGGCGGCCTCGACATCCGGACCATCTGGCTCACCGCGGCCGTCGCCGCCGGCGCCGCCCTGATCACCGCGATCGGCCTGATCATCCCGAAGAAGGGCCTCTCGCCCTTCTGGGGCCGGCTCCTCGACCTCGCCGAGGGCTTCGTCCTGCTCTCCCTCGTCCCGCTCTGCCTCGCCGTCCTCGACGTCTTCAACCAGGTCCGCTCCCTCACCAGCAAATGAGGGAGCCCGCTCCGGCGAGCTGGTACGCTGTGTGACGGCCGTTTGTGTACGCGCTCCCGGAATGCCTCCGAGATCACTCGGAAGCCTCTGGAAGCTGCGCCCATCGGACCTTCGCCCGTGGAGTCACGGAAGCTTCCCCTGAGACCTAGACCAGGGGCACCCGCGGGCGCACGAACACCAATGAGGAGATCCGCGTGGCTCTCGACGCCGCTGTCAAGAAGCAGATCATGGCCGAGTTCGGCACCAAGGAGGGCGACACCGGCTCCCCCGAGGTCCAGGTCGCGATGCTGTCCCGTCGCATCTCGGACCTGACCGAGCACCTCAAGCAGCACAAGCACGACCACCACTCCCGTCGTGGTCTGCTGATCCTGGTCGGCCAGCGCCGCCGCCTGCTGCAGTACCTGGCCAAGAAGGACATCCAGCGCTTCCGTACGCTGGTCGACCGCCTCGGCATCCGCCGCGGTGCGGCCGGCGGCGCCAAGTAAGACGCCACGGAGGGAGCGGTTCCCACTTTCAGGGGGCCGCTCCCTTTGCTGTACGTGCACAAAGTGCGCATCGGCACTTAGTCTGGTCGCACAACCCCATACGACGAGCGTGAAGCCGCCGGCCAGCCGCCGGTCCTCGGTAGTGGCCCCCGGAACGAACACCCGGGTGCTTCGATCGAAGACCGGCCCGCACCCTAGGCGAGCTCTCCGCCCCCGTCGCACACCGTCCCCGGCCACACGGGCCGAAGGACGCAAAGACGAACACGTAGGAGAAACCCATAGTGGAGAACGAGACCCACTACGCCGAGGCCGTCATCGACAACGGCGCCTTCGGTACCCGCACCATCCGCTTCGAGACCGGCCGTCTGGCCAAGCAGGCCGCCGGCTCCGCCGTCGCCTACCTGGACGACGAGACGATGGTCCTCTCGGCGACCACCGCCTCGAAGCGCCCCAAGGACCAGCTCGACTTCTTCCCCCTCACGGTGGACGTCGAGGAGCGGCAGTACGCGGCCGGCAAGATCCCCGGCTCCTTCTTCCGCCGCGAGGGTCGCCCCTCCGAGGACGCCGTCCTCACCTGCCGCCTGATCGACCGGCCGCTGCGCCCCTCCTTCAAGAAGGGCCTGCGCAACGAGATCCAGATCGTCGAGACGATCATGGCGCTCAACCCCGACCACCTGTACGACGTGGTCGCGATCAACGCCGCCTCGGCTTCCACGATCCTGGCGGGCCTGCCCTTCTCCGGCCCCATCGGCGCCACCCGCGTCGCCCTGATCAAGGGCCAGTGGGTCGCCTTCCCGACGCACACCGAGCTCGAGGACGCCGTCTTCGACATGGTCGTCGCCGGTCGCGTCCTGGAGGACGGCGACGTCGCGATCATGATGGTCGAGGCCGAGGCCACCGACCAGACCATCACCCTCGTCAAGGGCGGCGCCGAGGCGCCGACCGAGGAGGTCGTCGCCGCCGGTCTCGAGGCCGCGAAGCCCTTCATCAAGGTCCTCTGCAAGGCCCAGTCGGACCTCGCCGCCAAGGCCGCCAAGCCCACCGGCGAGTTCCCGGTCTTCCTGGACTACCAGGACGACGTCCTGGAGGCGCTCTCCGCCGCCGTCAAGGGCGAGCTCGCCCAGGCGCTCACCATCGCCGGCAAGCAGGAGCGCGAGACCGAGCTCGACCGCATCAAGGACCTCGCGGCCGAGAAGCTCCTCCCGGCCTTCGAGGGCCGCGAGAAGGAGATCTCGGGCGCCTACCGCGCGCTGACCAAGAAGCTGGTCCGCGAGCGGATCATCAAGGACAAGGTCCGCATCGACGGCCGCGGCATCACGGACATCCGTACGCTCGCCGCCGAGGTCGAGGCCATCCCGCGCGTGCACGGCTCGGCGCTGTTCGAGCGTGGCGAGACCCAGATCCTGGGCGTCACCACCCTCAACATGCTCCGCATGGAGCAGCAGCTGGACACCCTCTCCCCGGTGACCCGCAAGCGCTACATGCACAACTACAACTTCCCGCCGTACTCCGTCGGCGAGACCGGCCGCGTGGGCTCGCCCAAGCGCCGCGAGATCGGCCACGGCGCCCTCGCCGAGCGCGCCCTCGTGCCGGTCCTCCCGACCCGCGAGGAGTTCCCCTACGCGATCCGCCAGGTGTCCGAGGCCCTCGGCTCCAACGGTTCGACGTCCATGGGCTCGGTCTGCGCCTCCACCATGTCCCTGCTGAACGCCGGTGTGCCGCTCAAGGCCCCCGTCGCCGGCATCGCCATGGGTCTGATCTCCGAGGAGATCGACGGCCAGACGCACTACGTCGCCCTCACCGACATCCTCGGTGCGGAGGACGCCTTCGGCGACATGGACTTCAAGGTCGCCGGTACGAAGGACTTCGTCACCGCCCTCCAGCTCGACACCAAGCTGGACGGCATCCCGGCCTCCGTCCTGGCCGCGGCCCTCAAGCAGGCCCGCGACGCCCGCCTCCACATCCTCGACGTGATGATGGAAGCGATCGACACGCCGGACGAGATGTCCCCGAACGCCCCGCGGATCATCACCGTCAAGATCCCCGTGGACAAGATCGGTGAGGTCATCGGCCCCAAGGGCAAGATGATCAACCAGATCCAGGAGGACACCGGCGCCGAGATCACGATCGAGGACGACGGCACCATCTACATCGGTGCCGCCGACGGCCCGGCCGCCGAGGCCGCCCGCGCCACGATCAACGGCATCGCCAACCCGACCATGCCGGAGGTCGGCGAGCGCTACCTGGGTACGGTCGTCAAGACCACCACCTTCGGTGCCTTCGTCTCCCTGATGCCCGGCAAGGACGGCCTGCTGCACATCTCGCAGATCCGCAAGCTCGCCGGTGGCAAGCGCGTGGAGAACGTCGAGGACGTGCTCGCGATCGGCGCGAAGGTCCAGGTCGAGATCGCCGAGATCGACCAGCGCGGCAAGCTCTCCCTCGTTCCCGTCATGGCGGACGAGGACGCTGCCGAGGGTGACAAGGACGACGCTGCCAAGTGACGTCCCGTAGTTCCCGCGCGACGGCCCGCACCTCTTCGGAGGGGCGGGCCGTCGCCCGTACCCAAACGCTTCTCCCGGGCAAGGACGGCATCGGGACGGTCCGCCGCACGACCCTCCCCGGGGGCCTGCGGATCGTCACCGAGACCCTCCCCTCCGTGCGCTCCGCCACCTTCGGCATCTGGGCGCACGTCGGCTCCCGCGACGAGACCCCGACGCTCAACGGCGCCACCCACTACCTGGAGCACCTCCTCTTCAAGGGCACCCACAAGCGGTCCGCCCTCGACATCTCCGCCGCGATCGACGCGGTCGGCGGCGAGATGAACGCCTTCACGGCGAAGGAGTACACCTGCTACTACGCCCGGGTCCTCGACACCGACCTGCCGCTGGCGATCGACGTCGTCTGCGACATGCTCACCGACTCGCTGATCCTCGACGAGGACGTGGACGCCGAGCGCGGCGTCATCCTCGAAGAGATCGCGATGACCGAGGACGACCCCGGTGACGTCGTGCACGAGCTGTTCGCGCAGACGATGTTCGGCGACACCCCGCTGGGCCGCCCGGTCCTCGGCACCGTCGACACGATCAACGCGCTCAGCCGCGGCCAGATCGCCCGCTTCTACAAGAAGCACTACGACCCGACCCACCTGGTCGTCGCCGCCGCCGGCAACGTCGACCACGCCACGGTGGTACGCCAGGTCCGCCGCGCCTTCGAGAAGGCCGGCGCCCTGACCCGTACCGACGCCGTCCCCGTCGCCCCCCGCGAGGGCTCGAGGACCCTCCGTACGGCGGGCCGCGTCGAGCTCCTCAACCGCAAGACCGAGCAGGCGCACGTGGTCCTCGGCATGCCGGGCCTGGCCCGCACCGACGACCGCCGCTGGGCCCTCGGGGTGCTGAACACCGCCCTCGGCGGCGGCATGTCCTCCCGCCTCTTCCAGGAGGTCCGCGAGAAGCGCGGCCTGGCCTACAGCGTGTACTCGTACACCTCGGGCTTCGCCGACTGCGGCCTCTTCGGGGTGTACGCGGGCTGCCGGCCCAGCCAGGTCCACGACGTCCTGAAGATCTGCCGCGACGAGCTCGACAAGGTCGCCTCCGACGGCCTCACGGACGAGGAGATCAACCGCGCCGTCGGCCAGCTCTCCGGCTCGACCGTCCTCGGCCTTGAGGACACCGGCGCGCTGATGAACCGCATCGGCAAGAGCGAGCTGTGCTGGGGCACCCAGATGTCGGTCGACGACATGCTGACCCGGATCGCGCAGGTCACCCCGGACGAGGTCCGCGAGGTCGCCCGCGATGTACTGGAGCAGCGGCCCTCGCTGTCGGTGATCGGCCCGCTGAAGGACAAGCAGGCGGACCGCCTCCACCACGCGGTCTCCTGATCGACACGTCCCCTAAGGAAGAGCAATGAGCAAGCTGCGCGTGGCGGTCCTCGGAGCCAAGGGCCGCATCGGCTCCGAGGCGGTCAGGGCCGTCGAGGCCGCCGAGGACATGGAACTGGTCGCGGCCCTCGGCCGCGGCGACCGTCTGGAGACGCTCACCGAGGCGGGCGCCCAGGTCGTCGTCGAGCTGACCACCCCGGACTCGGTCATGGAGAACCTCGACTTCTGCGTGGGCCACGGCATCCACGCGGTCGTCGGCACCACCGGCTGGACCGAGGGCCGTCTCGCGCAGCTGAACGGCTGGCTCGCCGCCTCCCCGGAGACCGGCGTCCTCATCGCCCCGAACTTCTCCATCGGCGCCGTCCTCACCATGAAGTTCGCGCAGATCGCCGCCCCGTACTTCGAGTCGGTCGAGGTCGTCGAACTCCACCACCCCAACAAGGTCGACGCGCCCTCCGGCACGGCGACCCGCACCGCCCAGCTCATCGCCGAGGCCCGGTCGAAGGCAGGCTGCGCCCCGCAGCCCGACGCCACGACCACCGCCCTCGACGGGGCGCGCGGGGCGAACGTCGACGGCGTTCCCGTGCACGCGGTACGCCTCCGGGGCCTGCTCGCCCACCAGGAGGTGCTGCTCGGCGCCGAGGGCGAGACGCTCACGGTCCGGCACGACTCCCTGCACCACTCCAGCTTCATGCCGGGCATCCTTCTCGGTGCCCGCCGCGTGACCACGACTCCGGGCCTCACCTTCGGCCTTGAGCACTTCCTGGACCTGGGCTGACGGTCATGGGCGGAAAGATCACGTACGTCTTCCTGGCCACCGTCCTCGTCCTCGTCTTCGGCGTGGTCGGGATGGAGGGCGTTCTGCTCCTCCTCACGGGCGAGCCGGCCGCCATGGGCATGGGCGCGGTGGCGTTCCTGCTGCCCGTCGTCGGCGGCTGGTTCCTCTGGAAGAACACCCGCTTCGCACGCCAGGCCGGCCGCCTCGCCACCGAGCTGGAGGCCGAGGGCGGCCTGGCCGTCGACGAGCTGACGCGCACGCAGGGCGGGCGGATCGACCGGGACTCGGCCGACGAGGTCTTCGCGCTGCGCAAGGCCGAGACGGAGGAGTCACCCGAGGACTGGCGCTGCTGGTTCCGGCTCGCGGTGGCCTACCACGACGCCCGGGACACCCCGAGGGCCCGCCAGGCGATGCAGCGGGCCATCGCGCTCCACGAGGGGCGTCCGGTCAGCGCATAGCGGCCGGGGCCGTGCCGTACTCGGCGTTCCACGCCTCGACCGAGTCGGCGGCCCGGTCGAAGGCCTCGATACGGGAGAGGAAGTCGGCGTTGTGGGTGGTGAGCAGCAGCAGCCGCTCACCACCTCGCCGGTCGAGCACCAGGGCCTGGCCCTGGACCGTGCGGGGGAATCCCAGCCAGCGCACGGGCTGCTGGGTGGTGCGGACGGACGCCACCTTCGCCCAGGGCACGGTGACGGTCGAGAGGAAGCCCACGCGGCGCACACCGGCGCGGCTCACCCAGGCGCCCATGCGCAGCGTCCGCAGGGCGGCCGCGATGAGGAGCACGGCGAGGCCGAGCGTGACGCCCGCGCCGCCGAAGGCTCCGGCGAACGCGATGACCACGGCGGCGAGCAGGATGAACGAGGCGAGCAGCAGCGCGAGCGCCGCCGCCCCCACCCGCCAGGACCCGGGCCGGTAAGGACGGCGCCACTGGTCGTGGTCGTCGAACGGCAGGGCGGCATGGTCGGTCGTGTCAAAAGCACGGTCGGCCGTCAGGAAGGGCAGGGGCACGACAGGTCCTCACTCACAGGCACGCTCGAAGGGGCGATGCCCGGTGAGGCTACCTCAGCGGTTGTCGGAGGCCTCGGACTGCTGCTGACGAGTGGCCGAGTCACCCGACTGGAGCGAGGGCATCCCGAGGACGAGGGACCCGACGAGGCCGGCCACGACGGTCAGCCCGAGCAGGGTGCGGCCCACGATCTGCGAGGCGCTGAGGCGCTCCCGGGGCGGTGGAGTGACGTTACTGCGGAAGTGGTCGGCCTCCGCGGCGAACGCGAACGGTACGGCCTCATTCCGGCGGAACATCAGAGCCACTCTCCTTCTTCGTCGTCATGCGTCACAGGTACAGACGACGGAACCGCCGTTTCGGTGCCCTTTTTCACCAAAGCGGCCGAATCTCATCCTCCAGTAGGACGCGGCAGTGGGGCAGGTCGCAGGCCTTGGACGACTGTGCAGTCCGGTACGGCACACATGTCCGAACACACGATGCGAAGTGTCCGTATTGCGACGTTTCACGAAGTTCATCTAGGCTGATCAAACGGACCCGGCGCTGCCTGAACCCCCGAGCAGGCAGCGCCGGGCTCCTTTTCTCCTGTGCCCCTCAGGGGCGCCCGGCGCTGAGCAGCGAGTAGCGTGTTACCCATGGCTCCGATCTCCACTCCGCAGACCCCCTTCGGGCGGGTCCTCACCGCCATGGTCACGCCCTTCACGGCGGACGGCGCACTCGACCTCGACGGTGCCCAGCGACTCGCCACCCACCTGGTGGACGCAGGCAACGACGGCCTCGTCATCAACGGCACCACCGGCGAGTCCCCGACCACCAGCGACGCGGAGAAATCGGACCTCGTACGAGCGGTACTGGAGGCGGTCGGCGACCGCGCCCACGTCGTCGCCGGCATCGGCACCAACGACACCCACCACTCCGTCGAACTGGCCCGCACCGCCGAGCGCGACGGCGCCCACGGCCTCCTCGCCGTGACGCCGTACTACAACAAGCCCCCGCAGGAGGGCCTGTACCGGCACTTCTCGGCCATCGCCGACGCCACCGGCCTGCCCGTCATGCTGTACGACATCCCCGGCCGCAGCGGCGTCCCGATCGACACCGAGACGATCGTCCGCCTCGCCGAGCACCCGCGTATCGTCGCCAACAAGGACGCCAAGGGCGACCTCGGCCGCGCCAGCTGGGCCATCGCCCGCTCCGGCCTCGCCTGGTACTCGGGCGACGACATGCTCAACCTGCCGCTGCTCTCCGTCGGCGCCTGCGGCTTCGTCTCCGTCGTCGGCCACCTCGTCACCCCGGAGCTCCGCGCCCTCCTCGACGCCCACCTCGGCGGCGAGGTCCAGAAGGCCACCGAGATCCACCAGAAGCTGCTCCCGGTCTACACCGGCATGTTCCGCACCCAGGGCGTCATGACCACCAAGGCCGCCCTCGCCCTCCAGGGCCTCCCGGCCGGCCCGCTGCGGCTACCGCTCGTCGAGCTCTCCGCACAGGAGACCGAGCAGCTCAAGGTCGACCTGGCCGCCGGCGGGGTAGAACTCTGACAACAGACTTCACAACTGAACACTGACAACAGCAAGTGCACGATTGTCATGCGCGCCACGTGCCCGACCGGTACGTGGCGTGCATGGTGAGGAGAGTCTTTTGAGTCATCCGCATCCTGAACTCGGCGCCCCGCCGAAGCTGCCCAAGGGCGGCCTTCGCGTCATCCCGCTCGGCGGCCTCGGCGAGATCGGCCGCAACATGACGGTCTTCGAGTTCGACGGCCGTCTGCTGATCGTCGACTGCGGCGTCCTCTTCCCCGAAGAGGAGCAGCCCGGCGTCGACCTGATCCTGCCGGACTTCACCATCATCCGGGACCGCCTCGACGACATCGAGGGCATCGTCCTGACGCACGGCCACGAGGACCACATCGGCGCCGTGCCGTACCTGCTCCGGCTGAAGCCGGACATCCCGCTGATCGGCTCCAAGCTGACCCTCGCCCTGATCGAGGCGAAGCTCCAGGAGCACCGCATCCGCCCCTACACCCTCGAGGTGAAGGAAGGCGACCGTGAGGTCCTCGGGCCCTTCGACTGCGAGTTCGTCGCGGTCAACCACTCCATCCCGGACGCCCTGGCCGTCGCCATCCGCACCCCCGCGGGCATGGCCGTCGCCACCGGCGACTTCAAGATGGACCAGCTCCCGATGGACGGCCGCCTCACCGACCTCCACGCGTTCGCGCGGCTCAGCGAGGAGGGCATCGACCTCCTGCTGTCCGACTCGACGAACGCCGAGGTCCCGGGCTTCGTCCCGCCGGAGCGGGACATCTCGAACGTCCTGCGGAACGTCTTCGCGAACGCCCCGAAGCGCATCATCGTGGCCAGCTTCGCCAGCCACGTGCACCGCATCCAGCAGATCATCGACGCCGCCCACGAGTACGGCCGCCGGGTCGCCTTCGTCGGCCGCTCGATGGTCCGCAACATGGGCATCGCCCGCGACCTGGGCTACCTCCGGGTCCCGGCCGGCCTCGTCGTGGACGTGAAGACCCTCGACGACCTGCCGGACGACGAGGTCGTGCTGGTCTGCACGGGTTCCCAGGGCGAGCCCATGGCGGCCCTGTCCCGCATGGCCAACCGCGACCACCAGATCCGCATCGTCCCCGGCGACACGGTGATCCTCGCGTCCTCCCTCATCCCGGGCAACGAGAACGCGGTCTACCGCGTGATCAACGGCCTGACCCGCTGGGGCGCTAACGTGGTCCACAAGGGCAACGCCAAGGTCCACGTCTCGGGCCACGCTTCGGCCGGCGAGCTGCTGTACTTCTACAACATCTGCAAGCCGAAGAACCTCATGCCGGTCCACGGCGAATGGCGCCACCTGCGCGCCAACGCCGAGCTCGGCGCGATGACGGGCATCCCCAAGGACCACATCGTCATCGCCGAGGACGGCGTCGTCGTCGACCTGGTCGACGGCCGCGCCCGCATCACCGGCAAGGTCCAGGCGGGCTACGTGTACGTGGACGGCCTCTCGGTCGGCGACGTCACGGAGACCCACCTCAAGGACCGCCGCATCCTCGGCGAGGAGGGCATCATCTCGGTCTTCGTGGTCGTGGACTCCTCGACCGGCAAGATCGTGAGCGGCCCGAACATCCACGCCCGCGGCTCCGGCATCGAGGACTCGGCCTTCGACGCCGTGATCCCGAAGGTCGACCAGGCGCTGAACAAGTCCGCCCAGGACGGCGTCGTCGAACCCCACCAGCTCCAGCAGCTGATCCGCCGCACCGTCGGCAAGTGGGTCTCCGACACCTACCGCCGGCGCCCGATGATCCTCCCGGTCGTCGTCGAGGTCTGACAGGCCTGACCAGCGCGACACCGGAGCGGGGCCCCTCGATTTGCATCGGGGCGCCCCGCTCCAGTACGTTTACGGCTCCGCCAGATCGGGAAACCCCCGGCGCCGCAGTGCGCCCGGAGGACGAACCGGGAGGCGGGAAATCCGACTCAGAACTTCTGATAAAGTCGGAACACGCCGGAAGGCCTCGAAGAAAAGAAATTCGAGACCGGAAAGCACCGAGGAAATCGGATCGGAAAGATCTGATAGAGTCGGAAACGAAGGAAGCGCCCGGAGGGCCTGGAAACAGGAACGAAGGAAG
>NZ_JBVJWR010000038.1:9869-37061 GCF_055602235.1 Streptomyces sp. NPDC037410 | reverse complement strand
CCGTCGAGCGCATGATGCGCGACGCCAAGATCACCCAGATCTACGAGGGCACCAACCAGGTCCAGCGCATCGTCATGGCCCGCAACCTCCCGTAAGGGCGTACGGAAAGGGGCGCTCCCCGAAAAGGAAGAGCGCCCTTCGTCCCGTCAGCGGGTCAGCGGGTCAGCGGGTCAGCGGTCCGAGGTCACCGTCACCGGCTCGTCGTTCTTGATCTGCTCGACGAGCTGCTTCACCTTCGGCATGTCCCACTTCAGGGAGTTCTGCGGGGCCGTGCCGTTGATCGGCATGTTCATCGACTTGCCGTCGCCGCCGCTGATGCCCTTCATCGCGAAGAACATCTTCCCGAGGTCGTACAGCGACATGTCCTTGTCCACGATCAGCGTGTCCAGACCGGCGCCCAGCGTCGGGTACAGCGCGAACGGGTTGAGGATCGTGCCCGGCGTCGCCGCCTGGTTCGCGAGGGCGGAGAGGAACTTCTGCTGGTTCTTCGTCCGCTGGAGGTCCGACTGGGCGAAGGCGTACCGGGTACGGACGAAGGCCAGGGCCTGCTCGCCGTCGAGGGTCTGCGTGCCCGCCTGGAAGTCGGCGCCGGACTTCTTGTCCTTGAAGCCCTTGTCGATGTTCAGCTCGACACCGCCGAGCGCGTCCACGATGTTCGCGAAGCCGGCGAAGCCGATCTCCGCGTAGTGGTCGATGTGCAGGTTGGTGTTGAACTCGACGGTCCGCACGAGCAGCTCGGGGCCGTCCATCGCGTAGGCCGCGTTCAGCTTGGAGCCGCCGCGGGCCGGGTACGACTTGCCCGACTCGGAGCCGACGAAGTTCGGGATCGTCACCCAGGAGTCACGGGGCAGCGAGACCATCGTGTTCCCGCTGGAGCAGGCCGCGAGGATCATCATCGAGTCGGTCCGCTTGCCCTCGGCGGAGCCGGTGTGGAGCTTCTTCTTCTCCTCGGCGGTCATGCCCTCACGGCTGTCGGAGCCGACGATCAGATACGTCGTGCAGTCGCCCTCCGCCGGACGCTCGATGACCTTGGAGAGATCGACCTCGTTGCGCATCCGCGAGCTGGCCCAGGCGTACGTACCGACGCCCCAGCCGATCACCGCCACGACGAGCACGATCGAGCCGATCTTGATGCGCTTGCGCCAGTCCGGCGCGGGCCGCCCGGGCCCGGGCGGCGCGTACTGCGGGGGAATGCCGCCCCGGCCGTTGCCGCCCTGGTCCTGGGGACCGCCGTACACCTGGCCGGAGCTGTAACCGGAGTCGTACCCCTGGTTCCGCGCCTGCGTGAAGTTCGGGTCGTACCCCTGGCCCCCCTGGCCGTAGCCCTGCTGGGACCGCGGCGGCTGCTGCGGAACCTGCGGGCGCTGCACGTGGCTCATCCGGCGGGGTCCCTCGGGCTGATCGGGCCAGTCATTCATACGGAACAGTGTGCCGGGAGGCCCTTTCCGGACGACAGCCCGGGTGGAGGATCGGACCGCTGCTGTTGCCAAGCTGATGCAAAGGGGACCGAACGGCGACGGCCCGGGGAACCGGCATAAGGTGGAGGACATGACAGACCAGGGCGATACCCCGGACGGAATCCCGGGCAAGCCGATCTCCGCGTCCCGCACCACTCTCAGCCACATCATGACCAGCCACGACACCAACCTCCTCGGTACGGTGCACGGCGGCGTGATCATGAAGCTGGTGGACGACGCGGCGGGCGCGGTCGCCGGTCGCCACTCGGGCGGCCCGGCGGTCACGGCGTCGATGGACGAGATGGCCTTCCTCGAGCCCGTACGGGTCGGAGACCTGCTGCACGTGAAGGCCCAGGTCAACTGGACCGGCCGGTCCTCCATGGAGGTCGGCGTACGGGTCATGGCCGAGCGCTGGAACGAGTCCACGCCCGCGACGCAGGTCGGCTCCGCCTACCTCGTCTTCGCGGCCGTCGACGCGGACGGCAAGCCGCGGCGGGTGCCGCCGGTCCTCCCGGAGACGGAACAGGACAAGCGCCGCAACCAGGAAGCCCAGATCCGCCGCACCCACCGCCTGGCCCGCCGCCAGGCCATCAAGGAACTCCGCGAACGCCGAGCCGCCGAGGGCTACGAGGACTGACGCAAGCCGCGGGCGCGGGGCGCGGGCCCACACGGGCGCGGGCCGGGCCCCGCCCCGCAAGGGCGCGGGCCACACGCCCGTCACGGGCAGACGACCTGGTCCCCCCTGACCGCCTCGAACGACGCCCCACCCGTCTCCGCCCGCACCGCCGCAACCCCCTTGTAGTCCCCGCCCACCGTCACCCGCATCGTCGGCCCCCGCCCCGCCACCGCCCGCAGCTCCGCCCCCGGCAGGGCAGCGGCCAGCGACTTCGCCGACCGGTCCCACCGGGGGTCGTACTCGACCACCGTCCGCCCCCGCTCCCGCCCCGCCCCGGTCTGCGGCGTGCGCGTCGTGTCGAAGCCGGTGGCCCGCAGCGCGTCGTCCACCTTCCGCCCGAGCCCGTCGGTCCGGGTCCCGTTGTAGACCTGGACGCGGATCGTCCGCGGCGGCACGTCCACGACGACGGTCCTGGGCGCCTTCGACGAGGACGGGAGCTTCGAGGCGGTGGCGGCCAGCGGCCGGTCGTCCCGCACGGCCTGGAACAGCTTCTGCGCCTTCGCCGCGTCCCACTTCACCGTCGACCCGATGCCCTTCACGGGAAAGCTCATGTCCCCGATCGGCACGGACACGAACTCGGACGAGGCCGGTGTGAAGCCGTGCATCGCCTTGGCGAGGGCGAGCAGCTGATCCGTACCGAACTCCTCGTCGGCCCGTACGGAGCTCAGCATCGTCGTCGCGACCTCGCGGAACCGCACCGGGTTGAGCAGTACCCCGCCCGTCGTCAGCCGCTCGATCAGCGCCGCCAGGAACCGCTGCTGCCGCTGCATGCGGCCGAGGTCGGCGGCCCCGTCGATGTGCCGGGAGCGCACGTACTGCAGGGCCTGCCCGCCGTCGAGCTCATGGGTGCCGGGGGAGAGGTCGAGCCCCGTGTACGAGTCCTTCAGCGGCCGCGTCGTACAGATCTGGACGCCGCCGACCGCGTCGACGGTCCGCATGAAGCTGGTGAAGTCGACCTCCAGGTAGTGGTCGATCTTGACGCCGGTCATCGACTCGACGGTCCGTACGGTGAGACCGGGCCCGCCCTCGGCGTAGGCGGCGTTCAGCTTCACCGGGTGGGCCCGGTGCTTCCGGCCGCTGTTCACGTCGGTGTGCTCGGGCATCTCGGCGTACGAGTCACGGGGGAGGCTGACGACGCTGGCGCGCTCCCGGTCCTCGGAGATGTGGACGAGCATGACGGTGTCGGTGCAGTGACAGGGCGCACCCCCGAGCCGGTACTTCTTCCTCTCTTCCGGCGTGATCCGGTCACGCCCGTCGGTCCCGACGACGAGGACGTTCATCCCGTGCCCGGCCTGCGGCCGGTTCTTCATGTCCTTGAAGGGGTCGACGCGGGTGATCCCGGTGTCGAGGCCGGTCACCACGGCGTGCCCGATCCCGCCGGCCGCGAGGACCGTCACGGACAGCGCCGTCGCCATCCGCATCCCCCACCGGGGGCGCCTCCGCCGCCGGCGGACCGGTGCGCGGCGGGCGGCGGGCCGGGGACGGGGCGTGCGGGGCGGTGTGGGCACGGACGGACACCTCCGCGGTGGGACAGGGGAACCGTGAGCACGGTAGGCCCATACGATCAGCGCAAGGGCGCACCACCCGCTCGGCGCGCACCGGTGTCCCCCGTTCGCGGTAACGTGGCGGGCGATGAACGCCACGCCCCCGTCTCCGTGATCATGCCGGTCCTCAACGAGGAACGGCACCTGCGCACCTCGGTCCGGCACATCCTGGAGCAGGAGTACGACGGCGAGATGGAGGTGGTGATCGCCCTCGGCCCGTCCACGGACCGCACGGACGAGATCGCCGCCGAGCTCGTCCGCGAGACCGCCGCGGGACAGCGCCGCGTCGTCACGGTGCCGAACCCGACCGGCCGCACCCCCGCCGCGCTCAACGCGGCGATCCAGGCCTCCCGTCACCCGATCGTGGTGCGTGTGGACGGACACGGCATGCTCTCCCCGAACTACATCGCCACCGCGGTCCGGCTCCTGGAGGAGACCGGCGCGCAGAACGTCGGCGGCATCATGCACGCCGAGGGCGAGAACGTCTGGGAGGACGCGGTCGCCGCCGCGATGACCTCGAAGATCGGTGTGGGCAACGCCGCCTTCCACACGGGCGGCGAGGCCGGCCCGGCGGAGACGGTCTACCTGGGCGTCTTCCGCCGCGAGGCGCTTGAGCGGCAGGGCGGGTACAACGTCGAGTTCATCCGCGCCCAGGACTGGGAGCTGAACTTCCGCATCCGCGAGGCCGGCGGCCTGATCTGGTTCTCGCCGGAGCTCCGCGTCCAGTACCGCCCCAGGCCCTCGGTGAAGGCCCTGGCGAAGCAGTACAAGGACTACGGCCGCTGGCGCCACGTGGTGGCCCGCTACCACCAGGGCTCCATCAACCTGCGCTACCTGGCCCCGCCGACCGCCGTCGTCGCGATCGCCGCGGGCCTGGTCGTGGGCGCCGTCCTCACCCCGCTGGGCTTCGTGATCCCCGCCGGCTACCTCGCCGCGATCACGGCCGGCTCCCTCCCGGCCGGCAGGGGCCTGCCCCTGAAGGCCCGCCTGCAGATCCCGCTGGCCCTCGCGACCATGCACATGTCCTGGGGCTTCGGCTTCCTCACCAGCCCCCGCTCCCTCGCGAAGAAGGTCGTCGCGAGCCGCCGCCCGGCGGTGAAGGCGGAGTACGTCTGACGGTTCCGCACACACGACGGCGAAGGCCGGGCCCCTTCCGAGGGGCCCGGCCTTCGTACGTGTCGCGTGGGGTCAGCTCTTGCCGTCCCACTTGTAGGGGTCGTAGATGTCCATGCAGTCCTTCTGGTCGCCCCGGATCACCTGCGCGCCGTCCGGGATGTCACCGGCCTCGCTGGCCGGCTTCTTGTAGACCGTCCCCTCGCGCCAGTCGGCGCCGACGACGAGCGTGAGGTTCTCGGCCTTCGCGTCCGCCCGGACGGCCGAGTCGGGCAGCCCGAGCGCCTTGGCCACGGACTGGGCGTTCGCCTTGCCCTGGTCGCCGTCCCCCTTGGGATAGGTGACCACGGTGTCCGGACGGTTGCCGCCCTCCTGGGAGGACTCGGCCTGGGCGAAGCCCTTGCCCTGGAGGAGCTCGGTGATCGCGCGGGCGCGACCCTCGGCGGCGGGCTCGGTGTCGCTGCCGGTGCCGTTGACGACCGTCACGCCGAGCGAACCGGGCGCCTCGGCCGTGGCCTTGGGCTTGGCCGAGGCGTTCGGCTTCGACTTGCCGTCGGCCGGGTCGCCGTTCTTGTCGAAGGCGACGTCGTCGCGGAGCATCCGGAACATCTTGTCGGCCGAGGACTTGATGAGGACGTTCTTGTTGCGGTCCTGCGACCACTCCGCCGTCGGGATGTTCGCCGTGGTGAGGCGGTTCAGCTTCACGTTCTTGAGCTGCATCGACAGGTCGAAGAGCCCCTTGACCGAACGGATCTCGTCGGAGACCTGGAGGGCATTGGTGGCCGTCTCCGCCAGGCCCATCAGGCGGCCGGTGTCGGTCCAGGCGTTCTGCTGCTGGAGCTTCGCGACCATGCCGTTCATGTACATGTGCTGGGCCTTGGCGCGGTTCTGGTCGCTGCCGAAGGCGTGCCGGGTGCGCAGCCACTGGAGCGCCTGCACGCCCTTGACCTCGTGCGTTCCCTCGGGCAGCTTCAGGTGGGAGCCACCGGGCTGCAGCCTGGTCGGATGGTCGCTGACGCCGGACTTCACACAGACCGGGACACCGCCGACCTCGTCGGCCATCGCCACGACACCGGCGAAGTCGACCATGATCCAGTGGTCGATGTAGACCTTGGTGAGGTCCTCCCAGGTGGTGAGGGTGCAGCCGGGACCGCCGCGCTGGAGCGACTCGTTGATGGGCCGGGTGTCGGTGGCGGGGTAGGACTTGCCGCCCTCGTCCTTGCACTCCGGGATGTGGAGGACCGTGTCGCGCGGGATCGAGACGACCGAGGCGTTCTTACGGTCCGCCGAGACGTGCAGCAGCATCTGCACGTCGGCGAGCGGCTTGCGGTTCTTGTCGTCCCGGCCGCCGCCGAGGGCGATGTTCTTCTCGTCTTCCCGGCTGTCCGATCCGATGAGCAGGATGTTCAGCGGGGTGTCCCCCAGGGCGTTCGGCGCGGCCTTCTTGACGCCGCTGTCGCCGCCCGCGCGGCTGCCGCCGCGGATGTTGCCGTTCAGGTGCTCGTAATACAGGTATCCGGCGCCGGCCGTGCCAAGTATCAGCAGCGACAGGGTGATCGCCGTCCACCGCAGCACCTTGCGCTTGCCGGTCTTCTTCGCCCGCCGGCGCGTGGCGGCGCGCCCGCTCGGGCCCGTGCCGCCGCCGCGTCGGCGCGAGGCGCGGGTCGACGCGGTTGCGTCGTCCTCCGCCGCCTCCTCGGACGGGCCGCCGGCCGCGCCGGTCGCCTCGCCGGCGCCGTGCAGGTCGTCGTCCCAGCCCAGTTCACGGGCGCGTGGAACGCGTTTCCGCGTTCCCTCCCCACGCACGCTGTTCTGTCCCACCCCAGGTCCCCTCGTCGGTCAGAAGAACGTCAAGTCCCGGTGTTTCCGGGTCACTTGGCGCAAATCTGCTTGTCAGCTTCCACCTTCACCAGATCCTTCGGCGCCTTTGCCGGTCCGGCGATGGGCACCCCCGCGCCCTTGAAGTCGGCACCGAGGACGAGCGTCATGGGCTCGCGCTCCCCGGCGTCCTGTGTGCCCGGCTTGAGAGCCGTGGCCGGCAGCCCCATCATGTCCGCGAGCTTGCGGGCCTGATCGGCCTGGTTCGGTGCGTACGTGAGCGTGGTCTTCGCCGCCTTCTCGGGGGCGTTGCTCCTGTTGCTGGAGCGGGTCACGCCCTCTTCGTTCTGCAGCCAGTTGATCGTCGACTGGGCCGCGCCGGTGATGCCGCTGCCGTTGTAGACGTCGACGCGCACCTCGGCGGCGGTGGACCGCGTGCCCTTGAGGAGCGCGGCCTGCGCGTTCTTGGCGTCCTGCTGCTTCTTCTTCACCTCGGTGAGCGAGGTGTCGGACTGGAGCATCGCGAACAGCTGAGGCGCCTTCACCGGGTCGGGGACGACCGTCGCCCTGATCTTCTCGGCGGGGTTGTCGATGACCGGCAGCGTCGTGAACGCGATGTTCTTGGTGTCGATCGAGGACAGCTCGCGGGCGAGGTCCTCCAGCTTGGTGAGCGAGCCTATGCCCGAGTCGACGGTGAGGGCGCTCGTCGCCGCGTTGGCGAGGTCGTACAGCTTCCCCGGGTCCGTCAGCGTGTCGTTCGACTTCATCTGCCGGATCATCGAACTCAGGAACTGCTGCTGGACCTTGATGCGGTCGAGGTCGCTCTCGTTGCCGAAGCTGTGCCGGGTGCGGACGAAGGCGAGGGCCTGCTCGCCCTGCACGACCGACTCGCCGGCCGGCAGTTTCAGATGCGACTTCGGGTCGTTCACGGCCTTCGCGACGCAGACCTTCACGCCGCCGACCGCCGTCGTCATCTCCTTGACGGCGTTGAAGTCCGCCATCATGAAGTGGTCGACCTGGACGCCGGCCAGCTCCTCGACCGTGCGCATGACGCAGCCGGGGTCGCGGCCCTCCTGTCCGAGGCTCACGTTGAAGCGGACGTCCGCCTCGGCCGGGATCGTCTTGATGGTCCCGTCGGGCTGGCGCGACTGGCACTCGGGGATGTCCGTCTTCATGTCGCGCGGGATGGAGAGCGCCGTGGCGTTCGTCCGGTCCTTGGAGACGTGGAAGAGGATGGTGGTGTCGGCGTGGCCGGGGCTGCTCTTGTCGCCGTAGCCCGCGTTGCCCGCGCCGGTCCGCTTGTCGGTGCCGATGACCAGGATGTTGAAGGCCTTGCCCTTGGCGAACCCGGCGTCGGTGTTCTTGCCGACGACGTCGACGACGTCGAGGTTGTTGTTCAGCTTGTTGTAGATCGCGTACGCACCGGCCGCGCCGCCCACGAGGACGAAGGCCATCGTGCCGCCGGTCCACAGCAGGACCTTCTTCTTGCGGCTCGCGCCCTGCCTGCCCTGCTTGCGCTTGCGGCGGCTCTGCGGCGGCACCTGGCCGGCGTCGGCCGGCTCGGGGGCGCGGCGGCGGCGCTGTCCGGGGACGGGCGGGTCGACGGGGCTGTCGGCCGGCGCGGGTGCGGGGGATCTACGGGGTCGGGCGGCCGGAGCCTGCGGCCGCGACTGCCCAGCGGAGCGGTCCAGTCGCAGTTCGTAGTTGCCGGTCCGCGGGTTGAGGACCCACTGGTCGGCGGGGTCGATCTCGTCCGCCCGTCCACGGCTGTGCGCGTCCACGGTTACTCGAGTCCTCCGTCGGTGCCACGCGAGGCGCCTCCCCCACAGGGCGCCGCTCTCTCGGTCTTCGATCCTTTATGAGTGCGACCACGCGGTCGGGGTGCACCGGATCGCGTCACACTATCCGCCCAGTTCAGCGTGGGGCGACGTCCGTGACAAATTCCACGCCCCTTACAACCGGGCAATTTGCCCAAACCTCATCGCTGTCCGCTCTCCCCTTGGCCCGCGCTTTACTCACACACCCCTTCCGCCGCGTTCCGTCCCGTGAAGGTCGGCGTCGCGGAGGGTCCCGTCGTCTCCGTGTCGTCGGGCTTCCCGTCGCCGGCCTTCTTCTCGCTCTCGGGCGTCACCAGGACGGGCTTGTCCTCGCGCAGTTGCCGGAAGAGGTCGCTCGCGGCGGGTTGCACCAGTTCGTCCCGGTTCGCGTCGTACCGGTAGGACCGGCGCGGGACGGTGAGGAACTGCACCTTGTCCGTCGGGATGGCCCGCATGGACCGCGCCAGGTCGTACAGGTCCCGCAGCGAGTCGAGACCCGGGTCCGTGGTGATCGCCTTCGTGGCCGCGTCCAGGACCGGATAGAGCTTCGTCGGGTTGAGCAGCACCCCGTCGCTCTGCACCTTGTTGACGAGGGCGCCGAGGAACTGCTGCTGGCGGTCCATGCGTTCCGTGTCGCTGCCGTTCCCGATCGACTTCCGGGCCCGTACGAAACCGAGGGCCTGCTCCCCGTGGAGCGTCTGGCGGCCCGCGGGCAGCTTCAGCTTCGCGTCCCGGTCGTCCACGGGCTCCTTGAGGCAGACCTCCACCCCGTCGACGGCGTCCACCATCTTCTTGAAGCCCCGGAAGTCGATCACCATGTGGTGGTCGATCCGGATCGCGGTCAGCTTCTCGACCGTACGGATCGTGCACGCCGTACCGCCGAACTCGAACGCCCAGTTGAACTGCGCGAACTGCTCCCGGGTGCGGGTCCCGTCCGCCTTGCGGCAGCTCGGGATCGTCACCATCAGGTCGCGCGGCAGGGAGACGGCCGTCGCGCTCGCCTTCCCCGCCGCCAGGTGCAGCAGGATCGTCGTGTCGGAGCGCTGGGTGCCCTGGTCCTTGCCGTACTTGCGGTTGCCCTCGCCGGCCCGGGTGTCCGAGCCGATGAGCAGGATGTTCCGCGCGGAGGTGGTGCCCGCGGGCGGGCGCTCCTTCTCGTACCTCTGCAGCTCGGCGGCGGCCGTGGTGTCGGTGGTGATGTTGTCGTCGAGCTTCCGGTAGAACCACCAGCCGACCCCGGCGGCGGCCAGCACGACGACCGCGACACCGAGGGCCGTCCAGCGCAGCCAGTGGCGCTTTCGCGGCTTCTCGTCCCCCGCGGCCGGGGGGTCCGGGTCGGCGGGCGTGCCTGCACGGTCCGTCACGTCGTGGTCCGTCCTTCGGGCGTCGGCGGCGCGCCGGGCGTCCACCGGTCACAGAAGGAGACGGCCGAACCCGACGCATGGTTGTGCGGAGGGAGACGACTCCCCCTGGCCGATCATGTACCGGACTCGCCGCCTGGACCCGGGGACTCGGCGCGGTGCTGGGCCGAACGGTGGACCCACGGCTGCCCGAAATGCCGTCCCGGGTCGGCTGCGGCGGCTCAGAGGGCCGTGTGTGTGACCCGCTCGCTCTCCACGCGCTTCTCCAGCCCCTCCGGGGCGAGCTCGGCCAGGTTCCGGCAGAGGACCACGGAGCCGCCCGCCGCGAGCGGGGCGTACAGGCCGAACGAGAGGCCGTGCCAGTCCGCGTAGCCGAGGCCGGAGAGCAGGCGGGAGCCGGGAGTGAGGCCGAGGGCCGCCGCGTCCGTGCGGGCCTGTCCGACGAGCTGGGCCCCGCTGCGTTCCGTACCGTCGACGACGAGCGCGGGAGCCTCCGGATCGACCGGTACGAACGGGGCGAACCGGTCGCCCTGGCTCGGCACCTCGACCGCGTAGTCCGCGTATCCGGCGGGCGCGGCCGGGAAGCGGCGGCCCAGCGGGGCCAGGGAGAGCGCGATCCGCTCCCCGGAGCAGGCCAGCCCCGCCTCCAGGGTGTCAGGACCCGCCACCACGACGTCCGCGTCCGCCGGGTCCCCGCCGATCTCCGCGGTCACCCCGACGGACGAGCAGGCCAGCAGCCAGACGGCGCTCTGCCAGTGCGCGGGCAGCAGCAGCGCGAGCCGGTCGCCGGGACCGGCGGACAGCTCGCCCTGGAGCAGGTTCGCCGTCTTGGCCACCCAATTGGCGAAGGTGGCGACGGACAATTCCACGCGCTCACCGGTGGCGTCGTCGTAGAAGGTGACCAAGGGGCGGGCGGGGTCCGCGGCGAGCGCGGATCGCAGCAGGTCGGCAGGGGTGCGGTCGCTGGCGTTCACGCCCGACAGCGTACGCGCGCGCGTACGCCGGGGTCCGCCGTACCGGTGACGCCGTCCTCCGGTCGGACCGACGGCCCGTCAGTTTCCCGGCCGGTTCCCGGCGCGCGGAACGCCCCGGCGGTACGCACGATCGGCCCATGCGTGCCTCACTCGCCTCCTCGATCGCCGTCACCTGCGCGGCGGTACTCGCCCTGCCGGTCTCCCTCACCGCGCCGGCGGCGGCCTCGGCGCCACCCGCGGCCGCCCTCGCCCAGCCACCCGCGCCCGAACTCCCGGGCTCCACCCAGTCGCTCCCGCTCGAACCGCTCGGCGCCGCCAACCGTGCCCTCGGCGGCGCGGCCGGTTCCGGCGAGCAGGGGCTCGCCCGACGGGACGTCAGACCCTTCTCGCTCGTCGGCGTCGTCTGGAACGACCCGAAGGCCCCGCTGCACGGCACCGTGCAGGTCCGCACCCGGGCCGCCGGCGGCGGCGCCTGGTCGGAGTGGCAGGACGTGGAGACCCACAACGAGGAGCACGGTGCCGACCCGGGCACCGCCGAGGGCTCCGCCCGGGCGCTCCGCGGCTCCACCGCCCCGCTGTGGGTGGGCGACTCGGACGGCGTCGAGATCCGCGTACGGGGGGAGGAACGGCTCCCGGCGGGCCTCCGGCTCGAACTGGTCGACCCGGGCGAGGCCCGGGCGGCGGCGCCGGAGGAGACCGCGCCGGAAGGGACCGCCCCGGAGCGGACCGCGCCGGAAGAGACGGCTCTATGGGCCCGAAATGCGATGGCCCCGGCTGCCCCGGCTGCCCCGGCTGCCCCCGCCGCCCCGGCCGGCATGAGCGCGGCGGAGGTGGCCGCGAGCGCGGTGAACGCCGAGCTCGCCCCGTACGGAGCGACATGGATCCCGGCGCTCTCCAAAGAGGAGACCGAACGCCAGGCCCGGAACATGCCGCAGGCGCAAGCGGTCCTCGCCGCCCCGGCGGCCGCCGCGGCCAAGCCGTACATCGGCCCCCAGCCCAAGATCATCACCCGGAAGGGGTGGGGCGCGGACGAGAGCATCCGGGAGAAGGGCTTCGTCTACACGAAGACCATCAAGGCCGCCTTCATCCACCACAGCGCCACCGGCAACAACTACACCTGCAAGCAGGCCCCCTCCGTGCTCCGCAGCATCTACCGCTACCACGTGAAGAGCAGCGGCTGGCGGGACTTCGGCTACAACTTCGCCGTCGACAAGTGCGGAAACATCTACGAAGGCCGGGCCGGCGGCGTCGCCAAGCCGGTCATGGGCGCCCACACCCTCGGCTTCAACACCAACAGCATGGGCATCGCCGTCCTCGGCACCTTCACCAAGAGCACCCCGCCGGCCGCCGTCGTGACCGCCGTGGCGCGTCTGACGGCCTGGAAGCTGGGGCTGCACGGGGTGAACCCGAAGGGAGCGTCGTACCTCGTCTCAGGCGGCGGAAACCTGTTCAAGAAGGGCACGACGGTACGTTTCAACGCCATCGCCGGCCACCGCGACGGCTTCGCGACGGAATGCCCCGGCGGACGCCTCTACAACAAGCTCGGCACGGCCCGCACGAGCTCCGCCAAGTTCCAGGGAAGGCCGTGATGGCGGCGCGGACGGCGCGGACGAGGTCGTGGATGGGGTCAGGGAGGCAACCATCTGCATAAACTGACCGGTCATATCGCACGGACGACCGAGACGGGCGAGACGACCGGCCCCGAAACAGGAAGCAGAGACGACAAGGTGACAGAAGCGATCCTCCTGGTCGGTGGCAAGGGCACACGGCTGCGACCCCTCACGGTCAACACGCCCAAACCCATGGTCCCGGCGGCGGGCGTCCCCTTCCTGACCCATCAGCTGGCCCGGGCCCGCGCCGCCGGCGTCGAGCACATCGTGCTCGCCACCTCCTACCTGGCCGAGGTCTTCGAGCCGCACTTCGGTGACGGCTCCGCCCTCGGACTCAGCCTGGAGTACGTCACCGAGGAGGAGCCCCTCGGCACCGGCGGCGCGATCCGGAACGTCGCCTCCCGGCTGCACTCGGGCCCCGACGAGCCCGTCCTCATCTTCAACGGGGACATCCTCACGGGCCTGGACATCCAGGCCCTCGTCGCGACCCACTCCTCCTCCGGCGCGGACGTCTCGCTCCACCTCACCCGGGTCGAGGACCCGCGCGCCTTCGGCCTGGTCCCCACGGACGCCACCGGCCGCGTCACGGCCTTCCTGGAGAAGCCGCAGACGCCGGAGGAGATCGTCACCGACCAGATCAACGCGGGCGCGTACGTCTTCAAGCGCTCGATCATCGACACGATCCCGACGGGCCGCCCGGTCTCGGTCGAACGCGAGACGTTCCCGGAGCTGCTGTCCGCCGGGGCGCACCTCCAGGGCATGGTCGACTCCACGTACTGGCTGGACCTCGGTACCCCGCAGGCCTTCGTCCGCGGCTCCGCCGACCTGGTCCTGGGCCGCGCCCCCTCCCCGGCCGTCCCGGGCCGCTGCGGCGACCGCCTGATCCTGCCGTCGGCCCGCGTCGCCGCGGACGCGAAGCTGACCGGCGGCACGGTGGTGGGCGCGGACGCGGTGGTGGGCGAGGGCGCCCGCGTCACGGGTTCGACGCTCCTCGCGGGCGCGATCGTCGAACCGGGAGCGGTGATCACGGACTCCCTGATCGGCGCGGGGGCGCGCATCGGCGCCCGTACGGTGGTGAGCGGGGCGGTCATCGGGGACGGGGCGCAGGTGGGCCCGGACAACGAACTCCGCGAGGGCGTCCGCGTCTGGTGCAACACGACCCTCCCCGCAGGCGCGGTCCGCTTCTCCTCAGACCAGTAGCCCGCCGTTGTGGGCAATCGTTCCGCTGGGGCGATGGGGGTCCCCCCCTGCTCGAGCGAAGCCGAGAGCTTGGGGGAGGGTGGGCACAACGGACCCGCGCCTTGCCGGCGCCAGAGGCTCCGCGCCCTGACCCGCACCCCATGTGCGCCGCCACTCGTGGTGCGGGTCCAGGCCCGGAACGCGGAGGCGCCGCTAAGGGCGCCGTCCCGTGTGCCCACCCGTCCCGCCCAGCGGGACGATCGCCCACACGGCGGGGGCAGGGGCACCGCCCACGCAGCCGCGGGCCCGCACGGGGGCGCCGCCCCAAGACGGCGCGGGTCCGCGCCGGCCGCGGCTACGCTCGTACCCATGGCCGGCCGCTTCGCACCCAGATCCACCCGCACCACAGTCCGCGGCGGCCACATCCCCCTGCCCCCCACCACCGGCACGCTCGACCTCGGCCTCACCCTCGGCCCCCTCCGCCGCGGCCCCGCCGATCCGACCTTCCGGGCGACCCCGGACGGCTCGGTGTGGCGGGCCAGCCGTACGCCGGACGGCCCCGGCACGATCCGGATCCGGGCCGACGGAGCCGAGGCCTGGGGCCCGGGCCGGGAGTGGCTCCTGGAGACCCTCCCCGCCCTCCTGGGCGCCGAGGACGACCCGACCGCCTTCGTCCCCCGCCACAAGCTGCTCCTGGCGACGCACCGCCGCCGCCCGGGCCTGCGCCTCACCCGTACCGGCCTGGTCCTGGAGTCGCTGATCCCGTCCGTCCTGGAGCAGAAGGTCACGACGAACGAGGCCTACGGCTCGTGGCGGACGCTCGTACGGAAGTTCGGCGAGCCGGCCCCGGGCCCGGCACCGGACGGCCTGTACGTGATGCCGGACGCGCGCGCGTGGACGCAGATCCCCTCCTGGGAATGGCACCGCGCGAACGTCGACGGCAAGCGCTCGGCCACGATCGTCCGCGCGGCGCGGGTCGCGGCCCGCCTGGAGGAGGCCGTGCTCATGGACCCGCCGGCGGCCCGGCAGCGCCTGGAGCTGATCCCGGGCATCGGCCCGTGGACGAGCGCCGAGACGATCCAGCGCAGCAACGGCGCCCCGGACGAGGTCACGACCGGCGACCTGCACCTGCCGGGCATCGTCGGCTGGGCGCTCGCGGGCGACCGTACGGCCGACGACGAGGCGATGCTGGAGCTCCTGGCGCCGTACGCGGGCCAGCGCCACCGGGCGGCCCGCCTGATCCTCCTCAGCGGCCGCGTACCCCCGCGCCGGGCCCCCCGCATGACGCCGGGAAACATCACCGCCCTCTAGGGCCTATCCGACCCTGATCCGCCGGACTGGCCCTAGAGCACCCGGACGAACTCCGCCGCCGGCCGCGCCGGACGCTCCCTCGGCGGAGTCGCCGCGTGCCCGATCGCGACCGCGCCCATCGGGTCCCAGCCCTCCGGCAGCCCGAGGACCTCCCGTACGACGTCCCGGCAGAACATCGTCGAGGACACCCAGGCCGAGCCGAGCCGCTCACCGGCGAGCGCGACCAGGAAGTTCTGCACGCCTGCGCCGGCCGCCACCACGAACATCTCGCGTTCGGCGGCGTCCCGGCGGGGGTCGCCGTAGTGGTGGGAGCCGTCCGTGACGAGGCACGGCACGGCCAGGTAGGGCGCGTTGCGCAGGACGTCCCCGCGCCGGACCCGCCGGGCGATGGACTCCTCGGACCTGCCGTCCCGCCGCAGGTCCGCGATCCACGCGTCCCGCATCGCGTCGAGCAGCCGCGTCCGCGCCCCGGCGGACTCCAGGAGCACGAAACGCCACGGCGTGGTGTGGTGCGGCGCCGGGGCCGTCACGGCGGCGGCGACCGCGCGCCGGACCGCGCCCGGGTCGACGGGCTCCTCGGTGAACTCCCGTACGGTCCGCCGCAGCGTCACCGCCTCCCGTACGGCCTCCGAGGTCCCCAGCCGGAACATGTCGTCGGCGGCGGAGCGTACGAGCGCCCGCGCGCCCTCCTCGCCGTCGCCGCCCACCACATGGGGCAGGCCCCGGACGACGGCGACCGGGAGCCCGGCCGCCTTGCCCTTCACCAGGTCGCCGGCGGCGGCGAGTTCGTCGGCGGTGGCGACCACGGTCGCGCTCAGCGGATTGCCGTACGCGTCGGTCCCGCCGCGCAGGTCGTCGAGGACCCGCACGCCGGCCGCGCCGATCGCGACGTCGGTGAGACCGGAGCGCCAGGGCCGCCCGAAGGTGTCCGTGACGACGACGCCGACGTCGACGCCGAGCGCCTCGCGCAGCCCCGAACGGATCCGCCGCGCCGAGGCGTCGGGGTCCTCGGGCAGCAAGAGCACGGTCCCGGAAGGGGTGTTGGAGGCGTCGACCCCGGCGGCGGCCATGACGAGCCCCTGCCGGTTCTCGACGATACGGAGGGTGCCGCGCCGCGCCACCACCCGTACCGTCTCGGCGTCGATGGCCTCCTCGCGGTCGTCGGCGGCGACGACCCGGCCCTCGGCCTTGCTGACGATCTTGGAGGTGACGATCAGGACGTCCCCGTCGGCGAGTTCCGGCGACACGGAGGCGATCAGCTTGGCGAGATCGTCCCCGGCACCCACCTCGGGCAACCCGTCGAGCGCCCACACCCGGTACGAAGGGACGATTCCGGCACCGCCGGCCCCGGTCACCCCGGCACCGTTCGCCCCGGCCCCGTCCGCCCCGTTCCCGCCGGCCCTGGTCCCGCCGGCCCTGGTCCCCCCGGCACCGCCCGCACCGCCCGCGCCGCCCGCCTCCGCGTCTCCCGCGCCGCTCACCCGCGCACCACCTCCGCGAGCGCCAGCGCCTCGCGGGCCATCGCCGCGGTCGCGTCCACGTCCGTCATCATCAGCGGCACCGCGCGGCACGCGATGCCCGCCGCCTCGACCTCCGCGACCGCGCCCGCGTCCACGGTGTCCACGAGCCAGCCGCCGACGAGCTCGGCGCCGTAGTGCAGGGCGACCGCCGCCGCCGTGGACTCCACGCCCACGGCCGCGAGCACCTTGTCGGCCATGCCGCGCACGGGCGCGTCGCCGACGATGGGGGAGAGGCCCACGACCGGGGCCGCGGCCGCGACGACCGCCTCACGGATCCCCGGCACCGCCAGGATCGTCCCGACGCTCACCACCGGGTTGGACGGCGGGAAGAGGATGACGTCCGCCTCGGCGATCGCCTCCAGGACGCCCGGCGCGGGCTTCGCGGCCTCCGCGCCGACCGGCACGACGGCCTTCGCGTCGACGGAGGCGCGCAGCTTCACCCAGTACTCCTGGAAGTGCACCGCGCGCTGCTCGCCGTCCGCCTCGATCGCCACGTGCGTCTCGACGCGGTCGTCGGTCATGGGGAGGAGCCGGACGCCGGGCTGCCAGCGGGCGCACAGCGCCTCGGTGACGGCGCTCAGCGGGTAGCCCGCGCCGAGCATCTGCGTACGGACGATGTGGGTGGCGAAGTCGCGGTCGCCGAGGCCGAACCACTCGGGCCCGACCCCGTACGCCGCGAGCTCCTCCTTGACGGTGAAGGACTCGTCCGTACGTCCCCAGCCCTGCTCCTCGTTGATGCCACCGCCGAGGGTGTACATCACCGTGTCCAGGTCGGGGCAGACCTTCAGCCCGAAGAGATGGATGTCGTCACCGGTGTTGCCGATGACCGTGATCTCCGCGTCCGGCGCGGCCTGCTTGAGGCCGCGAAGGAAACGGGCACCACCGATGCCGCCGGCCAGAACCACAATGCGCATGCACAGCAGTTTGTCAGGCGTGGAGGAACTCCGGGGCGGCCGGGGCGCACTGGCCCTGGAGGGACTCGTGCATCGGCATCTCGGTCAGGCCGGGGAAGTAGACGTGCAGGCTGACGGCCGGTTCGAGGGAGTCGTTGACGACCTCGTGGACGTACCCGGGCGCGAACACCCGCTGCGCGCCGCCGTCGAGCGTCCGCGCACCCCGCTCCGTGCGCTCCGTGAGCTCGCCCTGCAGGACGGTCAGGACGCCGGAGGAGAGGCCGTGGTCGTGGAGCCCGCTGCCCTGTCCGGGCACCCAGGAGAGCAGCCAGACCTCGTAACCGGGGCCCGTGCGCAGGCGGTGGTACCAGCGGGTGGTGGCGTCGTACTCGACGTACGGGGCCCACTGGGAGCGGTCGTCGGCGATGGAGCGCGCGAGGCCGGCGAACTCGGCCACGGTGACGGGGTGGGCGCGCTCGGGCTGGAGGAGGTGCGGGACCTCGAGGATGTCGCCGGCGATCTGAAGGTCGCTGTCCATGTTCATGGGGTGGGGAGGTTCCTCAGCAGAAACAGAAGCGGTGGGGGGTCACGGGGGAGGGGTGACACGGGTGACGCGGGGTGACGCTGGGGGAGAAGCCGGAGCCCTGCGGCGCCGGCGGCGGAAGCTCTACGGCTTCGGCGGCTGGAGCGCTACGGCATCAACAGCTGGGACAGCAACAGCAACAGCGCGCCTGGACAGCGCGGCGGAACCCACGGCTGTGGGTCGCGGAGGGCGCTGTGGTCGCTGGCATGCCGTCCACGGTGGCCGGAGGGGCACCCGACTGTCAACTCAATGCCCGATTTGGGGGTAATGTTTCACCTCATCCGGTTACTGTGCCCGGAGAAAGGTTTGTTCAGGCGCGGACCAGGAGAGATGGCGCTTCGATCGCGCCTCTAAACCTCCCGAAACATCCCGGGGCGTGATCGGACTGTGATCCAGATCGCTTCCGTGGCCGGACCGCAACAAGATCCAAGCCCTGGACGTCCTCCTCCGTGGGGGCGGCTCGACGCGGTCGAGCCGACGGCATGTGTCACGTTTTTTGGTGATTTGAACACTTTCCGCATAGGCTTGGTTCCGCAGAGTGAATACGGGGCCCAATAGCAGATCTCGGCTTGACTCGCACAGAGCACGAACTTGTAATTTCACTCGTGTCGTTCGGCCGGGTTTCGCCCCGGCAACATCACGGGGACGCACAGAACAGACGAGGGGCGCACATGACCGAGTTGTTCCAGGAACTGCTGGTCGAGGACGCGGACGAGGAACTCGGCTGGCAGGAGCGCGCACTGTGCGCCCAGACCGATCCCGAGTCCTTCTTCCCCGAGAAGGGCGGCTCGACCCGCGAGGCCAAGAAGGTCTGCCTCGCGTGCGAGGTCCGCTCCGAGTGCCTCGAATACGCCCTGCAGAACGACGAACGGTTCGGCATCTGGGGCGGCCTCTCCGAGCGAGAGCGACGCCGTCTGAAGAAGGCCGCCGTCTGAGCGGCACCCGGCTCCGGACCGCGTCCGGGCCCGCGACCACCCCGAACGGTCCGCCCCCTGTGCACCAGCCACAGGCGGCGGACCGTTCTTGCGTCTCCGGCCCGGAACCCTCCCGCCCCGACCGTCCACAGGCAGGTGCACGCTTCCGTACGGTCTGTCCACAGGGCGGCGGACCGCCCCGCGTGCAGCCGTTAGTGTGGGCCTCCGTCCGAGACGCTCCCCACGCCCCCCGCGGGCGACCCCGGCCGGAGGGCCCGTAGCTCGATGTCCTCAACTCCTGAGTTTCCGCGACACGTCGTCACCGCCGTGCTCGTCACCCACGACGGCGCCCGCTGGCTGCCCGACGCGCTCGCCGGGCTGCTCGCCCAGGAGCGCCCCGTGCAGAACGTGGTGGCGGCCGACACCGGCAGCGCCGACGACTCGGCGCAGCTCGTCGCCGACGCCATCGGCGACGACCGCGTCCTGCACCTCGCGCGCCGCACCGGCTTCGGCGCCGCCGTCGAGGAGGCCGCCCGCACCGCGCCGCTGCTCGGACCCGAGGAACTGCCCTACCTGAAGCGCCCCAGCGGCTGGGACCCCGTCAGCCGGACCTGGAACGACGACGCGTACGACCTGCCCGAACTCCCGCACGGCGAACCCGTGCAGTGGCTCTGGCTCCTCCACGACGACTGCGCCCCCGCGCCCGGCGCCCTCGCCGAACTCCTGCGCGTCGCCGAGGCCGACGCGTACGCCGCCGTCATCGGCCCCAAGCTGCGCGGCTGGTACGACAGGAAGCAGCTCCTCGAAGCCGGCGTCAGCATCGCCCGCAGCGGCCGCCGCTGGACCGGACTCGACCGCCGCGAGCAGGACCAGGGCCAGCACGACCAGGTCCGCTCCGTCCTCTCCGTCTCCACCGCCGGCATGCTCATCCGCCGCGACGTCTTCGAGGGGCTCGGCGGCTTCGACCGGCGCCTGCCCCTCATGCGCGACGACGTCGACCTGTGCTGGCGCGCCCACTCCGCCGGCCACCACGTCCTCATCGCCCCCGAGGCCGTCCTGCGGCACGCCGAGGCCTCCGCCCGCGAGCGCCGCACCGTCGACTGCGCCGGACGCACCGCCGCCAACCCGCACCGCGTCGACAAGGCCGGCGCCGTCCACACCCTCCTCGCCAACACCCGGGGCCGCGCCCTGCCGTACATCCTCGTACGGCTCGTCCTCAGCACCCTGGTCCGCACCCTCGCCTACCTCGTCGGCAAGGCCCCGGTCCAGGCCGTCGACGAGGTCATGGGCCTCCTCGCGGCCCTGCTGCGCCCCGAGAAGATCCTCGCCGCCCGCAAGCGCCGCAGGAACAGGACCGTCCCCAACAGCGAGTTCCGGTCCCTCTTCCCGGCGCCCGGCGCCACCCTCCGCGCCACCGTCGAGCAGATCGCCTCCCACTTCGGCGGCAACGAGGCCGACACCGGCGGCTCCCGCCACGGCGTCGTCGAGTCCGGACCCGGCGGCGACGACGCCGACTACCTGGAGATCGAGCAGTTCGCCCGGCTCAAGAAGATCGCCCGCAAACCCGGTCCCGTCCTCTTCGCCCTGCTCCTCCTCGTCTCCCTGGTCGCCTGCCGCAACCTCCTCGCCGGCGGCTCCCTGGCCGGCGGCGCCCTGCTGCCCGCCCCCGAAACCGTCTCGGACCTCTGGTCGCGGTACGCCGACTCCTGGCACGCCCTCGGCACCGGCGGCACCCAGACCGCCCCGCCCTACCTCGCCGTCCTGGCCGCGCTCTCCGCGCTGTTCCTCGGCTCCACCTCCACCGCGCTGACCCTGCTGCTCGTCTGCTCGGTCCCGCTCGCCGGCTTCACCGCGTACTTCGCCGCCCGCGGCATCGTCGAGTCCCGGCTCCTGCGCGCCTGGGGCGCCATCGCGTACGCCTTCCTGCCCGCCGCCACCGGGGCCCTCGCCGCCGGCCGGCTCGGCACCGCCGTCCTCGCGATCCTGCTCCCGCTGATCGCCCGCGCCGCCGTCGCCGCCCACGGCTTCAACCGGCCCGACCGGGGCAGCTGGCGCGCCACCTGGGCGTACGCCTTCCTGCTCACCTTCGCGATGGCGTTCACCCCGGTCGTCTGGCCGCTCGCCGTCCTCCTCGGCCTCGGCGCGCTCGCCGCGAACCGCTCCGACCTCACCGCGTACGGACTGCGCTTCCTGGCCGCCGTCGGCACCCCGCTGCTCGTCCTCGCGCCCTGGTCGCTCAGCCTCCTCACCGACCCCGGCGCCTTCCTGCGCGAGGCCGGCGTCGACGTCCGTACGGGCACGGCCACCGCACTCGACCTGCTCGGCACCAGCCCCGGCGGCCCCGGCACCACCGGCGGCCTGCTCCTGCTCGGCCTCGTCCTCGCCGGACTCGCGGGCCTCCTCCGCGAGGAGCGGCAGCTCGCCGTCCGCGCCGCCTGGGCCGCCGCCCTCGCCGGACTCCTCTTCGCGGTCCTCTCCAACGGCGCGGGCGGCACCGGCTGGGCCGGACCCGCCACCCTCGTGTACGGCGCCGCCCTCATCGCCGCCGGCACGATCGGCGCCGAGGGCGGCCGCAGCCGCGTCGCCGCCCACGGCTTCGGCTGGCGCCAGCCCGTCGCCGCCCTCATCGCCCTCGCCTGCGCCGTCGGCCCCGCCGTCGCCGCCGCGGGCTGGATGATCGGCGGCGCCGACGGCCCGCTGACCCGCCGCGACCCGGTCCAGGTCCCCGCCTTCGTCGCCGAGGAGAGCGGCACCCGCGACCAGCCCCGCACCCTCGTCCTCGGCGGCAGTACGCCCGGCGAGGTCGACTACACCCTGGTCCGCGGCTCCGGCGCCCGCCTCGGCGACGCCGAACTCACCAAGGCCGCCGCGGACGACGTCCGTCTCGACGCGGTCGTCGCCCACCTCGTCGCCGGCTCCGGCGCCGACCAGACCCAGGAGCTCAGCGGCTACGCCATCCGTTACGTCCTCGTACGGGACGGAGCACCGCGCCAGATGAGCCGCGTCCTCGACTCCACGCCCGGCCTCAGCCGCCTCAGCCAGCTCGACGGCAGCGCGCTCTGGCGCGTCGACCGCGAGATCGCCCGCGTCATGATCGTCCCGCCCGCGCCCAAGGACGCGGCGAAGAACGCGACCGCGGCGGAGGCGGCCAAGCCGGTCGCCGTCGCCGCCGGGCCCGTCGAGGCGCACACCCGGATCCCGGCCGGACCCGCGGGCCGCGTCCTGCGCCTCGCCGACCGCGCCGACGAGGGCTGGACCGCCACCCTCGACGGCCGGGAACTGACCCGGACCACCGTCGACGACTGGGCCCAGGGCTTCGAACTCCCCACCGGGGGCGGCCGCCTCGACCTCACGTACGACGAGCCGATCGGGCACACCGCCTGGATCTGGGCCCAGGCCGGCCTGGCCCTCGTCCTGCTCGTCCTCGCCCTGCCCGGGCGGCGCCGCGAGATCGACGACGACCTCCCCGAGGAGGAGCTCGCGATCCCCGCCCAGGCGACCGAGGGCGACGGCCGCCGCGCCCGCCGCCTGCGCGCCGCGGCGGAGGCCGCCGAGGCGACGGAGACGACGGAGACCTTCGAGACCTCCGAATTCCCGGGGAACGAACCCGCCCCGATCCCGGAGCAGCAGTCCTACGAGCCCCGCGACCAGGAACAGGACTGGGACGGCGGCTACGACCCGGCCTACGCCCAGGCCCCCGCGCCGCAGGAGCAGCCGCAGACCCAGCAGTACGCCGACCAGGGCTACTACCAGGACTACGCGGCCGACCCGTACCAGCAGCAGCCGTACGCGTACCCCCAGCAGGGCTACGACCAGCAGCAGGGGTACGAGCAGCAGGGTTACGAGCAGCAGGGTTACGAGCAACAGGGCTACGACCAGCCCCAGCAGTACGACCAGCAGCAGTACGACCCGTACGGCTACGGCTACGGATACCCCCAGGGCCACGAGACCGAGCAGCGTCCCGACGGGAGCAGCAACCAGTGAAGCGCACGACCCTCTCCCTGATCGCGGGCGCCACGGCCCTCGCCGCCGTCACCGGCTTCGCGGCCCTGACCGCCCCGGACGGCGCCGCCGCCCCCGAGGCGAAGGCCACCACCCGGCTGCCGGTGGAGCGCGCCGGCCTGGTCTGCCCGGCCCCCAGCACCTCGGAGGTGGCCGAGACGCAGTACACCTCGTACACCCCGACGGGCACGGGCACGGCTGCGGGCAAGGCCGCCGCCGGCAAGACCGAGCAGCCCACGGCCGTGCTGCGGACCGCCGCGAACGCGGCGCCCTCGGACGGCACCGCCAAGAAGCCCAAGGCCGCCAAGGCGCCGGCCACCGTCACCGCCTCCGGCAAGCCCGTCACCGCCGAGGCGGACGGCGGCTCCGTGCCCGCCCTGACCGGCGCCGCGACCGGCACCCTCGCCCCCGGCTGGACCGTCCAGCAGACCACCGTCGTCCCGGCGGGCGGCGCGCGCGGCCTCCTCGGCCTCTCCTGCGGCGCCCCCGACACCGACTTCTGGTTCCCGGCCGCCTCCACCGGCAAGGACCGCCAGGACTACGTCCACCTCACCAACCCGGACGACACGGCCGCCGTCGCCGACATCGAGCTGTACGGCCCCGAGGGCGTCCTCAAGTCCCAGTTCACCGAGGGCATCCCGGTCCCCGCCCACTCCACCGTCCCGGTGCTCCTGTCGACCCTCACGAGCCAGCCCGCGCAGCGGGACGTCACCGTCCACGTCACGACCCGCAGCGGACGCGTGGGCGCCGCCCTCGCCGCGGCCGACGACAAGCTCGGCAGCGACTGGATCTCCCCGGCCGCCGACCCGGCGGGCACCGCCGTGCTCCCCGGCATCCCGGCCGACGCCACCGCCGTGCGGCTCGTCGCCCTCGCCCCCGGTGAGGACGACGCCGACCTCAAGGTCCAGCTGGTCACCGCGAGCGGCACGATCGTCCCGGCGGGCGGCGGCTCGCTCCACGTGAAGTCAGGGATGACGGCCGCCGCCGACCTGCCGGACCTCACCCGGGGCGCGGTGGGCTCCCTGCTGCTCACCCCGAGCGACCCGAAGAAGCCGACCCCGGTCGTGGCGGCGCTCGAAGTCGTGCGCGGCAAGGGCGAGAACACCGAGATCGCGTTCATCCCGGCGGTCGCGGCCGTCTCCGCCCGCGCGACGGTCGCCGACAACCGTGCCAAGGGCACGACGCTCGCCCTGACCGCCCCCGGCGCCGACGCCCAGGTCAAGGTCACGGCCTCGGCCGGTTCCGAGGGGGGTACGCCGGTGTCGAAGACCGTCACCGTCAAGGCGGGCACGACGACCGTCCTGACCGACCTCGTCCCCGGCGGCCTCAAGGGCTCCTACGCACTGACCGTCGAACCGCTCTCCGGCGGCAAGGTCTACGCGGCCCGCACGCTGGCCCTCCCGGAGGACGGCACCCCGATGTTCACGATCCAGACCTTCGTGGACGACCGGGGCACGGTGGAGGTCCCGACGGCCCACCAGGACTTGGACGTACTGGACTGACCAGTCAGCCGGGGCGGTGCCCACCCCCGAGTGGGCCCGCACCCGAGGCGCCGTCACGGCCCCGGCGGCGGCTCAGTCCTGCCCGTACCGAGGATCGACGGACTCCGGCGAGAGCCCGAGAAGCTCCGCGACCTGCTCCACCACGACCTCGTGGACCAGCAGCGCCCGCTCATCCCGATTCTTCGAGCGAATCTCGACCGGCCGCCGATAGACGACCACCCGAGCAGGCTCACCCTTCCCGGCCGGCAGCGCGCCCCCCAGCGGCACCGTCTCGCCCTGCACCGGCGGCGGCACCTCGAGCACCATGAAGTCGACGTCCGCCAGCTGCGGCCAGCGCCGTTCGAGGCGCTCCACCGAGTCGAGGACGAGATCGCGGAAGGTGTCGGCCCGGCTCGCGGAGAGCGGCACCTGCGGCGGCGCGACCGGTCCGCGCATCCCGCGGCCGTGCCGGTCGCGGCGGCGGACCCGGGGCTCGGCCGGGGGCTCCGCGGGACGGTGCGAGGGGCTCGGCGGCACAGGACTGTCCATCACTGACGCAGCGTAACCCCATCCGTCCCACGGGGCCGTGGCGTATCCACGCCGACTTTCCCGGCGTGGCCCAGGCTCCCGCCCCGCTCGGCCCCGCTCGCGCAAGCTCCCACCGCACCCCCGCTCCACACCACTGTCGAAATCTGAACATTCCGACAGGAGCGACGCCCGATTCGACAGCCCGTAGCGATCGGCCATCTGGCCCCGGTTGACCGGATTTGTATCCCAAGGTGTCCGGATAGCTCCCCACCCCCACCCCCGTACGCCCCCTCCCTCGCAGGTCAGAGCGGCCACCACTCGAACGGGGGTGGCGGACGTCACACCGCGACACGGTGGAGTGACCTGAGGGAGAGTCGTCGCGGCCCGCTCAAGAGTGCGGTACCGTCCAACGTCGTGAGCCCTGTACGTCGCTGTTCGCGCACCGCGTGCGGCCGCCCTGCCGTCGCGACACTGACGTACGTCTATGCCGACTCGACTGCGGTCCTCGGCCCGCTCGCCACCTACGCCGAGCCCCACTGCTACGACCTGTGCGCCCAGCACAGCGAGCGCCTCACCGCGCCCCGCGGCTGGGAGGTGGTGCGGCTCTCCGACGGATCCGCCCCCGCCCGCCCCAGCGGCGACGACCTCGAAGCGCTGGCCAACGCTGTCCGGGAGGCGGCCCGCCCCCAGGAGCGCGCGGCCGAGGGCGGCGGCAAGGGCGGCGGAGGCCGTGGCGGCGACCCCATGGAGGTCGGGCGCCGCGGACACCTGCGGGTGCTCCGTTCCCCCGACAACTGACGGCAACCGGCCACCGCCCGCGTTCCCCCGACCCCGTATCTCCGGTCTCCGGGTAGTTTTGGCGTTCCGTACACGCGCCGCACACGCGTGTCAGAGCACTCAGGAGGGTGGATCCGTGACTGCCGATCTGTCGCAGATCGTGAAGGCGTACGACATCCGCGGAGTCGTACCCGACCAGTGGGACGAGAAGCTCGCCGAGCTCTTCGGTGCCGCCTTCGTACGGGTGGCGGACGCGGACGCGATCGTCATCGGCCACGACATGCGTCCCTCCTCGCCCGGCCTCGCGGCCGCCTTCGCGCGCGGCGCGGCCCGCCTCGGCGCCGACGTCACCCTCATCGGGCTCTGCTCCACGGACCAGCTGTACTTCGCCTCCGGCAGCCTCGGCCTGCCCGGCGCCATGTTCACGGCCTCGCACAACCCGGCCCAGTACAACGGCATCAAGCTGTGCCGCGCCGGCGCCGCCCCCGTGGGCCAGGACACCGGCCTGGCGGACATCCGCGCCCTCGCCGAGGAGTGGCGGGAGAAGGGCGCCCCGGAGCCGGCGCCGAAGCAGGGCACGATCACCGAGCGCGACACCCTGGCCGCCTACGCGGCACACCTCAAGTCCCTGGTGGACCTCGCCGCGATCCGCCCCCTGAAGGTGGTCGTGGACGCGGGCAACGGCATGGGCGGCCACACGGTCCCCACGGTCTTCGAGGGCCTGCCCCTGTCCGTGGTCCCCATGTACTTCGAGCTGGACGGCACCTTCCCGAACCACGAGGCCAACCCGCTCGACCCGAAGAACATCGTCGACCTCCAGGCCCGCGTCCTCGCCGAGGGCGCCGACCTGGGCCTCGCCTTCGACGGCGACGCCGACCGCTGCTTCGTCGTCGACGAGCGCGGCGAGCCGGTCTCCCCGTCCGCGATCACGGCCCTCGTCGCCGCGCGCGAGCTCGCCAAGAACCCCGGCGGAACGATCATCCACAACCTGATCACCTCCTGGTCGGTGCCCGAGGTCGTCCGCGAGCAGGGCGGCGAGCCGGTCCGCACCCGCGTCGGCCACTCCTTCATCAAGGAGGAGATGGCGAAGACGGGAGCGATCTTCGGCGGCGAGCACTCGGCGCACTACTACTTCAAGGAGTTCTGGAACGCGGACACGGGCATGCTCGCCGCGCTCCACGTCCTCGCGGCCCTCGGCGGCCAGGAGGGCACCCTGTCGGACCTGGTCTCGGCCTACGACCGGTACGCCGCCTCGGGCGAGATCAACTCGAAGGTCGCGGACCAGGCGGCGAGCACGGCGAAGGTCCGTGCGACGTACGAGGGCCAGGAGGGCGTCACCTTCGACACCCTCGACGGCCTCACGGCCACGGCGGCGGACTGGTGGTTCAACCTCCGCGCCTCCAACACGGAGCCGCTGCTCCGCCTCAACGTCGAGGCCCGCGACGAGGCCACCATGGCCAAGATCCGCGACGAGGTCCTCGCCCTGGTCCGGGCGACCGACTGACCCCGCCGTACCGGGGGGGGGGGGGGGGGGGGGGCCCCGCCCCCCCCCCGGCCCCCTTGGGCGGGCCGCTTCTCCTAAAGGGGGACCCACGACGGTTCGAGCCGGGCCCCCGCGACGGCCATGCTCCTCC
>NZ_JBVJWR010000038.1:0-9859 GCF_055602235.1 Streptomyces sp. NPDC037410 | reverse complement strand
CAATTTGGAGCCCAGCGAGAGGCCACAAGGAAACACGCCCCACGAGGGGTTCCTCGCTCTGTCCGGGAACACCGCCCACCCCCCCCCCCCCCCCGCGGGCGCCGTCCTCCCCCCCCCCCCCCCCCCCGGTAGGCTGACCTGGCCCGATCCGTCCGTCCGAAGGGACACCCCATGCCGCTCGAAGCCGGCCTCCTGGAGATCCTGGCCTGCCCGGCCTGCCACGCTCCGCTGAACGACCGCACGGCGGACGAGACCCCCGAGCTGACCTGCACGAGCCCCGACTGCGGCCTGTCCTACCCGGTCCGCGACGGCATCCCGGTCCTCCTGGTAGACGAGGCCCGCAAGCCGTCGTAACGGGGAGCGCCCCGGGGAGCCCCGACACGACCGGTGGTGCCCCACACCCGCCCCGCGCGCCGACGTCGACGGCTGCGGCCCCACCGCAGACCCGTACGGCCCACGCCTACGGGTGTGGTTCAGGCTCGACGGGTGTGGCTTACGCCGACTGGTGTGGCCTATGCCGACGGGTGTGGCTTACGCCGACTGGTGTGGTTCAGGCCGGACGGGTATGGCTTACGCCGACGGGTGTGGTTCAGGCCGGACGGGTGTGGCTTACGCCGACTGGTGTGGTTCAGGCCGGACCGGTGTGGCCTACGCCGACTGGTGTGGCTCACGCCCGGCTTGTGCGGGTGGTTCCCGCCGGGACGGCACGCGCCCCGCGCGTGTGGCCCCGCCCGACCCGTGCGGGCTGCGCCCCGACTGGTGTGGCTCGGGCCGACCGGTGTGGCTCACGCCCGCCCCGTGCGCGCTGCGCCCAGGCTCGTGTGGGCTGCGCCCACAGGGACGGCGCCCACCCCCCCGTGTGGGCAATCGTCCCGCAGGGCGGGACGGGTGGGCACACGGGACGGCGCCCCTTGCCGGGCCTAGGCTCCCGCGCCCCGAACCCGCACCATGACCGGAGCGGCAGGCAGGCCCCGCCTCCGGGAAGGCGCGGCCGCCGACGACGAGCACCCCCCACGGGGAACCCGCCCAAACGACCGGCCGCACGACCAGCCCCCGCACCACCGGACCCGCCCCGCACGGGAACCCGCCCCGCACGGGAACCCGCCCCGCACGGGCCCCCGCACCACCGGACCCGCATCACACCGGAGGCACCGCACATGCTCGACGAGACCCTCCTCGACGCCCCGGACGACCTCGCCCTGGCCGACCGCCGCGGCCTCCTCCGCGGCGCCGCCGAGGCCGGCGCCCGAGTACGGACCGCCGCACGGCACGCCGCAGAGGCCGGCATCGCGGACCTCCGCCCGGAGGGCCGCCCGCGCGCCGTCCTGGTCGCGGGCCCCGGCACCGCCGCCGCAGGCGTCGCGGACCTGATCGGCGCGCTCGCCGGAGCCGCCGCCCCCGTCGTACGGCTCCAGCCGACCGGCGTGGCCCCCGCGGCGGGCGCCCTGCGCTGGGCCCTGCCGGGCTGGGCGGGTTCGGTGGACCTGCTGCTGCTCCCGACGACCGACGGTGCGGAACCGGGCCTCGCGCTGCTCGCGGAGCAGGCGTACCGCCGCGGGATCACGGTCGTCGCGGTCGCCCCGAAGGCCTCCCCGCTGGCGGAGGCGGTGAACGGCTCGCGCGGCCTGTTCGTCCCGATGGCGATCGCCCCGAACGAGGCGCCCGACGAGTACGCCGAGAGCATCGCGGCCAGCCCGGGCGCCCTGTGGGCCCTGTTCACCCCGCTGCTCGCGCTCCTGGACCGTGTGGGTCTGATCGAGGCGCCGCCGGAGGCCCTGGAGAAGGTCGCGGATCGCCTGGACCGCACGGCGGAACGCTGCGGCCCGGCGATCGCCACGTACAGCAATCCGGCGAAGACGCTCGCCGCCGAACTCGCGGACTCGCTCCCGCTGATCTGGACCGAGGGCAACGCCGCGGGCCCGGCCGGCCGCCGCTTCGCCGCCGTCCTCGCCGAACTCGCGGGCCTTCCGGCGCTCGCCGCGGAGCTCCCGGAGGCGCTGCCGGCGCACGGGGTGCTCCTCGCGGGCGACTACGCGGCGGGCGCGGACCCGGACGACTTCTTCCGCGACCGCGTGGACGAGCAGCAGGCGCTCCGCGCGCGCGTGGTCCTGCTCCGGGACCGCCCGGCGGAGGGCCTGACCGCGGCCCCGGCCGCCCGCGAACTGGCCCTCGGGCACGAGACCGCGATCAGCGAGCTGGAACCGGAGGAGGGCGGCGACCTGGAGACCCTCGCCGAACTGCTCGCCGTGACGGACTTCGCAGCGGTCTACCTCTCCCTGGCCACCCCGGCCCGCACCCCGCACTAACGCGCACCCACCAACCAACCCCCCAACCCCCCACCCCCCCACCCCAGCCCAGCGCCGCTCCGTCACCCACCGGCACAAACCCCCACCGAGGCCGGCGCAGGGCCACCACCAGGACCCCCCGGGTGCACCACACCGTCACCCACCCGTCACCCGCCCCCTGTCACCTGTCTCCCGACACCCGCACGATCCGTCACCACCCCGAGGAGCTGGCAGGCACCATGGACCGCCTCGTCAACACCGTCCGCCCCTACGCCTGGGGATCCACGACGGCCATCCCGGAACTGCTCGGGACCGCCCCCACGGGCGAGCCCCAGGCGGAGATGTGGATGGGCGCCCACCCCGGCGCCCCCTCCCGCACCGGGCGCGGCGCGCTGAACGAGCTCATCGCCGCCGACCCCGTACGCGAACTGGGGGAGCCGGCCGTCGAGAAGTTCGGGCCGCGGCTCCCGTTCCTCCTGAAACTGCTTGCCGCGGGCGCCCCGCTCTCCCTCCAGGTCCACCCCGACCTGGCCCAGGCGCAGGCCGGTTACGCCGCCGAGGAGGCCGTCGGCATCCCGGTGGACGCCCCGCACCGGATGTACAAGGACGCCAACCACAAGCCCGAGCTGATCTGCGCGCTCACCCCCTTCGACGGCCTGTGCGGCTTCCGCAACCCCGTCGAGGCCGCCGACCTGATCGCCGCGCTGGGCGTCGACTCCCTCAAGCCGTACGTGGACCTCCTCCACGCCCACCCCGAAGAGGCCGCGCTCCGCGAGGTCCTGACGGCCCTGCTCACCGCCGACCGCGAGGAGATGGCGCACACCGTCGCCGAGGCCCATGCCGCCGCCGACCGCCTCGGCGGCGACCACGCCCCGTACGCGACCCTGGCCCACCACTACCCGAGCGACCCCGGCGTGATCGCCGCCATGCTCCTCAACCGCGTCCGGCTCCAGCCCGGCGAGGCGCTCTACCTGGGCGCGGGCGTCCCGCACGCCTACCTCGACGGCCTCGGCGTCGAGATCATGGCCAACTCGGACAACGTGCTGCGCTGCGGCCTCACTCCCAAGCACGTCGACGTCCCCGAACTCCTGCGCGTCGTCCGATTCGAACCGAACGAGCCGAGCGTCCTGCGTCCCGAGGCCTCCCCCTCCGGCGAGGAGGTGTACGAGACCCCGATCGACGAGTTCCGCCTCTCCCGGTTCGTCCGCGCGGAGGGCGCAGCCCCGACCGACGTCACCGCCGCGACCCCCCAGATCCTGCTCGCCGTAGCGGGCCGCACCCAGGCCGGCGAGATCACCCTCGGCCCCGGGGAGTCCGTCTTCGTACCCGCGGGCGAGGCCACAGAACTGAACGGGGCAGGGACGGTCTTCCGGGCCACCGTCGTGGCCTGATGCGACAATGACCGGCCGAACCGCGGCGATCGAGCCGGAGCATCGACGAAGGGACCACGTACACCCATGAGCGCGTCAGGCGGAACCAAGGCGATCGTGGCGGCACTCGCCGCCAACCTCGCGATCGCCGTAGCCAAGTTCGTGGCGTTCCTCTTCAGCGGTTCGTCGTCGATGCTCGCCGAGGCCGTCCACTCGCTGGCCGACTCCGGCAACCAGGGCCTGCTGCTCCTCGGCGGCAAGAAGGCCCAGCGCGAGGCCACCCCGCAGCACCCCTTCGGCTACGGCCGCGAGCGCTACATCTACGCCTTCCTCGTCTCCATCGTGCTCTTCTCCGTCGGTGGCATGTTCGCCATCTACGAGGGCTACGAGAAGATCAAGCACCCGCACCCCATCGAGGCCTGGTACTGGCCGGTCGGCGTCCTGATCTTCGCGATCATCGCCGAGGGCTTCTCCTTCCGGACCGCCATCAAGGAGTCGAACGAGCTCCGCGGGAACCAGTCCTGGAAGGAGTTCGTCCGCCGGGCGAAGGCCCCGGAGCTGCCGGTCGTCCTCCTGGAGGACTTCGGCGCCCTGATCGGTCTCGTCCTCGCCCTCGGCGGCGTCGGCCTGGCGCTGGCCACCGACGACGGCGTCTGGGACGGCATCGGCACCGTCTGCATCGGTGTCCTCCTCGTCCTCATCGCGCTCGTCCTCGCCGTCGAGACCAAGTCGCTGCTCCTCGGCGAGGCCGCCGGCACCGACGAGGTCAAGAAGATCGAGGAGGCCGTCGTCGACGGCGAGACCGTCACCCGCCTCATCCACATGCGCACGCTCCACCTCGGCCCCGAGGAGCTCCTCGTCGCCGCCAAGATCGCCGTCCAGCACGACGACACGGCCACCGAGGTCGCGAACGCCATCAACGCCGCCGAGGAGCGCATCCGCGCCGCCGTCCCGATCGCCCGGGTGATCTACCTGGAGCCCGACATCTACAGCGCGGCGGCCGCCGCGGCGGGCAGCAACCCGGCCAAGACCCCGGGCGGCCCCGGCCACTGACCCAAGGCCGAACCACGGCCGCTGACAGGGGTCCGGACACACGGCCGGGCACACCCCACCACCACAGGCCCCCGGGACCACACGCCCCGGGGGCCTCTCACGTCCGCCCGCAGGCGAGTCCCGCCGCCCGCAGGGGAGTCCGTCCCCGCCCGCAGGCGAGTCCACCCGCCCGCACGTCTGTACGGGCAGGGCGGCAACGGCCGCGAGAATCCCCACCCCCCGGGACACCGAAGCCCCACCCGCCCCCGATGCGGACTGTGGCCGGCCGCAGTGATCGGTGTAGATTCGTGACCAGCCAGACGTCGCTGCTGATGGCGGTCGGGCGGTCCGCGGACCGGCCGAGGGAGAGAGGGCCTCCGACGACGGCACCGAGAAAGCACCCGGGCATTCGTATGTCCAGGGGGCCTTTCCGTGGTGCCAGGCGCCGCAACCGACCCTCGCACTCGCACACACGAGGAGCAGCCCAGTCATGACGACTGCCGCCCACCAGGACTTCAAGGTCGCCGACCTCTCCCTGGCCGCCTTCGGCCGCAAGGAGATCACCCTCGCCGAGCACGAGATGCCCGGCCTGATGTCGATCCGCCGCGAGTACGCCGAGACGCAGCCGCTCGCCGGCGCCCGCGTCACCGGCTCGCTTCACATGACGGTGCAGACCGCCGTCCTCATCGAGACCCTGGTCGCCCTCGGCGCCGAGGTCCGCTGGGCCTCCTGCAACATCTTCTCCACCCAGGACCACGCCGCCGCGGCCATCGCCGTCGGCCCGAACGGCACCCCGGAGAACCCCCAGGGCGTCCCGGTCTTCGCCTGGAAGGGCGAGACCCTGGAGGAGTACTGGTGGTGCACCGAGCAGGCCCTCACCTGGCCGAACACGCCCACCGGCGGCCCGAACATGATCCTGGACGACGGCGGTGACGCCACCCTCCTCGTCCACAAGGGCGTCGAGTTCGAGAAGGCCGGCTCCGCCCCGGACCCGTCCACGGCGGACAGCGAGGAGTACGGCTACATCCTCACTCTCCTCAACCGCACCCTCACCGAGAACCCGCAGAAGTGGACCCAGCTGGCGTCCGAGATCCGCGGCGTGACCGAGGAGACCACCACCGGCGTCCACCGCCTGTACGAGATGCAGCAGGCCGGCTCCCTCCTCTTCCCGGCGATCAACGTGAACGACGCCGTGACGAAGTCGAAGTTCGACAACAAGTACGGCTGCCGCCACTCCCTCATCGACGGCATCAACCGCGCCACCGACGTCCTCATCGGCGGCAAGACGGCCGTCGTCTGCGGCTACGGCGACGTCGGCAAGGGCTGCGCCGAGTCCCTCCGCGGCCAGGGCGCCCGCGTCATCGTCACCGAGATCGACCCGATCTGCGCCCTCCAGGCGGCGATGGACGGCTACCAGGTCGCGACCCTCGAAGACGTCGTCGAGACCGCCGACATCTTCATCACGACCACCGGCAACAAGGACATCATCATGGCCGCCGACATGGCCAAGATGAAGCACCAGGCCATCGTCGGCAACATCGGTCACTTCGACAACGAGATCGACATGGCCGGCCTCGCCAAGGTCCCCGGCGTCGTCAAGGACGAGGTCAAGCCGCAGGTCCACACCTGGACCTTCCCCGACGGCAAGGTCCTCATCGTCCTCTCCGAGGGCCGCCTGCTGAACCTCGGCAACGCGACCGGTCACCCCTCCTTCGTGATGTCGAACTCCTTCGCGGACCAGACCCTGGCCCAGATCGAGCTCTTCACGAAGCCGCAGGAGTACCCGACCGACGTCTACGTCCTCCCGAAGCACCTGGACGAGAAGGTCGCCCGCCTCCACCTGGACTCGCTCGGCGTCAAGCTGACGACCCTCCGCCCGGAGCAGGCCGCCTACATCGGCGTCGAGGTCGAGGGCCCCTTCAAGCCAGACCACTACCGCTACTGATGCCCCGGCCGGCGGCGCCCGCGCGCTGACGCGGCGCCGTCCCGGACACCCGTAGAGGACTCAGGCAGGCCCCCCGCACCCCCGTGCCGGGGGGCCTGCCCCGTCCGGCCCCCGCTATCGCTTCAGGAAGCCACCCGAGGACCCATGCCCCGCGGCCGTTATTCGCTCCATGACCCGCACGATCACACCCCCCTCGGTGAAGAACACTTCCACTGCGCGCCCGGCCCCTCCGGCTGGCGCTACGTCTCGCAGATCACCACCCCCGACGGCGACCACCGGGGCTCCGTCGACCTGGCCGTCGACGAACTCGGCCGCCCCATCCGCCTCGAACTGCACGCCGCCGGCTGGCAGGTCCGCGGCGCGGCCCTCGACGGCGTCACCTGGGTCCGCACGGACCCCACCGGAACCCACGCCACCGAAGGCAATGTGCGCGCCCACGCCTTCACCGGCACGTCCCCGGCTTTCCTCGTCGCCCTCACGCGACTCCTGCGCCTCACCCCCGATTCCCCCGAGACCCGTGTCAGGCTCGTCGCCTTCACGGACCCGGTGCTCGCCCCCCTCACGGTCGACCAGTCCTGGGCCCTGCTGAGAAGTGAAGCGCACGCCACTGACAACGGCCCCCTGATGGTGGACGAGTACCAGGTCAGCGCCCTGGACACGGGGGAACGGCACACGGTCCACATCGCCGGCGACGTGGTCCTCGCAGCCCCCGGCATCGAACTGGAAGCCCTGGAAACCCCACCCTCGGTCTTCCCCTGACTCGCCTCGCGGGCACTCGCCTCGCGGGCACCCGCCTCTCGGCCGGCCGACCCTCGGGCAGGCGCCTCTCGTGCAGGCGCCCTCGGTCAGCCGCCCTCAGGCAGGCGGCGCGAACCCGGTGGGCCGCGCCGCTCCGGACTCCACGCCCGGACCGACGACCGGGGGAGCCGGAGGCGCGACAACCGAGGGAGCCGAGGGCGCGACAACCGCAGCCGGAACAGCACCCGGCACAACACCCGGCACCCCCACCACCCCCGCCGAAGGGGCGAACGCCCGCCGCGCGTCCCGCGCCTGCCGCTCGGCCACCACGCCCGCCAGATAGGCGTCGGCCGGCACCCCCGCCGGCGGGGGCGTACCGGTCCGCGACACCAACTCGTCCGCGAGCCGCTCCGCGAGCCGCCGCCCCACCACCGGATCCAGCTCGCGCGACCGCGTCAGGTACTGACGTATCTCCAGCCACAGCGCCTCCGGCACCGCCGAGAGATCGACCCCGGCGAAACGCCCCACGAGCCACGGCGGCGGAGGAGGAACGGCCGCCACGCGCGCGGTGGGTATCCGCTCCCGCACCACCAGCGTCCCCGCGAAGACGTCCCCGAGCCGTCGCCCCCGCTCGGACACCAGCGAAGCGGTACAGGCGACGACCCCGAAGGTCATCAGGATCTCCACGACCCCCATCGCGCCCCGCACCAGCGCGTGCCGGAACCGGATCGGCCCGCCGTCGTCCCGGACCACCCGCAGCCCGAGGGCCAGTTTTCCGAGCGACCGCCCGTGCGTCAGCGTCTCCACCGCGATCGGCGCCCCCACGAGCAGCAGCAGGAAGGACGCGACCGACACGGCCATCACGGCCGCCTCGTCCAGCGACGCCGTGGCGACCGCGAGCCCGAGCGTGATCAGCAGATACGCGGCCCACACCACGACCAGGTCGATGAGCACCGCGAGCGCCCGACTCGGCAGCCGCGCGGGCTGCAACCCCAGGACGACCGCATCGCCCGTCACCAGATCACTCACGGAACCCACCCTTCTCCGGCCTTCCCGACCCCTCCGAACGCCAGTCTGCCAAGCTGGCCCGCAGCGCGCCGCAGTAGTACGGACCCGTCCACAGCCAGTGCCTGGAGCAGCAGCCGATCATGGACCTCGACGTCTACGTGACCGCCCACCGAGCCGAGTGGGAACGCCTCGACCACCTCCTGCGCCGGGGCGGCAAGCTCACCGGCGCCGAGGCCGACGAGCTCGTCGCGCTCTACCAGCGCACGGCCACCCACCTCTCGATCGTCCAGTCGAAAACCCCGGACCCCATGCTCACGGCCCGGCTCACCCAGCTCGTGGCCCGCGCCCGCGCCGCCGTCACCGGCACCCGCCGCTCCTCCTGGCGCGACGCGATCGGCTTCCTGACGGCCGGTTTCCCCGCCGCGGTCTACCGCTCCCGCCGCTGGTGGATCCCGACGGCCGTCCTCTCGACGCTGCTCGCGGCCCTCATCGGCTGGTGGATCGGTACGCACCCTGAGGTCCAGGCGGCGATCGGCGCCTCGGCCGACCTCCGCGAGATGACCCGCCCCGGCGGCCAGTACGAGACGTACTACTCGAGCCACCCGGCGGCCTCGTTCGCCGCCCAGGTGTGGACGAACAACGCCCAGGCCGCGGCCATGTGCCTGGTCCTGGGCGCGTTCCTGGGCGTCCCGGTGCTCTGGATCCTGTTCATGAACATGCTGAACGTCGGCGTCGGGATCGGCCTGATGTCGGCCGCCGGCCGCCTCGACGTGTTCCTGGGCCTGATCCTTCCCCACGGCCTGCTCGAACTGACCGCCGTCTTCGTAGCCGCGGGTACGGGCCTCCGCCTCGGCTGGACCGTCATCGACCCCGGGCCCAGAACCCGCCGCGCCGCCCTGGCGGAACAGGGCCGTGCGGCCGTCGGCATGGCGATCGGCCTGGCGCTGGTCCTCTTCGTCTCGGGCCTGATCGAAGGCTTCGTCACCCCCTCGGGCCTCCCCACCTGGGCCCGTATCGCCATCGGCATCACCGCTGAGCTGGGCTTCCTCGTGTACGTCTATGTGCTCGGCGGCCGTGCGGCCCGGGCCGGTGACACCGGCGACCTGGAGGAGTCCGACCGGAGCGCCACCCTCCCCACCGCCGCCTGATGTGCGTCCGCCCCTCCTGAGCTGCTAGTCTCCTCCGGTGCTCGCGAAACCCGTTGACACGGGGCTCGTGGGGAGGTAGATTCAAACGGTTGCCTAGAACTGGACAGTTCGGCAGCGGCCGGGTAGAGTCTCACTCACTCCGGCAGGGATTTTGATTCCACGGAGTCACTCCGATTCTTATTCGAATCACGAAAGCCACCGATTAGGTCGGCCGAAATGAATCTGATAAAGTCGAAACCGCCGGAAGGGCCCGGAGCGAAAGCGAAAGGGACCGGAAAGCACCGAGGAAATCGGATCGGAAAGATCTGATAGAGTCGGAAACGAAGGAAGCGC
>NZ_JBVJWR010000037.1:0-43059 GCF_055602235.1 Streptomyces sp. NPDC037410 | reverse complement strand
CGCCCGGTTACATTCCGAACCCGGAAGCTAAGCCTTTCAGCGCCGATGGTACTGCAGGGGGGACCCTGTGGGAGAGTAGGACGCCGCCGAACAATCATTGTGGGAAAGCCCCGCACCTCATGGTGCGGGGCTTTTCTGCGTTTACGGCCAGGGACCCGGGACCCCCTTTCGAGGGCGGGTTGGTACGGGGCTCTCAGAGACGGCCGGCCGCCTTCAGAGCGAGGTAGGCATCCGCCAGGGCCGGGGCGAGGGTGTCGGGGGTGGCGTCGACGACCGTGACACCGTGGCGCTGGAGCTGGTCCGCGGTGCGGGAGCGCTGGGACTGTGTCTGGGTGGCTGCGGCGGCCTCGTAGACGGCTTCGAGCGTGCCGCGGGCCTTGGTCATGCGCGTGACGTGGGGATCGGCGACGGAGGCCACCAGGAGCGTGTGGCGCTGGGCCAGCTGCGGGAGGACCGGGAGGAGGCCCTCCTCGATCGGGGCGGCGTCGAGGCTGGTCAGGAGGACGATCAGCGAGCGGCGCGGAGCACGCGCCAGCGCGGTCGCGGCCAGACCTCGGGCGTCGGTCTCCACGAGTTCGGGTTCCAGCGGGGCGAGGGCGTCGACCACGGCCGGCAGGACGTCGCCGGCGGAGCGGCCCTGGACCTGGGCGCGGAGGCGGCGGTCGTAGGCCAGGAGGTCCACGCGGTCGCCGGCCCGGGAGGCGAGCGCGGTGAGGAGGAGTGCCGCGTCCATGGAGGCGTCCAGGCGCGGCACGTCGCCGACGCGGCCGGCCGAGGTGCGGCCGGTGTCGAGGACGATCAGGATGTGCCGGTCGCGCTCGGGGCGCCAGGTGCGGACCGCGACGGCGGTCTGGCGGGCCGTGGCCCGCCAGTCGATCGAGCGGGTGTCGTCACCGGGGACGTACTCGCGGAGGCTGTCGAACTCCGTGCCCTCGCCGCGAGTGAGGACGCTGGTGCGGCCGTCGAGCTCGCGGAGCCGGGCCAGGCGCGACGGCAGGTGCTTGCGGCTGGTGAAGGGCGGCAGGACGCGGACCGTCCAGGGGACCTCGTGGTGGCCCTGGCGGGCCGCGAGGCCGAGAGGGCCGAACGAGCGGACGGTGATCCGTTCCGCCCGGCGGTCGCCGCGGCGGGTCGGGCGCAGGCTCGTGGTCAGGCGGCGGCGCTCGTCGGCGGGAACCGTCAGTCGGTGGCGCGAGGCGGCCTGTTCGGTGCCGGGGGGCCAGCTGCTGGGCGGCCAGGCGTCGCGGAGCTGGGCGCGGAGGCGGCGGCGGGACGGGTTCGTGACGGTGAGCTGTACCTCCGCGCTGTCACCGAGTCGAACGGATGTATCACCACTTCGGGTGAATTGGAGCGTTCGTACTGGCGCCGCCAGGGCGTAGTCGCACAGAATTGCGAGGGAGAGGGGCGCGTTCACCGCGAGCATCCCCGCCCAGCTGGGGGCGAGGATGCCGACGGGGAGCGATCCGAGGGCGGCGAGCAGCGCGGTTCGTCCGGTGAGGGCCATGGGGCGCCGTTCTCAGCGGGGTACGGGGACGTGGGCGAGGATCGAGTTGATGACGGAGTCGGGGGTGACCCCCTCCATCTCGGCCTCGGGCCGCAGGTGGATGCGATGACGCAGGGTGGGGAGAGCGAGGGCCTTCACATCGTCCGGGGTGACGTAGTCCCGGCCGGTGAGCCAGGCCCAGGCGCGGGCGGTGGAGAGCAGGGCGGTGGCGCCTCGGGGGGAGACCCCGAGCGTGAGCGAGGGGGATTCACGCGTGGCACGACAGATATCGACGACATAGCCGGCGATCTCGGCGGAGACCGAGACCTTGGCGACGGCGGCCCGGGCTGCTTCGAGCTCGGCGGGGCCCGCCGCGGGGCGGACGCCGGCGGCCTTCAGGTCGCGGGGGTCGAAGCCCTCGGCATGACGGGTGAGGACATGGATCTCGTCCGCGCGTGAGGGCAGAGGGACCGTCAGCTTCAGGAGGAACCGGTCCAGTTGGGCCTCGGGGAGCGGGTAGGTGCCCTCGTACTCGACGGGGTTCTGCGTCGCTGCGACCAGGAAGGGCTCCGGGAGGGCGCGCGGGCTCCCGTCGACCGTGACCTGACGCTCCTCCATCGCTTCAAGGAGGGAGGACTGGGTCTTCGGGGGCGTCCGGTTGATCTCGTCGGCGAGCAGCAGGTTGGTGAAGACCGGGCCGGGCTGGAAGGAGAACTCGGCGGTGCGGGCGTCGTAGACGAGGGAGCCCGTGACGTCGCTCGGCATCAGGTCGGGGGTGAACTGGACGCGCTTGGTGTCGAGTTCGAGTGCGGCGGCCAGTGAGCGGACCAGGAGGGTCTTGGCGACTCCGGGGACGCCTTCGAGGAGGACGTGTCCCCGGCAGAGCAGGGCGACGACGAGACCGGTGACGGCGGGGTCCTGGCCGACCACGGCCTTCGCGATCTCGGTGCGCAGGGCCTCCAGGGAGGCGCGGGCGCTGTCCGAGTCCGTGGCGGTCTCGGGGGTCGGGGCGCTCATGAGGTGCGTACCTCTCTTTCGAGGGCGTCGAGTTGGTCCGCCAGGCGGATGAGGGTGGCGTCGTCGGCGGGAGCCGGGCCGAAGAGGAGGTTCCTGGGGTCCGCGGTGGTCTCGGGGAGACGGGCGGAGAGTGCGGGGAGGAGGAGGTCGGGGGAGTGGGCGTCCTTGACGGGGACGCCGAGGAGCGGGGCGAGCCGGGTGCGGGTCGCGGTGCGCAGGACGGAGGCGGCGCGGTCGCGGGCGTTCGCCTTGCGGTAGAGGCGGGCGCGGCCCTCGGTGGCCTCGGAGGCGCGGAGGGCGACGGGGAGTCGCTCGGTGACCAGGGGGCCGAGGCGACGGCCGCGCCAGAGGGCGGCGAGCAGGGCCGCGAGGGCGAGTTGGAGGGTGGCCCACCGCCAGCCGGAGGGGATGAGGGCGAGGAAGTTGCCCGTGGTGTCGTCGGCGGGTGCGTCGGCGGCGGCCGAGGTGTCGGAGAGGGAGGGGAGGTACCAGACGAGATGGGGCCGGGAGCCGAGGAGTTGGAGGGCCAGCGAGGCGTTGCCGAGTTGGTCGAGGCGGGAGTTGTGGAGGATGTCGGGCGCGCCGAGGAGGACGGTGTCGGCGGTGCCGGTGCCGGGGAGGAGGAGCAGGGTGGGCAGGCCTTCGGCGCGGTAGCAGGTCTCGGCGGTGGTGCCGGGGGAGAGTTCGTAGCGTTCGCCGCCGAGGTCGACGCTGCCGGCGCGGGTGGCGGCCGGCAGGGTGCAGGCGGGGGCGCGTTCCGTCACGGGGGTGCTGGGGGCGCTGGCGACCCCCGGGGCCAGCGTGTCGAGGGAGGCGCTGCCGGCGCCGATGAGGACCATGCGGGCGGTGGAGCCCTTCATCGCCGCGTGGAGCGTCGACTGTTGAGCGTCCGTCAACAGGTCGGGGGTGGTGACCAGGAGGGTGGTGCCGGTGTCCGTGGCCGCCGTGGCCTCGGCCAGGGTGGTGGCGAGGGTGACGGTGACGCCGCGGGCCTTGAGGAGTTCGGCGACGGCGCGGCTGCCGTGGGGGTCGGCGGAGCGCGGGTCGAGGGCGCCGTGGGCGTCGGCGGACCGGACCGTCGCGAGGGCGAGGCCGCCGGTCAGGATCAGGGCGAGGACGAGGACCGCACCGCGCACGCGCGTCCACACCTGGCGGGCGGAGGGGGCGGTCGAGGTGGTGCCGGTAACCGGGCGGCTCATGCGGGCGCCTCCGTGGAGGCGGTGTCGAGGGTGGGGCGGGTGCGCTCCAGGGCGGTGTCCAGTTCCTCGACGCGGCGGTACGCGGGCTCGTCGGCGGTGCGGCCGCCGTACGTGACGTCGTCGAACGTGCGGGCCGCGAGGCGCAGGTCGTCCGCGTGGGTCGGGAGGGAGCGGCCGGCTTCGGCGGCTGCCTCGTCGGCGGTGCGGCCGGGGCGCGGTTCGAGGAGGGTGCGTTCTTCCAGGGAGCGGACGATGGCGCGCATCCGTTCCTGGACGGCTTCGTTCCAGCGGCCGGCGGAAGCGTGGCGGGCGGCGGCCGTCCGGTGGTCACGGGCGGTGCGGGGGCCGTCGGCGAAGAGGGAGTCGGCGGTGGTGCCGGGCGCCCGGTGCGGGGTGCCGAGGCGCCACCAGAGGGCGGCGACGAGGGCGGCCGCGAGCACGACGATCACGACGACGCCGAGGACGCCGCCCGGGGTGGCCGTCGAAGCGGCGCCGAAGAGTTCGTCGAGCCACTCCCAGAAGCGGCTGAGGCCGCGCTGGAGGAGGTTCGGGTCGTTCTCGTGGTACTTCGGATCGGACAGCTCCCGCTCCGCCGCCTCGCGGGCGGGGACGCGGGAGATGTCCACCGGTGTGTCGCCGTCGTCGCCGCGCAGCCGGGCCAGTGCCGCGGCCGCTCCCCCCGTGAACGTCACCGCATCAGCCCCCGACGGTGTCGTTGTCCGGTGTGGGGCCGTAGCCGGGGAGGCCCGCCGCCCGGGCCAGTTCGAGGTCCAGGGCTTCGCGGCGGATGCGCTGGTCGACGTAGAGGAGGACGGTCACACCGGCGGAGATCGGGTAGGTGATCGCGTTGGTGATCACGCCGCCGATGCCCGTGACGATCAGGAACGGCCAGCCGAACGTGGTGGAGCTGCCGGAGAGCAGACCGGTGAAGCCCTCGCTGTCGACCAGGAAGCCGAGGATGGTGAACGGGATCGCGATGATCATGCCGAAGAGGAAGAGCAGCACCATGGTCAGCACGGTGATGCCGAAGATCCGCCACCACGAGCCCTGCACCAGCTTCGCCGACCGCTTCAGCGACTGGACGACGCCCCGGCGTTCCAGCATCAGGGCCGGCGACGCGAGACTGAAGCGGATCACCAGCCATACGGTCGCCACGATGGCGCAGAGACCGCCGAGGAGGGACAGCGCCACGCCCGGGGCGCCGCCGATCAGGAGGCCCGGGAGCACGCCGACCGTCATGATCGCGACGGTCATCGCCGCGAGCAGCAGGGTCAGGCCGAGGAGCTGGAGCAGGCGCGGGCGCGCCTCCTGCCAGGCGGAGCCCAGCGAGACCGGGCGGCCGAGGACCGCGCGGCTGATGACGACGGTCAGCAGGGCGGCGCTCACGAGCGACGCCATCATCGTCACGAGGAGCGAGGGGCCCAGGTCGATCAGGGAGGCCTGCGCGGAGTCGAGGGACTGCTGGAGCCGCTCGGCCGGCGTGGCGTCCGGATCGATCGCCGGGGCCGCCGGCACGAGGTACCGCTGGGCCAGGATGGTGGCGATCTGGGAGATCACCGCGACCGTGACCGTGATGGCGAGGACCGTGCGCCAGTAGGTGCGGAGGGTCTTCACCGCGCCGTCGAGGATCTCGCCCAGGCCCAGCGGGCGCAGCGGGATGACTCCGGGCTTCGCGGCCGGGGGCCTGCCCCAGTTGACGTTCGGAGGCGGGGTTCCCCAGCTCTGTCCGGGTGCCGGAGGCGGGGTCGCCTGGGACGGCGGGGACCACTGGCCGGCGGGCGGCTGGTCCTTGGACCACTGGGCGGTGGAGCCGTTCGCGTCGGCCGAGGAGGCGGGCCCGGGGGTTCCCGAGCCGTCCTGGCCGTCGGAGGGGGTGGATCCGGGCGAGGTCCAGCCCGGCGTGTCGTTCACGGTCGTCCACCTCGGAGGAATGGTCGCGGTGCCGGATCGGCGAACCGGCTCGGTCACGGCGGCCGACACCTGACACGGCGGCGGGCCGGGTGCCATCGTGCCACGCGGGGCCCGCCCGTGGGCCGGAGCCCGCATCTCCTTCGTACCTTTGTCCGGACCTTCATCGTGCGAGCGGCAGGCGGCACACGGTGCGGATGCCCCACCAGGCCGCACGAACCGTGCGGCGACGGGCCGGGCGGGCGGCGGGATGCCGTGCCGTGGGTGGCGAATGGGCTCCGGTGTGGGCAACGATGCGTGCTCGGCGCGAACGCTGAACCGACGTGGATCATGACCCGCGCACAGCGAGGGCGGCGCCGTTCACGATCGGGACCGTGGAATCGCTTGCACGAGGCCCGGTACGGCGGGCACACGGAGAAGAGGCCCGGCCTCCCCGTGGGCTACGTGAGGCCGCGCGCGGTACGGTTCTGCGCGACCACCGGGGGACACGGGGGTGACATCCATGACTGGCATCAACACCCACGAACACGGGCAGTCACCGACGGTTGATCAAGGACGTCGCCGCAGGTCAGTGAGGTATCTCACCAGCCGCCTTAGGACTGATACGGAAATGGGATGATGTCGATATGAAGGGACGCGTTCTCGTCGTCGACGACGACACCGCACTGGCCGAGATGCTCGGCATCGTGCTGCGGGGTGAAGGGTTCGAGCCGTCGTTCGTCGCGGACGGTGACAAGGCGCTTGCCGCTTTCAGAGAGGCCAAGCCCGATCTGGTGCTGCTGGACCTGATGCTGCCCGGAAGGGACGGCATCGAGGTGTGCCGGCTCATCCGCGCCGAGTCGGGGGTGCCGATCGTCATGCTCACGGCCAAGAGCGACACCGTCGACGTGGTCGTGGGCCTGGAGTCCGGGGCCGACGACTACATCGTGAAGCCGTTCAAGCCGAAGGAGCTCGTCGCCCGTATCCGGGCGCGGCTGCGGAGGTCCGAGGAGCCGGCTCCCGAGCAGCTCACCATCGGCGACCTGGTCATCGACGTGGCCGGGCACTCCGTGAAGCGGGACGGGCAGTCCATCGCCCTGACCCCGCTGGAGTTCGACCTGCTGGTCGCGCTGGCGCGCAAGCCGTGGCAGGTGTTCACGCGCGAGGTGCTTCTGGAGCAGGTCTGGGGCTACCGGCACGCGGCCGACACCCGGCTGGTGAACGTGCACGTCCAGCGGCTGCGCTCGAAGGTCGAGAAGGACCCCGAGCGCCCGGAGATCGTGGTCACCGTCCGCGGTGTCGGTTACAAGGCGGGGCCGAGCTGAGATGAGTGTGGGCAGCGCTGCTCCGAAGCCCGGGAAGCCGGGAGTCCGTACGGGGCGGACTGCCGGACCGGGGCGGGGGGGCTCGCGATTCGGCCGTCTGCTCCGCAGCAGGGCCGTCCTCCGGCTCTTCGCGCGCTGGGTGCGCCGGCCGCTGCTGCCCGCCGTGCGGCTGTGGCGGCGGAACATCCAGCTGCGGATCGTCGCGGGCACCCTGCTCATGTCGCTCGGCGTCGTGCTCCTGCTCGGCATCGTCGTGATCGTGCAGGTCCGCAACGGCCTGCTCGAGGCCAAGGAGAAGGCCGCCCAGAGCCAGGCCGCAGGAGGGTTCTCCGCTGCCCAGGACCGGGCGGCGACCACCCCTTCCACGCCCGTGCAACAGGACGGCGTGCGGACCGGTGCCTCCGTGAACTGGCGCTCCACGCTCGTCGAGCAGCTCGCCAGCGGTGGCCAGAGCGCGTTCAACGTGGTCGCGCTCTCCCTCGACAGCGGTGACACCGCGAGCCGGGGCGCCCGCGCCTCCGGCGAGGTCGACCCGACCACGAGCATCCCGGCCGACCTGCGGCACGACGTCGCGCAGGGCACCGGCACCCTCCAGAAGTTCTCGCGGATCCACTACACCAGCGGCAAGGCGTCCGAGCCGGGTCTGGTGATCGGCAAGCGGCTCAACGACGCCGACGGCGATCAGTACGAGCTGTACTACCTCTTTCCGCTGAGTCAGGAAGAGGACTCCCTGACCCTGGTCAAGGGCACCCTGGCGACCGCCGGTCTCTTCGTCGTCGTGCTGCTCGGCGCCATCGCCTGGCTCATGGTGCGCCAGGTCGTCACGCCCGTGCGGATGGCCGCCGGGATCGCCGAGCGGCTCTCCGCCGGCCGCCTCCAGGAACGCATGAAGGTCACCGGCGAGGACGACATCGCGCGCCTCGGCGAGGCCTTCAACAAGATGGCCTCCAACCTCCAGCTCAAGATCCAGCAGCTGGAGGAGCTCTCGCGGATGCAGCGGCGCTTCGTCTCCGACGTCTCGCACGAGCTGCGCACCCCGCTGACCACGGTCCGGATGGCAGCCGACGTCATCCACGAGGCCCGCGTCGACTTCGACCCCATCACCGCACGCTCCGCCGAGCTCCTCGGCGACCAGCTCGACCGCTTCGAGTCGCTGCTCTCCGACCTACTGGAGATCAGCCGCTTCGACGCGGGCGCGGCCGCCCTGGAGGCCGAGCCGATAGACCTGCGCCAGGTCGTACGGCGGGTCATCGGCGGCGCCGAGCCCCTCGCCGAGCGCAAGGGCACCCGGATCGTGGTCCTCGGCGACCAGCAGCCCGTGGTGGCCGAGGCGGACGCCCGCCGCGTCGAGCGGGTGCTGCGCAACCTCGTCGTCAACGCCGTCGAGCACGGCGAGGGCCGCGACGTCGTCGTGAAGCTCGCCGCCGCCGGCGGAGCCGTCGCCGTGGCCGTGCGGGACTACGGCGTCGGACTCAAGCCGGGCGAGGCCACCCGGGTCTTCAACCGCTTCTGGCGCGCCGACCCGGCACGCGCGCGTACCACCGGCGGTACGGGCCTCGGCCTGTCGATCGCCGTCGAGGACGCGCGGCTGCACGGCGGCTGGCTCCAGGCCTGGGGCGAGGCCGGCGGCGGCTCGCAGTTCCGGCTCACCCTGCCGCGCACCGCGGACGAGCCGCTGCGGGGGTCGCCGATCCCGCTGGAGCCGGAGGACTCACGGCGCAACCGCGAGCAGGCGGCCGCAGGACGCGACCGGGACCGGCTCGCGGCGGTGCCGGCGCAGTCCGCCGGCGACCGGTCGGCCCTCTCCGTACCGCCGAGGCTGCCCGAGGCGCCGCGGGCGACCGTCGACCCGACGGCGCTGCCCGGCAGCGGCGCACGGGTCGTGGCGCGCGCGGCGACGGACGGCGACGGCGGCGGGGCGGGCCCGGCGGCGGCCGGGGGGAACGGGCATCTGGAGCGGGAGGACGGGACACGTGGGCGCTGACTCCCGAGCGGAGCACGCGGGGCGGGGACGGAGCACACGCGCGGTGGTCCTCGCCGCGTGCGGCGGACTCCTGGTGACCGGGTGCGCGACGATGCCCGACAGCGGGGACGTGTCGCCCGTGAAGGGGGCCGGCACGGGCGACTCGCAGGTGCGGGTCTACGCCGTCGCGCCCCGGGAGAACGCCGACCCGGACGAGATCGTCGACGGCTTCCTGGAAGCCATGACCAGTGACGACCCCGGCTTCGCCACCGCCCGCAAGTACCTGACGAAGAAGGCCGCTCAGGGCTGGAAGCCGGAGCAGAGCATCACCGTGCTCACCACCGCGCCCGACCGTGAGCAGGCCGACCGCAACGCCGACCCCGACACCCAGGGGCGCGCCTTCCCGCTCTCCGGCCGGAAGCTCGCGACCGTGGACGCCCGCCACGGCTACCAGCCGAACAGCCCCGCCGAGTACCTGCAGTCGATCCACGTCGTGCAGCAGCCCTCGGCGAACGGCAAGGGCAGGGAGTGGCGCATCGACAGCCTCCCGCCCGGCCTGATCCTCGGCGAGGCGGATTTCCTCCGCAACTACCGGTCGGTCAACAAGTACTACTTCGCCTCCGGGGAGGACTGGGTCGTCGCCGACCCGGTCTACATCCGGCAGCGGCAGGACCCCGTCACCCGGATGGATCCGGTGACGCAGACGGTCAAGGCGCTGCTCGAAGGCCCGACGAACTGGCTGAAGCCCGCCGTCGACTCGCAGTTCCCCTCCGGTACGGAGCTGAAGGCCGGCGTCACCACCCTGACCACGGACGACCAGTCCACCCTGCGGGTCCCGCTCAACGAGAAGGCGGACCGGGCCGGCGGCGAGGCGTGCCGGCGGATGGCGGCGCAGCTGCTGTTCACGCTGGGCGACCTCACCTCCGTACGGGTCGAGCAGGTGGAGCTCCTGGGCTCCGGCGGGCAGTCGCTGTGCCGGCTCGGCAAGGGCCAGGCGGTCGAGTTCGCGGCGCTGCGGGACTCCGACCGCGACGAGCACCCGTACTTCGTCGACGAGCACGGCAAGCTGATGATGCTCCTGGTGGGCGGCAAGGAGGCGAACGCGCCGGTCGAGGTGCCGGGCCCGTTCGGCAAGGGCACGGTGCCGCTCCGCTCGGTCGCCGTCGACCGGGGCGAGACCCGGGCCGCGGGCGTCGGGCAGAGCGGCCGCGAGCTGATCGTCTCCTCCATCACCACCGAGCAGGACCCGCTGCCGCCCGTCCTGACCAGCAGGGCCGCCCGGCCGGCCGACCGGCTGTCCGCGCCCAGCTGGGACGGCCGGGGCGATCTGTGGGTCGCCGACCGGGACCCGGCCGCGCCCCGGCTGTGGATGGTGCCGGACGGCACCGGCCACCCCGTGAAGGTCCGCACGCCCTGGCTCGGGGACGGCGCCCGCATCGAGTCCCTGCGGGTCTCCGCGGACGGGGTGCGGATCGCCCTGGTCGTCAAGCGGGGCGAGCGCACGACCCTGCAGATCGGCCGGATCCAGCGGCAGACGACCGACGAGGAGCAGATCGTCTCCGTCCTGGACCTCCAGCCCGCCGCCCCCCGGATGGAGTCGGTCAAGGCCGTCTCCTGGGCCGGACCCAGCCGGCTCGTCGTGGTCGGCAGGGAGGCGGGTGGCGTCCAGCAGATCCGCTACCTCCAGACCGACGGCTCGACCTCGACGACCTCCGTGCTCCCCGGCCTGAACGGGGTGACCTCGGTGGCCGCTCCGCACAAGGAGACCGTGCCGGTGGTGGCCGACTCCGACGACGACGGGATCGTGCGGCTCGCGCCGGGGACGAACTGGCAGCCGGTGGCCAAGAAGGGGTTCTCGCCGGTCTACCCCGGATAGGCCGCCGGTGTCCCGGGGGCAGCCCCGGATAGTTCGCCGGTGTCCCGTGGGCAGCCCCGGATAGCCCTCTCGCGAGGGCTGTGGGGCCCGCACCTGACGTACTTCGGGCTTCCCGCGAGCGGGTTTTCCACAGGGGTGGCCGGGAGGCGCCCGGAGGCGCACAGTGGAGCCATGCGGGGGTGGTGGCGCGAGATCGCCGGACTGGTGCTGCCGGTCGCCTGCGGAGGCTGCGGCAGGCCGCGGACGGAGCTGTGCCCTGCCTGCGCGGACGCGCTCGCCGGGAGGCCGCCGCGCAGGGTGCGGCCCGCGCCCGAGCCGCCCGGACTGCCCGCGGTCCATGCCGCCGCGCCGTACGCCGACGCCGTACGGCAGCTGCTCCTCGCCCACAAGGAACGCGGGGCGCTCACGCTCGCCGGGCCCCTGGGCGGCGCCCTCGCCGGGGCCGTGGAGGCCGCTGCCCCGCCCGGTGCGGGGCCCGCGGACGGACCGCTGCTCCTCGTACCCGTGCCGTCCTCGCGGCGCTCTGTACGGGCGCGTGGCCACGATCCGACGCGGCGGATCGCGCAGGCCGCGGCGGCCCGGCTGCGGCGGGCGGGACGGCCGGCGCGGGTCGTGCCCGTGCTCCGGCAGCGGCGGTACGTGGCCGACCAGGCGGGGCTCGGGGCGCGCGGGCGCCTCGTGAACCTGTCCGGGGCGCTGGAGGTCGTGCCGGGCGGCGCACGGCTCCTGACGGCGGGACGGGTGATTCTCGTGGACGACCTGATGACCACCGGGGCCTCGCTCGCGGAGGCGGCGCGCGCCCTCGGAGCCGTACACCTTCCGTTCATTCAGGGAATACCGCACGGCTTACCGGCCGGTTCGGCGCAGCGTGAAATCGAACAGCGGGTGGCGGCTGTGATCGCATCCTCTCCCGCCTCGTTCGAAATAAACCGGAACTCGCCGGAAACTTGGATCGTTGCAGGTGGTGAGAGGTGAAAGCACCCGTATGGAGGTATGTCGCGGTAGAGGGTGCCGACACCCGTCCGAAGGGGCTATGTTCGGTTGTGAGGAATGGCGAATGCCATCGCCTCAGCGAATACATGGTTGCGCCTACAGGACAGGAGTTCAGGGCGAATTAACCTCTTGTCGATGGGGTGGAGATCTTGTCGACTGGGGAGGAGGAGGTCGAAGTCGCCAAGTCCGAGCTCCGGTGACCCACCGGAGCTGGTGCAAAGGGAGATGCCCGGCGGCCAAGGAGCCGACCAGGGCGATCCGGGAACGGAGTTCTGCGTGGACATCGTCGTCAAGGGCCGCAAGACCGAGGTGCCCGAGCGGTTCCGCAAGCACGTGGCCGAGAAGCTGAAGCTGGAGAAGATCCAGAAGCTCGACGGCAAGGTGATCAGCCTCGACGTCGAGGTGTCCAAGGAGCACAACCCGCGGCAGGCCGACCGGTCCGACCGCGTGGAGATCACCCTCCACTCCCGAGGCCCGGTGATCCGGGCGGAAGCGGCGGCAGCCGACGCGTACGCAGCGCTCGACCTCGCCAGCGACAAGCTCGAGGCACGACTGCGCAAGCAGCACGACAAGAGGTACACCCGCCGTGGCAACGGCCGGCTGTCCGCGGCGGAGGTCGGGGACGTGGTGCCCGGCGCCGCGAAGCTCAACGGCGACGGCCAACTGGCCGTCGACGAGGCCGACAAGGTGCCCACCACGATGATGGGCTCCATCGAGGTCCAGGGTGAAGGCCCGCTCGTGGTCCGCGAGAAGACCCACCGGGCCGCACCGATGACGCTCGACCAGGCGCTCTACGAGATGGAGCTGGTCGGGCACGACTTCTACCTCTTCGTCGACTCCGACACCAAGCAGCCGAGCGTCGTCTACCGGCGACACGCTTACGACTACGGCGTCATCCATCTGGAGAGCGACCCGCTCGCCGAGGGCGGCGGCGCCGGCGGTGCGCTCGGCGGCTGACCCGCCGCACCCGCACCGCACGCTTCCGAACAGGTGTCCTTCTCGGTGCCCCTGGAGCGCACTTCGCGCCCCCAGGGGCACCCCCCGTGCGCCCGCGGAGCACCCCCGTCGCCGCCCGGACGTGAAATCATGGCGTGCACGCCAACCGGTGCCGATCGCGTACGGGTTGGAGGACCGGAAACGAATTCAGGCCACGGCCTTCAGGGGGAGGAACGATGGCGGACAGCTTCGGGCCGGTGCTCAGTGGGCACGAGCACGGTGGTGCGGTCCCGGAGGGATCGGAAGGCGCGGGTCCGGACGCGGAGGGTGCGTTCCGAAAGGAGCCGATCCGGGTCCTCGTCGTGGACGACCACGCCCTCTTCCGCCGCGGACTCGAGATCGTCCTCGCCCAGGAGGAGGACATCCAGGTCGTCGGCGAGGCCGGTGACGGCGCCGAGGCCGTCGACAAGGCCGCCGATCTGCTGCCCGACATCGTCCTGATGGACGTACGGATGCCCCGGCGCGGCGGCATCGAGGCGTGCACCTCCATCAAGGAGGTGGCCCCCAGCGCGAAGATCATCATGCTGACGATCAGCGACGAGGAGGCCGACCTCTACGAGGCGATCAAGGCGGGTGCCACCGGCTACCTCCTCAAGGAGATCTCCACCGACGAGGTCGCCACCGCGATCCGCGCGGTCGCCGACGGGCAGTCGCAGATCAGCCCCTCGATGGCGTCCAAGCTCCTCACCGAGTTCAAGTCGATGATCCAGCGCACCGACGAGCGCCGGCTCGTCCCCGCGCCCCGGCTGACCGACCGCGAGCTGGAGGTCCTCAAGCTCGTCGCGACCGGGATGAACAACCGGGACATCGCCAAGGAACTGTTCATCTCCGAGAACACCGTGAAGAACCACGTCCGGAACATCCTGGAGAAGCTGCAGCTGCATTCCCGGATGGAGGCCGTGGTGTACGCGATGCGGGAGAAGATCCTGGAGATCCGCTGAGGGATCCGAGGGATCCGCTGAGTGATCCGAGGGATCAGCGCGAGATCCGCTGAGGCTCAGGCGAGGGCCTTGAGCAGCTCGGGCACCAGTTCCGGGCGGTTCACCCGCTCCACCGTCACCGCGTCGCAGCCCACCCACTCGGCCGCCTCGCGCAGCGCCTTCGCCACCGGCGGCACGGCCTTCGGGCCGTCCAGCGAGACCTGCTTCGCCACCAGGGTCCTGCCCTCCCGCGCCGGGTCCACCCGGCCCACCAGACGGCCGCCGGCGAGCACCGGCATCGCGAAGTAGCCGTGGATCCGCTTCTGCTTCGGCACGTACGCCTCCAGGCGGTGCGTGAAACCGAAGATCCGCTCCGTGCGGGGCCGCTCCCAGATCAGCGAGTCGAACGGCGACAGCAGCGTCGTACGGTGCCGGCCGCGCGGCTCGGTCGCAAGCGCCGCCGGATCCGCCCAGGCGGGCTTCCCCCAGCCCGCCACCGTCACCGGCACCAGACCCGAGGCCTCCACGACCGCGTCGAACTGCTCCGCCTTGATCCGGTGGTAGTCCGCGATGTCCGCGCGCGTGCCCACGCCGAGCGCCTCGCCCGCCTGCCGCACCAGGCGCCGCACGCACTCGGTGTCGTCCAGGTCGTCGTGGAGCAGGTCCTGCGGGATCGCCCGCTCGGCCAGGTCGTACACCCGCTTCCAGCCGCGCCGCTCCGTGACCACGACCTCGCCGTACATCAGCGCCCGCTCGACGGCGATCTTGCTGTCGGACCAGTCCCACCACTCGCCCTTGTTCTTCGCGCCGCCCAGCTCGGTCGCCGTCAGCGGGCCCTGGTCCCGCAGCTGGTCGATCACCTTGTCGTACGCCCCGGCCGACAGCTCGTGCCCCCAGTGCGGGCGGTCGCGGTAGGCGCGGCGGCGGAAGGCGAAGTGCGGCCACTCCTCGACGGGCAGGACGCAGGCGGCGTGCGACCAGTACTCGAAGGCGTGAGCCTGCGACCAGTACGCCTGCTCCACCGTCGGGCGGCCCACCGCGCCGAGGCGCGCGTACGGGATGAGCTCGTGCGAGCGGGCGAGGACCGAGATGGTGTCGAGCTGGACCTGGCCGAGCGACCGGAGCACCCCGCGCACGCCCGCCCTGCGGTCGGGCGCGCCCAGGAACCCCTGGGCGCGCAGGGCGATCCTGCGGGCTTCGTCGGCGGACAGTTCGGCGGCGGGGCGCGGCGCAGTCGTCATGGACCGCACCCTAGGCCCCGGCACTGACAGCGGGAGCGGCTGCCACCGGGCCCGTGCGCCACGGCAGCGGGCCCCGCGCCCGTGCGCTCGGGCGCCACGCAGCCGGCCCGGCACCCGAGCGGTCAGGCGTCACGGGCCGGGAGGTACGGCAGGGGGCTCGGGAGGCCGAAGTCGGAGGGGAGGAGGGCGCCGATCCAGGCGTCCCGGAGCGTGCCCTTGTTGGCCAGGGCGGCGCGCTGGACGCCCTCGACGACGAAGCCGGCCCGCTCGGCCACCGCGCGCGAGCCGGCGTTGCCGACCTCGGCGCGCCAGATCAGGCGGGTGCAGCCGAGCCCGGTGAAGGCCCAGTGGGCCATGGCCCGGACGATCTCCGTCATGTGGCCGGCGCCGCGGTGCTCCTTCGCCAGCCAGAAGCCGATCTCCCAGACGCCCGCGCCGCGACTGGACAGGGTGGCCGCGGCGAGCAGCGGGCCGCCCTCCACGGGCTCCGCGGCGAAGGTGTACTCGGTGTCCTCGCGCCAGCCGTCCGGGACGAGCCGGTGCACGAAGAACTCCGCGTCCTCGCGCTTGTAGGGGTCGGGGACGGTGGTCCACCGGCGGATGTCGGGGTCCTGGCAGATCGCGTACACCGTGTCGGCGTCCTCGGGGACGAAGGTCCGCAGGCGCAGCCGGTCGGTGGTGAGGGTGATGGGATCCATGCCGGGATTGTGGTGACCGCGCGGACCGGAAGCGAACACTTTTCGGGTGGGGCGGCACCTTCCGCCCACCTCGTGCGTTCTCTTTACGGGCGGACGTACGGCTCGGGTACTGCGGGCCTCCCTGCGCGAGGGCGGTCTCGCTTACGATGGCCGTTGCGGTGGGGACCACCTGCCGTGCCCGCGCTCGCGTCCATCACAAGACCCAGTGCCAGGCCCGACCGGCAAGGAGACCAGCCTCAGTGTCCGTCTTCAACAAGCTCATGCGTGCAGGCGAAGGCAAGATCCTGCGCAAACTGCACCGCATCGCGGACCAGGTCAACTCCATCGAAGAGGACTTCGTCAACCTCTCCGACGCCGACCTGCGGGCGCTCACCGAGGAGTACAAGCAGCGGTACGCCGACGGCGAGAGCCTCGACGACCTGATGCCCGAGGCCTTCGCGACCGTCCGCGAGGCCGCCAAGCGCGTCCTCGGCCAGCGCCACTACGACGTCCAGCTGATGGGCGGCGCCGCGCTCCACCTCGGCCACGTCGCCGAGATGAAGACCGGTGAGGGCAAGACCCTCGTCGGCACCCTCCCGGCGTACCTCAACGCGCTCTCCGGCAAGGGCGTGCACCTGATCACGGTCAACGACTACCTGGCCGAGCGCGACTCCGAGATGATGGGCCGCGTCCACAAGTTCCTCGGCCTGTCCGTCGGCTGCATCCTGGCCAACATGACGCCGGCCCAGCGCCGTGAGCAGTACGCCTGCGACATCACGTACGGCACGAACAACGAGTTCGGCTTCGACTACCTGCGCGACAACATGGCGTGGTCGCAGGACGAGCTCGTCCAGCGCGGCCACAACTACGCCTGTGTCGACGAGGTCGACTCCATCCTCGTCGACGAGGCCCGTACGCCGCTGATCATCTCCGGCCCCGCCGACCAGGCGACCAAGTGGTACGGCGACTTCGCCAAGCTCGTCACCCGGCTGAGCAAGGGCGAGCCCGGCAACCCGCTCAAGGGCATCGAGGAGACCGGCGACTACGAGGTCGACGAGAAGAAGCGCACCGTCGCCATCCACGAGGCGGGCGTCGCCAAGGTCGAGGACTGGCTGGGCATCGACAACCTCTACGAGTCGGTGAACACGCCGCTCGTCGGCTACCTGAACAACGCCATCAAGGCGAAGGAACTGTTCAAGAAGGACAAGGACTACGTCGTCATGGACGGCGAAGTCATGATCGTCGACGAGCACACCGGCCGTATCCTCGCCGGCCGCCGCTACAACGAGGGCATGCACCAGGCGATCGAGGCGAAGGAGGGGGTGCAGATCAAGGACGAGAACCAGACGCTCGCCACGATCACCCTCCAGAACTTCTTCCGCCTCTACGACAAGCTCTCCGGCATGACCGGTACGGCCATGACCGAGGCGGCCGAGTTCCACCAGATCTACAAGCTCGGCGTCGTCCCGATCCCGACGAACCGGCCGATGCAGCGCAAGGACCAGTCCGACCTGATCTACCGGACCGAGGTCGCCAAGTTCGCCGCCGTCGTCGACGACATCGCGGAGAAGCACGAGAAGGGCCAGCCGGTCCTCGTCGGCACGACCTCCGTCGAGAAGTCCGAGTACCTCTCGCAGCAGCTCGCCAAGCGCGGCATCCCGCACGAGGTCCTCAACGCCAAGCACCACGAGCGCGAGGCCACGATCGTCGCCCAGGCCGGCCGCCGCGGCGCCGTCACCGTCGCCACGAACATGGCCGGCCGTGGTACGGACATCAAGCTCGGCGGCAACCCGGACGACCTCGCCGAGGCCGAGCTGCGCCAGGCGGGCCTGGACCCGGTCGAGCACGTCGAGGAGTGGGCCGCGGCCCTGCCCGGCGCCCTGGCGCGCGCCGAGAAGGCCGTGAAGGCGGAGTTCGAGGAGGTCAAGGACCTCGGCGGTCTGTACGTCCTCGGCACCGAGCGCCACGAGTCGCGCCGTATCGACAACCAGCTGCGCGGCCGCTCCGGCCGTCAGGGCGACCCCGGCGAGTCCCGCTTCTACCTCTCGCTCGGCGACGACCTGATGCGTCTGTTCAAGGCGCAGATGGTCGAGCGCGTGATGGCCATGGCCAACGTGCCGGACGACGTCCCGATCGAGAACAAGATGGTCACCCGTGCCATCGCCTCCGCCCAGTCGCAGGTCGAGACCCAGAACTTCGAGACCCGTAAGAACGTCCTGAAGTACGACGAGGTCCTCAACCGGCAGCGCGAGGTCATCTACGGCGAGCGCCGCCGCGTCCTGGAGGGCGAGGACCTGCACGAGCAGGTGCAGCACTTCATGGACGACACGATCGACGACTACATCCGCCAGGAGACCGCCGAGGGCTTCGCGGAGGAGTGGGACCTCGACCGCCTGTGGAACGCCTTCAAGCAGCTCTACCCGGTGAAGGTCACCGTGGAGGAGCTGGAGGACGCGGCCGGGGACCGGGCGGGCATCACCGCCGAGTTCATCGCCGAGTCCATCAAGGACGACATCCACGAGCAGTACGAGACGCGCGAGAAGCAGCTCGGCTCGGACATCATGCGTGAGCTGGAGCGGCGCGTGGTCCTCTCCGTCCTCGACCGCAAGTGGCGCGAGCACCTCTACGAGATGGACTACCTCCAGGAGGGCATCGGCCTGCGCGCCATGGCGCAGAAGGACCCGCTGGTCGAGTACCAGCGCGAGGGCTTCGACATGTTCACCGCCATGATGGAGGGCATCAAGGAGGAGTCCGTCGGCTACCTGTTCAACCTGGAGGTCCAGGTCGAGCAGCAGGTCGAGGAGGTCCCGGTGCAGGCGTCCGCTCCCTCGCTCACCAAGGAGGACGCGGTGGCGGCGGGTGCCGGGCGTCCGGAGATCCGTGCCAAGGGGCTCGACGCCCCGCAGCGGCCGGACCGGCTGCACTTCTCCGCGCCGACCGTGGACGGGGACGGCGGTGTCGTCGAGGGCGACTTCGGCTCCGACGACCTGGACGGCGACGGGATGACCCGCGCCGAGCGCCGCAAGGCGCAGAAGAACGCGGGCGGCGGGCGTCGCCGCAAGAAGTGACGCGTCCGTAGCAGTGGCGTGAGGGGTCGGTCGCCCGGTGGGCGGCCGACCCCTTCGTCGTGCCTCTGGGCGGCCGGCCCCTTCGTCGTGCGTCGCGGGCGGTCTCGTTCGTCATCCGTGCCGGGTGGTCGTGCCCAGGCCGTCCAGCTCCACCGCCGCGCAGCGCCAGCGCTGGTCCTCGCCGCGCTCCAGGCGGAACGCCATGGCCCGTACGCGGGCGCCGGTGGCGATGCTCGCGAAGGCCTCGACCACGGACTGCGGGGCGTGCACCTGGACCGAGCAGCGGCGCAGGACGGGGCGGGGGCCGTGCGAGCGCAGGGGGGTCTGCGGGGCGAGCCTGACCAGCTGCTCGTACGCGTCGCCGACGGTGTGGCCCAGCATCCAGTGGACGGGCCGCTCCCCGCTCAGCACGGCGAGCAGGCGCTCGGCGAAGACGGTGTGCGGGGGGAGCGTACGGGCCGGGGTGCGGTGTGGGCCGCCTTGCGCGGGCGTACGGGGGCGGCTGCCGGCGGCGCCGCGCGGGCGCGTGCCGGCCCGGCCGCCCGGGGCCGTGCGGGGGCGGGGGAGCGGGGAGGGCGTGCTGGTGAGCGTGGCGTTCATGGCGATCCCCTGTCGTTGCGTAACCGAGCGATACCAGTCGGTAACTTCTGTTGGGGATCTTGTACGGGGTGCTCCGAGGCCCCGCAAGGACGCCGCCGCGGCGGGGCGGTCCCGAAAACGGATCACCTATCAGGGTGACGCGATCGGAAATCGGGTCTCCGGCGCCCCCGCGGACGGCCTTCCACGGTGGACGGACGGCGAGTCCGGCCCGCCGCCCCGAAGGGGGACTCCGCACGTATCCTGAGGGCCTCTCCGTCTACGAAAGCGGCCTGCCATGCGCGTCTACATCCCCCTGACCCTCCCCGGTCTCGCACAGGCGCACAAGGCGGGCGAGCTCGGCCCCGGACCGCTGATCGCCTACGCCGTCACCCCCGCCCTGCGCGAGTGGTACGTCTCCGACGACATCGAGGAGCTGGAGTACGCGGCGCTCAACCGGGCCGCCGCCGCCTCCCTGCGGCTCCTCGCCGGCGACCCCGAGGCGCCCCGGCGCCGGATCGTGGTCGCCGTCGACGTGGCCGACAAGGACGCGACCGTCGACCCCGACCGCGGGCTCGACTCCGGCTCCATCGGCGAGGTCCGCGTCGCCGGAGCCGTACCGCTGGCCAAGGCCGCGGCCGTGCACGCCGACGCGGACGACGCCGAGGCGGACGTCACGGCGGCGGCGGACGCGCTGGGCGCGGCGGACCAGGGCGACGACGACGCCCAGTTCGTCGTGGACGGGGCCGAGGACCACGAGCTGCTCTGGTTCGGTGTGCAGGAGATCCCCTCCCTGCTCGGCTGAGTCGCCGGGTACCGTCTCTCCATGGGGAAGCACGGAAAACACCTGGTCTGGGACTGGAACGGCACACTGCTCGACGACACCGGGGCGGTGATCGGCGCGACGAACGCGGCCTTCGCCGAGCTCGGGCTCGCGTCCATCACGCTCGAGCAGTACCGCGAGCTGTACACGGTGCCGGTGCCGAAGTTCTATGAGCGGCTCATGGGGCGGCTGCCGACGGACGCGGAGTGGACCGTCATGAACGGGACCTTCCACCGGCACTACCGGGAGCGGGCCGGCTCCTGCGGGCTCACCGCCGGCGCGGCGGAGCTGCTCGCCGCGCGGCAGGAGGCCGGGGGCACGCAGTCGCTGCTGTCGCTCGCGCCGCAGGCCGAGCTGGTACCGCTCGTGCGGCACCACGGGATCGCCGAGCGGTTCCTCCGCATGGACGGGCGCCTCGACGACTCCAGCGACGGGAAGTCGGGCCACATGGTGCGGCACCTCGACGCGCTGCGGGTCCCGGCCGACCGGATCGTCGTGATCGGTGACGCCGCCGATGACGCGGTGGCGGCGGCGCACGTCGGGGCGCGGGCCGTGCTCTACACCGGCGGGTCGCACAGCCGGGCGTCGCTGGAGCGGGTCGGGGTGCCGGTGGTGGACTCCCTGGAGGAGGCCGTCGCCGTCGCGGAGGAGCTGGTCTAGGGGGCGGGGGTGGGGGGGGGGGGGGGGGGGGGTGGGGTGGGGGGGGGGGGGGGCGGCGGGGGGGGGGGGGGGGGGGGGGGGGGGGGGGGGGGAACGCCACCCCCCCCCCCCCCGAGCCGCGCTAGCCCTTCGCGCGCAGGACCTTCAGGAATTCGCGCATCCAGGTGGGGTGGTCCGGCCAGGCTCGGGAGGAGACCAGGAGGCCGTCGACCACGGCCGCGCTGTCCTGGAAGGTCGCCCCCGCCGCCTGCATGTCGAGTTCCAGGGCCGGGTAGGCCGTGACGCGGCGGCCCTCCAGGCTGCCGACCGCCGCCGTCACGAGCGGGCCGTGGCAGATCTGGGCCACCGGCTTGTCGGCGTCGAAGAAGGCCTTGAGGATCTTGCGGAGCTCCGGGTCGTTGCGCAGGTACTCCGGCGCCCGGCCGCCCGGGATCACCACCGCCGCGTACGCGCCCGGGTCGACCTCCGAGAAGGCCAGGTCGGCGGGCCAGGTGTAGCCCGGCTTCTCCGTGTACGTGTCGTACCCCGGCTCGAAGTCGTGGACGACGAAGCGGAGCGTCTTGCGGGCCGGGGCCGCGATGTCGACCTCGTAACCCTCCTCCAGAAGCCGCTGGTAGGGGTACATCACCTCCAGCGACTCCGCCGCGTCCCCGGTCACGATCAGGATCTTCGCCATGGCTCTCCCAGATCACAGATGGTCGGTCCGTCGTGCTGCGCCCATGCTCGCGTACACCGTGCCGCCGGCGGGGCGCTTTACCAAGAGGTCATGTGTCGCTGTCCAAAGCGTCAAACTTCCCCCGCTCTTTTGTACGCATACGGCTCATGACGGTTCGGGGGTCATGAGCGATAGGCTTTTCCCGTGATCAGCGCGATACGCCGTGGGGGCAGCGAAGCCCCCGGCTGCCGCCCGGTCCGCGACAGCGGCCGGGCCGACCGTGCGTTCGATCCTCTCCGTCCGGGCGCGCCACGCTCCGTGGCCGATAACGTCCTGGGCATCTCTCATCCGGGCATAACGTCGACTTCGACCGGAATCACCGCGTCGTGGCGTTGTGTCCTTTCTTCCACCGACGTCACGCAACGGCGCGCGACAGGAGTCAGAGGACATGCAGACCAAGCTGGACGAAGCAAAGGCCGAGCTGCTCGAGAGGGCCGCCCGGGTAGCTGAGCACAGCCCTGTCGGAGGGCGACTTCCGACGGGCCCCGAAGGCGCCGGTGAGCGTCCGGACCGGGACACCGTGCTCGACTACCTCCAGCGCTACTACCTGCACACCGCGCCCGAGGACCTCGCCGACCGCGACCCGGTCGACGTGTTCGGCGCCGCGCTCTCTCACTACCGGCTCGCGGAGAACCGCCCGCAGGGCACCGCGAACGTGCGCGTCCACACTCCGACGGTGGAGGAGAACGGCTGGACCAGCAGCCACTCCGTCGTCGAGGTCGTCACCGACGACATGCCCTTCCTCGTCGACTCCGTCACCAACGAGCTGTCCCGCCAGGGCCGCGGCATCCATGTCGTGATCCACCCGCAGGTCCTCGTCCGCCGTGACGTGGCCGGAAGGCTCATCGAGGTCCTCTCGGCGCAGATCCACGGCGAGCTGCCGCACGACGCGCTCACCGAGTCCTGGATCCACGTCGAGATCGACCGCGAGACCGACAAGGCCGACCTCAAGCAGATCACCAACGACCTGCTGCGCGTCCTGTCCGACGTCCGCGAGACGGTCGAGGACTGGGAGAAGATGCGCGATGCCGCCCTGCGCATCGCCGACGGCCTGCCCGACGAGCCCACCGCCTCCGACCTGCGTCCGACCGAGGTGGAGGAGGCCCGCGAGCTGCTGCGCTGGCTCGCCGACGACCACTTCACCTTCCTCGGCTACCGCGAGTACGAGCTGGTCAACGGCGACGCCCTGTCCGCCGTGCCCGGCACCGGCCTCGGCATCCTGCGCTCCGACCCGCAGCACGGCGCCGACGACCAGGGCCACCACGCCCACCCCGTCTCGCCGTCGTTCAGCCGGCTGCCCGCCGACGCCCGCGCCAAGGCGCGCGAGCACAAGCTGCTGATCCTGACGAAGGCCAACAGCCGGGCGACCGTGCACCGCCCCTCGTACCTCGACTACGTCGGTGTGAAGAAGTTCGACGCCGACGGCAACGTCATCGGCGAGCGCCGCTTCCTCGGCCTCTTCTCGTCCGCGGCCTACACCGAGTCCGTCCGCCGCGTCCCCGTCGTCAAGCGCAAGGTCCAGGAGGTCCTGGACGGCGCCGGCTTCTCGCCGAACAGCCACGACGGCCGCGACCTGCTCCAGATCCTGGAGACCTACCCGCGCGACGAGCTCTTCCAGACCCCGGCCGACCAGCTGCAGTCCGTCGTCACCAGCGTCCTGTACCTCCAGGAGCGGCGCCGGCTGCGGCTCTACCTGCGCCAGGACGAGTACGGCCGCTACTACTCGGCCCTCGTCTACCTGCCGCGCGACCGCTACACGACCCGCGTCCGGCTGCGGATCATCGACATCCTCAAGGAGGAGCTCGACGGCACCAGCGTCGACTTCACCGCCTGGAACACCGAGTCGATCCTCTCCCGCCTGCACTTCGTCGTCCGCGTCAAGCCCGGCACCGAGCTGGCCAAGCTCACCGACGCCGACGTCGACCGCATCGAGAGCCGGCTCGTCGAGGCCACCCGCTCCTGGGCCGACGGCTTCGGCGAGGCGCTCAACGCCGAGCTGGGCGAGGAGCGCGCCGCCGAGCTGCTCCGCCGCTACGGCAACGCCTTCCCCGAGGGCTACAAGGCCGACCACTCGCCGCGCGCCGCCGTCGCCGACCTCTGCCACCTGGAGGCCCTCGCCGGCAGCGGCAAGGACTTCGCGCTCTCCCTGTACGAGCCGGTCGTCGCCGGCCCCGGCGAGCGCCGCTTCAAGATCTACAAGACGGGCGAGCAGATCTCCCTGTCCGCCGTCCTGCCGGTCCTCAACCGGCTCGGCGTCGAGGTGACCGACGAGCGTCCGTACGAGCTGCGCTGCGCCGACCGCACCCACGCCTGGATCTACGACTTCGGTCTGCGCATGCCGGTCGCCACCGGGAACGGCGGCGACTACATCGGCGAGGACGCCCGCGAGCGCTTCCAGGAGGCCTTCGCCGCCACCTGGACCGGCCAGGCCGAGAACGACAACTTCAACTCGCTCGTCCTCTCCGCCGGGCTCACCTGGCGCGAGGCGATGGTGCTGCGCGCCTACGCCAAGTACCTGCGCCAGGCCGGAGCGACGTTCAGCCAGGACTACATGGAGGACACCCTCCGCGACAACGTCCACACCACCCGGCTGCTCGTCAACCTCTTCGAGGCCCGCATGGCCCCGGAGCGGCAGCGCGCCGGCACCGAGCTGATCGACGGCCTCCTGGAGGAGCTGGACGGCGCCCTCGACCAGGTCGCGAGCCTGGACGAGGACCGGATCCTGCGGTCCTTCCTCACCGTCATCAAGGCGACGCTGCGGACGAACTTCTTCCAGACGGCCGCCGACGGCAAGCCGCACTCCTACGTGTCGATGAAGTTCGACCCGCAGGCCATCCCGGACCTGCCGGCCCCGCGCCCGGCCTTCGAGATCTGGGTGTACTCCCCGCGCGTCGAGGGCGTCCACCTGCGCTTCGGCAAGGTCGCCCGAGGCGGTCTGCGCTGGTCCGACCGCCGTGAGGACTTCCGTACGGAGATCCTCGGCCTGGTCAAGGCGCAGATGGTGAAGAACACCGTCATCGTGCCGGTCGGCGCCAAGGGCGGCTTCGTCGCCAAGCAGCTCCCGGACCCGTCCGTGGACCGCGACGCCTGGCTGGCCGAGGGCATCGCCTCGTACAAGACCTTCATCTCGGCGCTCCTCGACATCACCGACAACCTGGTCGCGGGCGAGGTCGTGCCGCCGGTCGACGTGGTCCGCCACGACGAGGACGACACGTACCTCGTGGTCGCCGCCGACAAGGGCACCGCCACCTTCTCCGACATCGCCAACGGCGTCGCGGAGTCGTACGGCTTCTGGCTCGGCGACGCGTTCGCCTCCGGCGGCTCCGCCGGCTACGACCACAAGGGCATGGGCATCACCGCCCGCGGCGCCTGGGAGTCCGTCAAGCGGCACTTCCGCGAGCTGGGCCACGACACCCAGACCGAGGACTTCACCGTCGTCGGCGTCGGCGACATGTCCGGCGACGTCTTCGGCAACGGCATGCTGCTCTCCGAGCACATCCGCCTGGTCGCCGCCTTCGACCACCGCCACATCTTCATCGACCCGAACCCGGACGCGGCCACCTCGTACGCCGAGCGCCGCCGGCTCTTCGACCTGCCGCGCTCCTCGTGGGCGGACTACGACACCTCGCTGCTGTCCGCGGGCGGCGGCATCCACCCCCGCAGCGCCAAGTCCATCCCGGTCAACGCGCAGATGCGGGCCGCCCTCGGCATCGAGGACGGCGTCACCAAGCTGACCCCGGCCGAGCTGATGAAGGCGATCCTCCAGTCGCCCGTCGACCTGCTGTGGAACGGCGGCATCGGCACGTACGTGAAGTCCTCGGCCGAGTCCAACGCCGACGTCGGCGACAAGGCCAACGACGCCATCCGCGTCGACGGCCAGGACGTCCGCGCCCAGGTCGTCGGCGAGGGCGGCAACCTCGGCGCGACCCAGCTGGGCCGCATCGAGTTCGCCCGCAGCGGCGGCCCCGAGGGCCAGGGCGGCAAGGTCAACACCGACGCCATCGACAACAGCGCCGGCGTCGACACCTCCGACCACGAGGTCAACATCAAGATCCTGCTCAACGGGCTCGTCGCCGAGGGCGACATGACCGTCAAGCAGCGCAACAAGATCCTCGCCGAGATGACGGACGAGGTCGGCGCGCTCGTCCTGCGCAACAACTACGCGCAGAACACCGCCCTGGCCAACGCCGTCGCCCAGTCGCCGTCCCTGCTCCACGCCCACCAGCGGTTCATGCGCCGCCTGGGCCGCGACGGGGCCCTCGACCGCTCCCTGGAGTTCCTGCCCAACGACCGGCAGATCCGCGACCTCCTCAACGGCGGCAAGGGCCTGAGCCAGCCCGAGCTCGCCGTCCTCCTCGCGTACACCAAGATCACGGTGGCCGACGAGCTGATCGGTACGGAGCTGCCGGACGACCCGTACCTGCGCGGGCTGCTCCACGCGTACTTCCCGACGCTGCTGCGCGAGAAGTTCACCGAGGCCGTCGACAACCACGCGCTGCGCCGCGAGATCATCACGACGGTCCTGGTCAACGACACCGTCAACACCGGTGGCTCGACCTTCCTGCACCGCCTCCGCGAGGAGACCGGCGCGTCGATCGAGGAGATCGTCCGCGCGCAGACCGCCGCCCGGGTCGTCTTCCGCCTCGGCCAGGTCTGGGACGCCGTCGAGGACCTCGACAACCAGGTGCCGGCCGAGATCCAGACCCAGATGCGCCTGCACTCCCGCCGGCTCGTCGAGCGCGGCACGCGCTGGATGCTCAACAACCGGCCGCAGCCGCTCCAGCTCACGGAGACCATCGAGTTCTTCGCGGACCGGGTCGAGGAGGTCTGGACGCAGCTGCCGGGCCTGCTGCGCGGTGCGGACCTGGAGTGGTACCAGTCGATCCTGGACGAGCTGACCGAGGTCGGCGTGCCGGAGGAGCTCGCGCTGCGCGTCGCCGGCTTCTCCTCCGCCTTCCCGATCCTCGACGTCGTCGCGATCGCCGACCGGATGGGCAAGGAGCCGCTCGCGGTCGCCGAGGTCTACTACGACCTGGCCGACCGGCTGCGGATCACCGACCTGATGGACCGGATCATCGAGCTGCCGCGCAGCGACCGGTGGCAGTCGATGGCCCGCGCCTCGATCCGCGAGGACCTCTTCGCGGCGCACGCGGCGCTGACCGCCGACGTCCTGACGGTCGGCAACGGCACGACGAGCCCCGAGGAGCGGTTCAAGGCCTGGGAGGAGAAGAACGCGGCGATCCTGGGCCGCGCGCGGACGACCCTGGAGGAGATCCAGGGCTCGGACACCTTCGACCTGGCGAACCTGTCGGTGGCGATGCGGACGATGCGGACGCTGCTCCGCTCGCACAGCTGACACGTGAGTGAGGAAGGGCCCCGCCGGTTTTCCGGCGGGGCCCTTCCTCATTCCTTCACGGGTGCCGCTGGCACGGGTGCGGCCGTCGAGGTCCACAGGCGGCGGGCGGCGAGCAGGGCCGCCGTGAGGAGCAGACCGTTGCGGAGCACCATGACGGCCACGCCGGTGGTGGTGCCGTAGAAGACCTCGTCGTAGAGGACGGGGTACGCGAGGGAGCTGAGGGCGGCCGCCGGGAGGAGCAGCAGGGCGACCGGCCGCATCACGGTGTGCCGGGAGGTCAGGCAGACGGCGGCGAGGCCGAGCAGCCAGATCATGTACTGGGGGCTGATCACCCGGCTGGTGGCGGTGAAGAGCAGTACGGCGGCGAGGGCCGCGTCGAACGGGGTGGCGGGGGTCCAGCGGCGGGCCTGGAGGCGCCACAGGAGCAGCCAGGCGAAGGCGATGACGGTGAACAGCAGGGCGAGGTGGCCGAGGCTGGAGACGTACGGGCCGACGTACTCGAAGGCGCCGTAGCGGAACTCGACCGTGCCCGCCCAGGCGCCGGTGGCGTGGGCCACCGCGAGGGCCGTGCCCCACAGGGACTCGATCTGGATGCCGCGGCTGCCCTGCTGGCGCAGGAAGCCGAGGGACTCGGAGAACAACAGCGCCAGGGTGGCGAGGAGCGCGAGGGCGGTGACGGCGGCGGCGGTCCAGGCCTCGCGGGTGGTACGGCCCCGGGGCGTGCCGATCAGGGCGAGCGCGGGCCACACCTTGACCATGGCGCCGATCCCGGCGAGCGCCCCGCCGAGCTGGTGGGCGGCGGTGGGGCGGGCGTTCAGGGCGAGCAGCGCGAGGACGGCGAGGGCGGTGGTCTGGACGTCGTACCGGGCGAGCGGGATGTGGAGGAGGAGCGGGAGGCCGCAGACCCAGATCCAGGTGCCGTGGGTGAGGCGGGCGCTGTCGGCGCGGGCGAGGGCGAGCGTGACGACGGCGTCGGCGAGGAGGGTGAGGGTGACGAAGGCCTGGAAGTAGGTGAGCCAGGGGAGGATGCCCGGCGACATGATCACGAGTCCCGCGCCGGGCGGGTACTGCCAGGTGACGTCGCCGGGCGGGAAGGTGCCGGCGGCGAACTGCCCGTACCAGTGCCGGTAGAGGTCCACCTCGCGGGCCACCCCGCCGATGCCGAGGCTGTCGCGGGAGAGCAGCAGGAGCATGCCGGCCCGGCTGAGGAGCCAGGCGGCGGCGAGGGCGAGGAGGGGGCCGCGGCCGACGGTGACGAAGGTGGCGGAGGTGAAGGTGTCCGAGTCGAAGGGGGACCCGGTGAGGGTGGGGGGTTCGCTTCCGGAGCGGTTTCCGGGGCGGCTCCCGGGGCGGCTTCCGGGGCGGGGCGGGGCGTCGGACGTGGCGTCGGGTGGCGACTGGGGGTGATCGTTCGTCATCCCACCGCACTTTAGCTACTTATGTCCCTTTCGTTCGGCTTCTTCGGTCCCGGCTTGGCCGTGAACTCCTCGTATGCCGCCACGACCTCCTTCGCCGGCCCGTCCATCCGCAGCGTCCCGGCTTCCAGCCACAGGGCCCGCTCGCAGGTCTCCGTGATCGTGGAGTTCGAGTGGCTGACCAGGAAGACCGTCCCCGCCTCCGCCCGAAGCTCGTCGATCCGCCGCTGGCTGCGGCGGCGGAAGCGCGCGTCGCCGGTCGACAGGGCCTCGTCGATGAGGAGCACGTCATGGCTCTTGGCGGCGGCGATGGAGAAGCGCAGCCGGGCGCCCATCCCGGAGGAGTACGTCCGCATCGGGCGGGAGATCGCGTCGTCCTTCTCGTTGATGCCGGAGAAGTCGACGATCCCGTCGTAGCGTTCGCGGATCTCCGTGCGGCTCATGCCCATCGCGAGGCCGCCCAGGATCACGTTCCGCTCGCCGGTCAGATCGTTCATCAGGGCCGCGTTCACGCCGAGGAGGGAGGGCTGTCCCTGGGTGTAGATCCGGCCCCGGTCCACGGGCTGGAGCCCCGCGACGGCCTTCAGGAGGGTGGATTTCCCGGATCCGTTCGAACCGATCAGGCCAATTGCCTCGCCCCGGTACGCGACGAAGCTGACGCCCTTCACGGCGTGCACCCGGCGGCCGGCCGGGGCCTTGCGCCGGTGCAGCATCCGGCCGAGGGCGGCGGTGGCGGCCCCCCGGCCGCCGGGGTGCCCGCCATGGACGGTGTACGTGATGTGGACGCCGTCCGCGACGACGGTGGGCGTCCTCGTCGACTCAGCCACGGCCGTACGTCTCCTCCGCCTTCCAGAACCAGACGAAACCGCCCGCGAAGGCGAGCACGGCCCAGCCGGCCGCCAGCGCCCACACGTGCGGCGGCAGCTGCGCGGCGGTGAAGCTCCGGATCAGCGCGAAGCGCATGAGGTCGATGTAGAGCGCCGCCGGGTTGTACTGGAGCGCGATCACCACGGCGTGCGGGAAGCGCCCGCTGCCCGCCAGGTTCTGGATCGAGAACATGGCGCCCGAGGCGTACATCCAGGTGCGGAGCACGAACGGCATCAGCTGGCTGATGTCCGGGGTGCGGGCGGCGAGCCGGGCGAGCACCAGCGCCACGCCCGTGCTGAACAGCGACTGGAGGAACAGCGCCGGGACGGCGAGCAGCCAGCTCCAGGTGGGGAACTCGCCGAAGCAGGCCAGCATCACGACGAGCGCGGCGAGCGAGAACAGCAGCTGCTGGAGCTGCTGGAACGCGAGCGAGATCGGCAGGCTCGCGCGGGGGAAGTGCAGGGCGCGGACCAGGCCCAGGTTGCCGCTGATCGCGCGGGTTCCCGCCTGGACCGTGTTGGCGGTGAAGGTCCACACGAAGATGCCCGTGATCAGGAAGGGCACGTAGTCCGGCACGCCGTTCTTCGCGTTCATCACGATGCCGAAGATCAGGTAGTACACGGCCGCGTTGAGCAGCGGGGTCATCACCTGCCAGACCTGGCCGAGGCGCGCCTGGCTGAACTGGGAGGTGAGGCGGGCGGTCGCGAAGGCGGTGACGAAGTCGCGGCGCGACCAGAGCTCCCGCACGTAGACGGGGAGCGAGGGGCGGGCGCCGCTGACGCTCAGGCCGTGGCGGCGGGCGAGGGCGGCGAGGTCCTCGGGGGCCTCCCTCGCGGCTGTCGGGGCTGGTACGGCGGGGGCCAGGGTCGTGGTCACGGGCGGGCGCTTTCGACGAGGGTGCGGGGGCGCGTGATGTCGTCGGCGATGGGACGGGTCCGTATCGTCGCTACGGGGAGAGTAGGGCGCCCTCACGACGGAACGCAACCGTATCGTCGCAACGGCTCCGGGATATCGCGGTTGGTTAGGATGCCGTTCATGACCGATCCGACCCCCCGCCGCGCCCCCGCCGGAGCCGCCGTACTCCGCGAGGACGTGACCGAGGCCATCCGCGCCGCCGTCTTCGAGGAGCTCGCGGCCGTCGGCTACGCCCGGATGTCCATCGAGGGCATCGCGCGCCGCGCGGGAGTCGGCAAGACGGCCGTCTACCGGCGCTGGAAGTCCAAGCTCTCCCTCGTCCTCGACCTCGTCGGCGCCTTCGCCGCCCAGGGCCTGCCGGCACCCGCCAGCGGCTCCCTCTACGGGGACGTGCGCGCCCTCCTCGAAGTCGCCTCGCACGCCCTGCGCCACCCGGTCGCCTCGCAGGTCATCCCGGACCTGCTCGTCGAGGCCGCCCGGCACCCCGAGATCGCCGAGACCGTCAAGGCCGTGCTCCTCGACGGGCAGCAGGGCGTCATGACCCAGATCGTCCGCGAGGCCGTCGCGCGCGGCGAACTCCCCGAGGGCGCCGACCCCGGCAAGGCCCTCGACCTGGCCGTCGGCCCGCTCTACTGGCGCCTCGTCGTCGTCCGCACGCCCCTGCCCAAGGGGTACCTGGACGAACTCGCACGCTCGGCGGTCGCGGCGCTCACGGCGTGACCGGCGCGGGGCCGCCCGGCGCGGGGCTCGGTCCGCGCTGCGCGCTGCGCGCGTAACCCCGCCTACTTCACCGCGCCCGCCATCACCCCCGACGCGAACTGCCGCTGGAACGCGAAGAACACCACCAGCGGCACCACCATCGACACGAACGCCCCCGGCGCGAGCACGTCCACGTTGTTGCCGAACTGCCGCACCTGCTGCTGGAGCGCCACCGTGATCGGCGGCGACTGCGAGTCCGCGAAGATCAGCGCGATCAGCATGTCGTTCCACACCCACAGGAACTGGAAGATCCCCAGCGAGGCGATCGCCGGACCGCCGAGCGGCAGCACCACACGCGTGAACAGCCGGATCTCGCCCGCCCCGTCGAGCCGCGCCGCCTCCAGGAGCTCGCGCGGGATCTCCGCGAAGAAGTTCCGCAGCAGGAAGATCGCGAACGGCAGGCCGAAGGCCGTGTGGAAGAGGACCACCCCCGCCGTCGTCTCGAAGAGACCCACCGCCCCGAACAGCTTCGACACCGGGACCAGGGCCACCTGCACCGGGACCACGAGCAGCGCCACCACGCCCAGGAACCACCAGTCCCGGCCCGGGAACTCCAGCCACGCGAAGGCGTAACCGGCGAGCGAGCCGATGAGGAGGACCAGGAGCGTGGCCGGGACGGTGATCAGGACCGTGGAGAGGAGAGAGCCCGTGATCGTGTCGTTCGCGAGGAGGCGGGTGTAGTTCTCGGTGGTCAGCTGGGCCGGGGCGGTGAACACCCGCCACCAGCCGCTCGCCGCGATGTCGGACGGCGAGCGGAGCGAGGAGAGCAGCAGCCCGACCGTCGGCAGCAGCCAGAAGAGGCCGGCGAGCAGGAGGAAGACCCGGACGGCGCCCCCGGCCGCGCGTGCCGAGGCTTTCGCCGCGAAGCCCTTCATCGGCGGGACTCCGGAGCTCTTCATCGGCGTGACTCCCTTCGGATGCGGCGGATGTTGACCACCATCACCGGCAGCACGAGAAGGAGCAGGACGACGGAGATGGCCGAACCGACCCCGAGATCCGCGTCCGTGCCGAAGGACGAGCGGTACAGCTGGAGCGCGAGCACGTTCGCGTCGTCCTGCGCGGAGCCCGGCGCGATGACGAAGACCAGGTCGAAGACCTTCAGCACGTTGATCATCAGGGTGACGAGGACGACCACGAGGACCGGCGCCAGGAGCGGCACCGTGATCCGCCGGAACACCTGCCACTCGTTCGCCCCGTCCACCCGCGCCGCCTCCAGGAGTTCGCGCGGTACGGCCGCGAGCCCGGCGCCGATCAGGACCATCGCGAACCCGGCCCACATCCACACGTACGACCCGATCACGGCCGGGGTGACGAGCTCGGGGCCCAGCCACTCCACGCCGTCGTACTGCTCCCGGAAATTGCTCGCGGGCAGCCGGAGTACGGCTCCTTCGGCGCGGTCGGCGGGCAGGGCGAAGCCGCCGTCGGCCGCCGCCGTGGCCGTGGCGACCACCTTCCCGTCCCGTACGGCCTCGATCCGCAGCCCCTTGAGGCCGAGCTCGCCCGGATCGGCCACGTTCGGCTTCCCGCCGCCGCCCCGGGTGAAGTCCAGCCAGGCGGTTCCGGTGATCTCGCCGTCCTTCGCGGTCGGCGCGTGAGCGGGGCGCGCGTCCTTCGGCATCCGCCCCGGCGCCACCCCGACCAGCGGGAGGAGGACGGGCGCCCCGGCCCGTACCGGCTCCTTCGTGACGAACGCGCCGCCACCCGCCGCCTTCAACGGGTGCACGGGCAGCGGCCGGGCCCGGGGGAAGCCGGACGCCTCGGCGAAGGTGTCGTGGACCCCGACCCAGACCGCGTTGGCGACGCCCCGGTCCGGGTCCTGCTCGTACACCAGCCGGAAGATGATCCCGGCGGCCAGCATCGAGATCGCCATCGGCATGAAGACGACCAGCTTGAACGCCGTCCCCCAGCGCACCCGTTCGGTGAGCACGGCGAAGACCAGACCGAGCGCGGTGGCGACCGCCGGGGCCACCACCAGCCAGATCAGGTTGTTGCGGACGGCGGTGCGCAGGGAGTCGTCGGTGACGAGCGCGAGGTAGTTGTCGAGGCCGACGAACGAGCCGCCGGAACGGTCGAAGAGCGAACGCCGGACGGAGTACCCGATCGGGTAGACGACGAGCGCGCCGAGGAGAACCAGGGCGGGGAGCAGGAACCCGGCCGCGACGGTCCTGCTCCTTCTCGTGATGCGTGGCATGGGGGCCTCAGCCCTTGTACGCCTTCGCCGCGTCCGCCTCCAGGCGCGCCTGGGTCCCGGCGATGTCCTCAGGGTTCTTCAGGAAGTCCTGGAGCGCCTTCCATTCGCCCTTGCCCGGCGTCCCGCCGAACGACTGCGGCATCTGGTCCGACATGTCGAAGCGGAAGTCGTCACCCGCGCCGATGAGGGCCTTGGCGATCTCGCGCTGGACGTCGTTCGGGTACGCCGCCGGGTCCAGGTTCTTGTTGGGGGAGAGGAACCCGCCCTCGGCCGCCCAGATCCGCGCCGCGTCCGGGGAGGCGAGGAAGGCGAGCAGCGCCTGCGCGCCCTTGGTGTCCTTCAGGGCCACGGCCGCGTCGCCCGCCGTCACCACCGGGGACGTGCCGCCGGTCTTGGGGAAGGGGAAGACCTTCGCGTCCTTCCCGATCTCCGCCTTCGTCTGCGCGATGTTGACCGCGGCGAAGTCGCCCTCGAAGACCATCGCGCCCTTGGGCTGGTCGCCGCCCGTGAAGGTCTGCGTGACCGAGGCCGGGTACTCCGTCTGCAGCGCGCCGGCCGAACCGCCCGCGATCAGCGACGGGTTGCCGAAGAGCTCGGCGAGGGTCTTGAGGGCGGCGGCGACGGACGGGTCCGTCCACTTGATCTCGTGCTTCGCCAGCTGGTCGTACTTGGCCGGGCCCGCCTGGGAGAGGTAGACGTTCTCGAACCAGTCGGTGAGGGTCCAGCCGTCCGCGCCGCCGACCGAGACCGGGGTCACGCCGGAGGCCGAGACCGTCTCGGCGGTGGCGAGGAACTCCTGCCAGGTCTTCGGCTCCGCGGCGCCCGCGCTGTCGAAGACGGCGGTGTTGTACCAGACGAGGGACTTGTTGGCGGCCTTGAAGTAGACCCCGTACTGGGTGCCGCCCACCGCGCCGAGCTCCTGCCAGCCGCGCGAGTAGTTCGCCGCGAGCGCCGCCCTGCCCTCCGGGCCGACCGGCTTCAGCCACTTCTGGGCGGCGGCCTGCTGGATCGCGCCCACCTGCGGGAGCATCGCCACGTCGGGCGGCGCGCCACCGGCGATCTTCGTACCGAGGAAGTTCACGATCGGGTCCTGCGCGGGCACGAAGGTGACGGTCGCGCCGGTGCGCTTCTCGAACTCCTTCAGGACCTTGGTGAAGTTCTCCTGCTCGGGGCCCGTCCAGACGGCGGCGACCTCGATCTTCTCGCCCTTGAGGGAGAGCGGGGGGTCGGACGGCAACGTGCTGTCGCCGTCGTCGCTGCCGCAGCCCGCGAGGGCGGTCAGCGTGGCTAACGCGGTCAGGGACACTGCGGCCGTGCGTGCCGCGCTTGTCCTGCGTGTCCTGCGTGCCCTGCGTGGACGAAGAGTTGTACGCATCGCTGCCCCGTCTCTCCCGTGCGCTTCGCTGTCCGTCCGACAGGTCTACGCCGGGGTGCGGGGCCCCGCAATACCGCCTTCGGCTCCAAGTGGGCGATCGTGACGCCCTCGTGACGCGCCGTCAGGCGTGCGGGGTGGGGGTCAGCGGGGGTACGGGCGTCGCCTCGACCGAGCGCGCCGCGCGGTCGAGGGCGCTCGCCAGAAGGGCCAGGTCCGTCGGGCCGTTGCCCAGCTCGCGGACCGGGCGCCGGGTGGGCGGGTCGCCCATCCGCTCCCACTCCAGCGGGACGACCGTCGGCCGGAGCGTCGCCGTCCGGGGGATCCGGCCCGTCACGCGGCCCGCCTGGAACGGGGTCACCCGGCCGTCCGGATGCCCGAGACGGCCCCGCCCGGCGGCCGGCACGTCCGGGCCCGCCGCCACCGGAGGAGCGTCGAGCACGATCCGCAGCCGGGCCCCGTGGGCCAGCTCCGTGTCGGAGGTGCGGTCGGGGCGCGACGAGGTCGCCACGAGGTGCACGCCGAGCCGCTCCCCGTTCCGCGCGACGGCCTCCAGGGCCCGCACGACGGACCCGGCGGCGGGCCGCCCGGGGGCACCGAGCGCGGGCGCGACCAGGGCGTCGTAGTCGTCGACGAGCACGACGAGCCGAGGCAACTGCCCGACACCACCGGCCCGCGCGGCAGCCGACTCCCCGGAGGCGGGCCGAGGAATCCGCCCCGCGACCTCCTCGGGGACGGAGACGCGCCCGCTGGGCCGTCCGGTGACGTCGTCGGCGCCGGGGTACGGGGCGCGTCCGCTCGCCCGGCCGGTCACGTCGTCGGCGCCCGTGCGGAGGGTGCGGGCGCTCGGGTGGTCGGTGAGGTCGCCGTCGGTCGTGCGGAGGGTGCGGCTGCTCGGGCGGTCGTCGACGGCCCCGCCCTCCCGGCGCGGGAGCCGCCCACTGGGCGTATCGGCCAGGAAGGCCTCCCCGCCGGCCCGCGCCCGCGCCCCGGAACGCTCGTCGAGCGCCCCGTCCCCCGCCCGGGGGACGCGCCCGCTGGAACGGTCGGCCAGATCCCCGGCCCGGGGGACGCGCCCGCTCGGGCGCTCAGCGAGATCGCCTGCACCGGCCGGGCGGGGGACGCGCCCGCTGGGCCGTCCGGTGACGTCGTCCGCGCCGGGGTACGCGACCCGTCCGCTCGTACGGCCCGTCACGTCGTCCGCGCCCGGGTAGGGCACGCGTCCGCTCGCCCGGCCTGTCAGGTCCTCGCTGCCGGGGTACGGGACCCGTCCCGGCACGTCGTCCGCGCCCGGGTACGCGGCGCGGCCCTGCGCCTCCGCGGCGGTTGTGCGGAGGGTGCGGCCGCTCGTGCGGGGGTTCAGGTCGTTCGTGTTCGGGAGCGCGCCGATCGGGCCGTCGCCCGTGCGGAGCGTGCGGCCGCTCGGGCGGTCCGTGAGGTCGGCGGTGTCCGGGAGGCGGACGGTCGCGCGGGCGCCCTGCGGCACGGATTCCGCCGCGCTCGGGGCGCGCTGCCCGATCATCCGGTCGGCGGCACGCGCCGCCCCCCGGCGGTCCGCGAAGTGGCCGTCGCCCAGGAGCTCCGCCCGGCGCTTCAGCTCGGCGCCGAGCGCCTGCGCGAACTCCCGCATCCGTACCGGGTCCGAGGCGACCAGGTGCTCGGTGACGTGCGGCAGCTCCGTACAGACCGCGAGTCCTTCGCCGCGCTCGCCGCCCGCGCCGTCCACGAGGAGCAGGCCGAGGCGGTCCGGGCGGCCGCCCGCCGCGAGCGAGGCGGCGATCGAGCGGAGCAGTTCCGTGCGCCCGCTGCCGGCCGGGCCCTCGATCAGCAGGTGCGGGCCCTCCTTGGTGAGGTCCACGGCGAGCGGCCCGCGCGGGCCGGCGCCCAGGACGGCGGTGCCGTCCGCGGCGGAGGCCCAGCGGGCCATGAGGGAGGCGGGGGTGGCCCGGGCGAGCCCGAGCTCGTCGAGGAGGCGGGCGGACGGCGGCAGCGCGGAGGCCCGGGCGCCCGGCGCCGCGGCCGTCTCGGGGCGCAGCGGGGCGAGGGCCCGGCCGAACCGCTCGGCCCAGGCGACGGAGACCGCGTCCACCACGCCGACCGTGCCGTGGCCCGCGAGCCGCCCGCCGGATGTGCGCAGCAGCCGCAGCGCCGTCGCCACGTCACCGCTGAGGAGCGCGGCGGCGCCGCATTCGCGGAAGGCGAGGGACGCGGCGCACGCGGCCTCGTACGTGGCGGCGAGCGGCGAGTCCGGGGTGGCGGCGGGCGCTTCGGCGAGGCACAGGAGGTGGATGCCGGCGGCCGCGCCGGCGCCCGCGAGCCGCGCGACCGTCTCGCGCAGGGCGGCGGAGCCGGGGTCGCCGTCGACGACGACGACGGTCGTCGGCCCGTCGTGGCGGGCGGCGGCCTCGGCGACGGAGGCGCGGTCGGCGCTGGGCCAGCCGGGGCCGAGCGGGCCGTCGTCGAGCCGCCGGGTCAGCTCGGCCGTACGGGCCTGGGCCTGCTCGCGGTCGTACGCCAGGAGCAGCCGGCAGTCCTGGCCGTGGGCGGGCCGGACGTGCGGGAGCCAGCCGAGCCAGCCCCAGGCGCGGCGCCGCTCCTCCAGGGAGCGGTTCCGGTCGGCGCTGATGAGCACGATCTCCAGGTCGGAGGGGGAGTGCAGGGCGGCGAGCTGGGCCACGACCGAGCGCGCGAGCCCGGTGAGCCGGTCGCCGGGGCCCGCGAGGCCGAGGGAGCCGGCCTCGCGCAGGCCGACGGTGACGGGGACGCCGGAGAGTTCGGCGCGGTCCGTCGTGCCGAGCCGGACGACGAGGGACTCGGGGTGGTCCTGGGCCCGCTCCCAGAGCCGGGGGCCGGGGCCGAGGGCGGTGAGGAGGACGGTGGCCGGGTCGGGCCAGGTGTCGGCGACCGGTACGGGGCCGGGGGCGCCGGCCCGCGTGAGGGGTCCTGGGCGGGTGCCGGCGTGCGTGTCGGGGGAGGGGTGGCGGTCGGCGGCGGGGGCCGGGTGCTCCTCGCGGCCGCCCGCGAGGCGCCGGGCCCACGCGCCGAGCCCGCGCTTGACGGGAGGCGTGGGTGCGGCGGCCGGGTCGGCCTGTCGGGTCCTGCCGTGCGGCTCGGCCCCGTCGAGGCCGGAGGGGCCGTCGTGCGCGTCCCCCGCGTGCGCGTTGCCACCGTCGTAGACCTCGCCGAACGCGATGCCGCGGGCCCCGCCGTGGGTGGTCTCCCCGAGCGCGATGCCGAGCGCCCCGCCGTGCGGGGTGTCGTCCGAGGACGCCCCCCGGTCCGTCCCGTGCGCGACGCGCAGGTGGCCCTCGCCGTCGGGGGCGGTCGCCAGCGCGTCCGTACCGGCGGCGCCCGTCAGGCGCACGGCGGACTCGCCGAGCCGCAGCAGCGCGCCCGGCCGGAGCGGGACGGGGCGGTCGCCGACGGGGGCGCCGTCGAGCGTCGTGCCGTTCGTGGAGCCGCGGTCGCAGACCGTGACCCGGCCGTCCTCGCCGACGGTCACCGTGCAGTGGGAGCGGGAGACGTCCGGGTCGTCGAGCGGCACGTCGGCGTCGACGGAACGGCCGATTCTGATCGCTCCGCCGTGCAGCAGGTGCACCCCGCCCGCGTCGGGTCCGGCCACCACGTGCAGCCGGGCGGAGGCCGTCTCGTCGGCCCGGTCGTCCGGTCCTGGCACCTGGAGGGAGAGGACCGCGCCGTCGACGAGCGGGGGCTCGCCGAGGACGCAGCGCCGGCCGTCGAGCCGCTCCGCGCCCGCGTAGAGCACGGTGCTGCCCGAGGCGGAGGTCTCGGGGCCGGTGACGGCGGCGGCGACGTTCGAGGCCACGGCGGCCAGGGCCGTCCCGGCGGGGGCCGTGACGAGCACGTCGCAGGCGCGCCCGGCGCCGTGGCCGGCGTACGGCGCGAGGACGGTCAGCCGGATCTGCATCGCCGTCAGCGGTCCCTTCTGCGCGAGCCGGCTCGGCAGGGGGGAACCGCCCTGTGTCTCCCCCCACCCGGCACGGACGCATCGCCCGGTACAGGTCGGCACGGCGCGGGGCTCCCGACCCCGTCGATGCGACGTGCTGTAGGCATCCTCGCACCTGCCACCGACAACACGCCCGCGGGTCGGCCACAAGTGATCTTGAATGGTCGGCCGAGGACGAGAAATAGCCTGGTTGGGCATGCCTTCGGAGCATGCATGGCAACCGTCGCCTCCCGTGGAGCGTCTTCTTCCGGACAAGTTCGGTCCGCCCAGGACCTCGGGCGGGGCTCGGACACGGCAGCGGAAACGGCCTGTGGACGACCGGCCTGTGACCCGTTCGGCGGCACTAAAGTGGGTCGGACGCCCGGACGGGTCACAACAGAGGACAGGGACCCCGGGGACACATCAGGGAACACCCCAGGACCACGATCAGCAGGGAGCGCGTGACGTGCGGCCTATCGGCAGCAAGTACCTGCTCGAGGAGCCGCTCGGCCGCGGCGCCACGGGCACCGTCTGGCGAGCCCGCCAGCGGGAGACGGCGGGCGCCGAGGCGGCCGTGCCCGGCGAGCCCGGCGAGACCGTCGCGATCAAGGTCCTCAAGGAGGAGCTGGCCAACGACGCGGACATCGTGATGCGCTTCCTGCGCGAGCGGTCCGTGCTGCTCCGGCTCACCCACCCGAACATCGTGCGCACCCGCGACCTGGTCGTCGAGGGCGATGTCCTCGCCCTCGTCATGGACCTCGTCGAGGGCCCCGACCTGCACCGGTACATCCGGGAGAGCGGCCCGCTCACCCCGGTCGCCGCCGCGCTCCTCACCGCCCAGATCGCCGACGCGCTCGCCGCCAGCCACGCCGACGGCGTCGTCCACCGCGACCTCAAGCCGGCCAACGTCCTGCTCGCCGAGCACGGCGGCCAGATGCACCCGATGCTGACCGACTTCGGCATCGCGCGCCTCGCCGACTCCCCGGGCCTGACCCGCACCCACGAGTTCGTCGGCACGCCCGCGTACGTGGCGCCGGAGTCCGCCGAGGGCCGCCCGCAGACCTCCGCCGTCGACATCTACGGCGCGGGCATCCTCCTGTACGAGCTGGTCACCGGCCGGCCCCCGTTCACGGGCGGCACCGCCCTCGAGGTCCTCCACCAGCACCTCAGCGAGGAGCCCCGCCGCCCCTCGACCGTGCCCGGACCGCTGTGGACGGTCATAGAGCGCTGCCTCAGCAAGAACCCCGACCAGCGGCCGAGCGCCGTGAACCTCGCCCGCGGCCTGCGCGCGGTCGCCGCCGGCATCGGCGTGCACGCCACGTCCGCGCAGATCCAGGCCGCGGAGGGCGTCGGCGCGCTCCTCGCCCCCGACCCGGCACCCGCGCCCGTCCCGGGCACCCCGCAGGCGCAGACCCCGGGTGCCGCCGACCCCACCCAGGTGCTGCCCACCGGCGCCGCCGGAGCCGCGGCCGCCGCCGGGACGCCCCCGCAGTACGACCCCGCCGCCGCGACCAGCGTCATGCCGACCAGCGGCCCGGGCGCCGCCGACCCGACGGCCGTCATGCCCCCCGTACCGCCTCAGGCCCCCCAGACCGGGCAGCCGGAGGACCCGCACCCCTGGCAGACCCAGCTGCGACAGGTCCGCGACCGCAACGAGCAGACCCAGGTGCAGTACCTGGACCCGAGCGAGGACCCGCTGCGCCGCCGCCCGCAGCGCCAGCCGCAGCCGCCGCAGGACGCCCGGCCCGGTGCGTACGGCCAGCAGCAGTACGGTCAGCAGCAGTACGGCCAGCAGCCGCCCCCGCCGTACCAGCAGCAGCGCCCGGCCCCGCAGCGCGCGCCCCAGCCGTACCAGCAGCCCCAGCAGCAGTACGCGCCCCCGCCGCCCCCGCCCCAGCAGTACGCCGCCCCGCCCCAGCAGCAGTACACGCCGCCGCAGCCGCCGCCCCAGGCCCCCGCGCCCCGCGAGCCGCGCCCGCCGCGCCAGCGCAGCGCGAACCCGGTGCACATCCCCGGTCTCGGCTGCCTCAAGGGCTGCCTGATCATGATCGTCCTGTTCGTGGTCGCCGGCTGGCTCATCTGGGACCTCACGCCCCTCCAGGACTGGATCGCCCAGGGCAAGGGCTACTGGGAGGCCATCGGCGACGGCATCTCGGCCATCACCGACTGGATCTCCTCGATCGGCGAAGCCACCGGTTCCGGGGGTGCTACCGGCGGTACAGGGCAGTAACACTGCCGATTTGTCGACTTCCGAGGGGTGATTTCCCCTCGGAGGTCGAGACCGGCGGCCGTGGACGCGTAGCTTTGTCGAGAACCGCAGCCGCTGAGGGAGCAGTCTTGGCACGGAACATCGGCAGCCGCTACACCGCCCATCAGATCCTCGGGCGGGGCAGCGCCGGAACGGTGTGGCTCGGCGAGGGACCCGAGGGGCCCGTCGCCGTCAAACTGCTGCGCGAGGACCTGGCGTCCGACCAGGAGCTCGTCGGCCGCTTCGTCCAGGAGCGGACCGCGCTCCTCGGCCTCGACCACCCCCGCGTGGTCAAGGTCCGCGACCTCGTCGTCGACGGCAACGACCTCGCCCTCGTCATGGACCTCGTCCGCGGCACCGACCTGCGCACCCGCCTCGACCGCGAGCGGCGTCTCGCGCCCGAGGCCGCCGTCGCGATCGTCAAGGACGTCGCCGAGGCCCTCGCCGTCGCGCACAAGGCCGGAGTCGTCCACCGGGACGTCAAGCCGGAGAACATCCTGCTCGACATGGAGGGCCCGCTCGGCCCCGGCGGCGCCCACCCCGCCCTCCTCACCGACTTCGGCGTCGCCAAGCTGATCGACACCCCCGGCCGCACCAAGGCCACCCGGATCATCGGCACCCCCGACTACCTCGCCCCCGAGATCGTCGAGGGCCTCCCGCCCCGCGCCGCCGTCGACATCTACGCCCTCGCGACCGTCCTGTACGAGCTGCTCGCCGGCTTCACCCCGTTCGGCGGCGGCCACCCCGGAGCGGTCCTGCGCCGCCACGTCACCGAGACCGTCGTCCCGCTGCCCGGCATCCCCGAGGAGCTGTGGCAGCTGATCGTCCAGTGCCTCGCCAAGGCCCCCGCCTCCCGGCTGCGCGCCTCCGAGCTCGCCGCCCGCCTCGCGGACGTCCTGCCGATGCTCAAGGGCATCCCGCCGCTGGACGTCGACGAGCCCGGCGCCGAGCCGGCCCCGGAGCCGTACGAGGAGGAGACGTACGCCACCGGCACGGGCACCGGCGAGCCCGGCCCCCGCCGCGCCGCCGTCCCGCTCGTCCCCGGCGCCTCCGCCGACTCCCACCGCGACACCCACACCTCCATGCGGGTCCCGGCCCCCGACGAGCTCTCCGGCGGCCCCCTCGGCACGGCGCGCGCCCCGCGTCCCGCCGGCGCCCGCCGCCCCGGTTCGGCCCGCCACAAGGCCGTCCGCAAGCGCCGCATCACCCTCACCGTCGCGGCGGTCGTCATCGCCGGCGCGCTCGGCGCGGGCGGCTACCTGGCGGCCTCCGGGGACGCGGAGGCCCCGCCGCAGGACTCCAAGCAGTCCTCCCTGCCGTAGGCGCGGCGCCGAGCCGTTACGCTGGACGCGTGGCAGTCGTCGATGTATCCGAAGAGCTGAAGTCCCTCTCCTCGACCATGGGGTCGATCGAGGCCGTCCTGGACCTCGAGAAGCTGAGGGCCGACATCGCCGTGCTCGAAGAGCAGGCCGCGGCCCCGTCCCTGTGGGACGACCCGGAGGCGGCGCAGAAGATCACGAGCAAGCTTTCGCACCTCCAGGCCGAGGTCCGCAAGGCCGAGACCCTGCGCGGCCGGATCGACGACCTCGCGGTGCTCTTCGAGCTCGCCGAGGAGATGGACGACCCGGACACCCTCGCCGAGGCCGAGACGGAACTGACCTCCGTCCGCAAGGCCCTCGACGAGATGGAGGTCCGCACCCTCCTCTCCGGCGAGTACGACGAGCGCGAGGCCCTGGTCAACATCCGGGCCGAGGCCGGCGGCGTCGACGCCTCCGACTTCGCCGAGCGGCTCCAGCGCATGTACCTGCGCTGGGCGGAGCGCCACGGCTACCCGACGGAGATCTACGAGACCTCGTACGCGGAAGAGGCGGGCATCAAGTCCACCACCTTCGTCGTGAAGGCCCCGTACGCCTACGGCACGCTCTCCGTCGAGCAGGGCACCCACCGGCTCGTCCGCATCTCGCCCTTCGACAACCAGGGCCGCCGCCAGACGTCCTTCGCGGGCGTCGAGATCCTCCCCGTCGTCGAGTCCTCCGACCACGTCGAGATCGACGAGTCCGAGCTGCGCGTGGACGTCTACCGCGCCTCGGGCCCCGGCGGCCAGGGCGTCAACACGACCGACTCGGCCGTGCGCATCACGCACCTTCCGACCGGCATCGTCGTCTCCTGCCAGAACGAGCGCTCCCAGATCCAGAACAAGGCGAGCGCCATGAACGTCCTCCAGGCCAAGCTCCTGGAGCGCCAGCGCCAGGAGGAGCGGGCCAAGATGGACGCCCTCAAGGACAGCGGCAGCTCCTGGGGCAACCAGATGCGTTCGTACGTGCTCCACCCGTACCAGATGGTCAAGGACCTCCGTACGGAGTTCGAGGTCGGCAACCCGCAGTCCGTCCTGGACGGCGAGATCGACGGCTTCCTGGAGGCGGGCATCCGCTGGCGCAAGCAGTCGGAGAAGTAAGCCCCTCGCTCGTACGGGACCGGGGGGGGGGGGGGGGGGGGGGGGGGGGGGGGGGGGGGGGGGGGGGGGGGGGGGGGGGGGGGGGGGGGGGGGGGGGGGGGGGGGGGGGGGGGGGG
>NZ_JBVJWR010000036.1:26581-46253 GCF_055602235.1 Streptomyces sp. NPDC037410 | reverse complement strand
CGACTACGCGGGGGCGCCGGACTCCGCAGCCCCGGCCGGATCGCCGGTCACCTCGCCGGCCAAGCCGTAGGTGTCCCATGACGTGTCGAGAGGGAGCACGGTTCGGCAGGACACCGCCGGACGACCTCCGCTCACGCCGCATGATGCGCCTTGGAGCGCCCGTTCGGCGGCCACGCAACGTTCCGTTGAGGCGGTGTCGACTCGGAAAGCTGACGAGACCGACGAGAATCCACTGCGCGGGGTCTCAGTGGTTCTCTCGCTTGCCTGGTCAGCACTCACGGGAACTGCCAAGACCATTGAGACAGTCGACCCCGTGCAGCAAAATCTGGGAGGACTCGGCGAGCGACCGCGTCAAGAAGCTCGGGCAGCCGGCGCTCATCGTGGCGCTGCTCGATGCCTCGGATCCGAAGGTCGCGGTCCTGACCACCGAGCTGATCTACCCCTTCGCGGGCAGCTTCCCGGGCCTGGAGAGCGTCGGCTGTCAGATCGACTACGAGACCGACGTCCTGGGTGACCGGATCGAGGCCGTGTGGCGCCCCGGCGACCCCGAGTACGACGTGTTCGAGCGCTTCCCTCGAAGCTGACCTCCGGCAGCGTCAGGGCCTTCCGCACGTGTGAACCCTGACGCTGGGACGCTTCTGCTCCTCGGAGAGGTCTGCAGGCGCCTTCCGTTCCCGTTCACCAGTGGCTGAGGCACTGTCAGAGCGTGCATCCAGCCTGCCGAGATGACCAGATACCCGCCGGCGGATGCGAGCCCTCTCGGCGTTCCCTGCCCCTCTTGCCGGGCCACGGAGAGGGAAGCCTGTCGTACGCGCAGTGGAACACCGGCCAGGCCCCATAAGGCGCGGGCTGACGAAGCCCGAGCGCAAGCACTCAGGGCGCAGAGAGAACAGCGCGAGCAACTGCGCGCCGCCGCCGAGGAGGCAGCCGGTGAAGCGGCGGCTCTGGTCGCTTCCGTCGTCCTACCCCAGAACGTGCCCTCGGCGTTCGCCGTAGCCTGGCGCAGGCACGCCGTCGATCGTGGCCCACCACCTCGCCAGGGAGCGAGTATTCGGTGAGACCGACGCTGTTGCCAGACGCGTGGAGGAGCTACGACTCGAAGCCGCTCTTCTGGGGAATCCAGCGTGGGCGGAGCGACAGATCATCTACGGGGGCCTTCTCCAAGGTGTGTCCGTTCAGGGAACTGTCTGGGCGCGCGGCTGGCATCACCTGATCACCCGATCTGCGCCTCGGCGCCAGAATCCCAATGCCCTGCAGGAGATAGCCAGCCACGTCCGGGAATGGCTCACCCCGGATCGAATCGCCGACTTCCGGGAGCGCTCGTACTGGGCACAGGGCGAGAACCCCACGCGCCGGATGACTCGGGCGCTCACCTCGACGCTGGAGGCCCTCCAGGACCACCTCGACTATCCGAACGGCAGATGCGAGGTCACCATTCCCGTCATGGCGTCCGAGGGCAGCAGCAATTACGGACGTGCTGACCTCGCGCTGCTGTCCAGTTCTCTTGAACGACCAGACATCGTCATCGAGATCGATTCGCAGCCGAACCACGACGCGGTGACGAAGCTACGGTTCGCGGCCGATGCCAGTGCTCTGCCGGTCTGGGTGCGGCACGGCAAGGGACCGGTTCCCGTACTGGACGGGGTCGCCGTGATCGACGTACGTCCTGACGCTCTCGCCCGTGCAGCGCTGCGCCACCGCCCGAAGCCGGCACAGGAAGGTCGCGATCCCGGCGCTGATACCGGCCCGTACCTGTGGTGACGTTCCACTGATTTCGGGCTGCACGGAGGGATACCCGCTGCCGGAGCTGCTCGCTGGTCAGCGCATGAGCCAGGACATGTTGTACCAGGGCGAGCACTGGGCAGTGGCGGTCGTGCGGGCGCGGACGCGGACGCGGCGGATGCTGTGCCGGTGCGGGCTCGACGGCGAGCTCTGCGACGACTGCGTCCTCGCCGGCGACCCGGACGAGCTGCCCGTGGCGGCCCTGAACGTGGTCGATGCCGAGGCTCTGGTGCAGGGGCTCGTGATGCTGGCGTCCTCGATAGTGGTGGCCGCCGCGGAGACGGACGTGGACGTCGCGATGGCGGTTCTCGACCGGGAGGCGCTAATGCTCGCGGAGGCCCAGGAGGCCGAGCTCGACGCGCTGAGGCGGTTGCGGGACGAGGGATAGCCCGTCGTGGGCTCCTGCCTCCGACACCAGGGGGCGCCTGCGGGTCTGCCTCCCTCGGTGCGACGCGGCACCCATGCTTCCGGAGACCGGCCCCGAGCAGTGACGACAGGAACCCTCTGGAGTGGCTCAAGTCCCGTACAGTCACGCGTCGTTCTGGGAACGCTGGCCTGTATGACGCTCGATGACTGGTTCAAGATGGCGCCCATAGGTGCCGCGCTCATCACCGCCTTCGCGTCCGTGTGGGTCGCGGTGGCGGGGATGAAGCGCACCGCGTTGACCGCGCTGCACACCGCTCACACCGGCCCGCGTACCGCCGCGGTGACCGCCTTCCTGGCGGCCGTGGACGAGGCCCGCCGCAAGCCCACCCAGAAGACCGTGGATGCCGCCCGGACGGCGAAGCTCGGGATCGTGGTCCTGACCTACGGCAACCAGGCGGCGACGATAGCCGTCCGGGAACAGTCCCGCCAGTGTGTACGGGCGCTGCGCGCCGCCCAGGATTCCCGACCCTCCCTGGCGCAGGTCCCGGCGGAGAAGCTGTTCGCCGAGCTGGAGGCCGCCGCCGCGCACGAAGCCGCCGAGCTGGCCGAACTACGGAAGGACGCGGGCGGCGCGGACCCCATCGACTACCGCACCGGCAAGCCCTACACCGCCGACTTCCAGGGCGCCCTGGCGTTCGTACGGAGCGTGTACGCCGATCAGCACGCCGCCTACCGGGACCGCCGGGCGGCGGTGGATGTCGACGGTGACGATCGCGACTCGGGCAGCATCCGCGCCGAAGCCGAGCACTGGCGGGGCAAGACCGGTCTGGACGCGTGGGGAATGATCGAAGGCGGCAACCGGCGAGAGACGCGCCGACACCTGCGGGACCGGCACGGCGAAGCCCTCGGGGACCTGGGCCGGTACCGCAAGGAATTCGCTGAGACCGCCGCCGTGTGGATCGCCACCGCCCCCGAACCGCCCCGGTGACCTGCTGGACAACCGTGGAACCCCACCCCGGGTACTCTCTTGGGTACATGGGGCGGGCTCCGCAGTCGTCAGCCTGGAACGCGAGCGAGGACCAGTCCACGTACTTCCTTCACCTTGCCGGTTTCCCGTAGGAACGTGCCGACGGTGTGGAACTGGGAGCCGGTGGTGAAGACGTCGTCGACTCCTGTGGCCGTCCTCGATGCGGTACTGCCGCCTCGTGCCCGAGGAAGTGCCGCGGATCTGAGACAGAGTGCCGACACGTGCTCTGAGACTGCCCCAGAACCTACTGGTCAGCACGCTGCGTCATGCCACGAGCCACGAGACCCTACACTCGGATGGAGGTCCTCAGGTTTCGTGGCACAGCCTCAGCCTCGATGACACGCCCGTGGCACTTATGCCGCCGTCGTGAGACGCCCTGATGCCTGTCGCACTGAAGTAGCCGGATTCACATTGCCCCTCGTTCAGGCTGTCGGATTCTCGCTGCGTCGTGCGCTGAACAGCGGCGTTTCCCCCGTACTCACGGGCAGGTGATGATCGCTCCCCCGAGGACTTGAATCCGTCGCGCACGACGATGATCGAGCGGACGAGACCCCTCGTGATTGCGCGGTCCGGCATGGATGTGATGCCGCCGGCGGGCGGCGCTGGTGCCACGTAGTACTGGCAGCTTCGGTGCCCGCGGCCTGAGCGCGGCGCGCAGGCCACGTACCTTTCGCGCCGTTAGGCCGTTAGTGGTATCGCGGACGCACACGGCGTCCCGGCCGGAAGGAAGCCCCATGTCCACGAAGCGCGTCACCCGTCGTCTGCTGGTGCTGTCGGCCACGGCGGCCACCTGCACGGGCGCCTTGAGCGTTCCGGCCGTGGCGAGCACGAACGTGCTGGCGGTCGGGAATCCCGCCTACGACACCACGATGATCAACCAGGAGCGGGACGTCACGGCGGTCGGTGAGACCACCCACAGCAGCGGGCTGGGAAACGGTCTCGTCCAACTCCCGGTGAATCACCCGGCCAACCGCGGTGGAGGGGGCAGCCTGCTCTTCTCGGATCGCGGGCTGAAGACCGAGGTCGTCGCGGTGGTCTGGGAGCGATGAACGGCCGGTGGTTGAGGGAGACCCTGGCCGGGCTGCGGATGCCGCCCCTGGTCAGGAAGCGTCTTCGACAGGGCGCTTCCGCCGCCGGCCTGGCGTCGGGGGCCGTGCCGGAGGTGGTGGGCGGCAGCGATCCGGTCAATGGCTACCGGGTACTGGAACAGGTGGTGCGGCTGCCCGTCAGCACGTGGCGATATCACTGGGACCCTCCCCACGTACGCCACCTGGGACCCATGGCGCAGGACTGGTGGAAGGCGTTCGGGGTGGGTGAGAACGACAGGACGATCTGCTGCACCGACGCCAACGGCGTGGCCATCGTCGCCATCCAGGCACTGCATCGGGAACTGACCGAGCTCCGGGGCGAGGTCGCTGCCCTGCGGGCCGGGAGTTCGCCGCGCACCGCTCCGGCGGGTCCGGAGCGGCCGGCCGGGGACGAGGACGACCTGGCAGGCGATGCGCCGACGTAGGGCGTGTGTCTCTGCCGCTGTACGAGCGGGTTGTCGCGCCCGTACGCCTACGGGTCGGACAGGTCCAGGGCCGGGCCGGGCCGACCGAGGGGAACCGGCTGAGCGCCGGGTTCGCGGCGCTCGGGGGATGATGGGGGTGGAACGACGGAACGCGAGGTCAGGAGCTTTCATGGTGAAGCGGGTGCACCAACCCCGTGAGGACGCGGAGTTCGATTTCATCCTCGGGATGAGCGACTTCCCGGTCCTCGCGTACTTCACCGGGACATGGCCCAAGGCGATCGATCCCTGCCGGGCGATGGACCTCGTGGTGGGTGGCATCGCCGAGGAGTACGCGGGCCGCCTGACGGCCGTCCGCGCCGACATCACTCGCTGTCCGGCCGCGACCGCGCGGTACGGGGTCACCGGAGCCCCGTCGTACGTCCTGCTGAAGGAGGGCGAGGCGGTGGCGCACGGCGAGGGACCCATGACCACCGCCGAGGTGCGGGAGCTCCTGGACCGCCACCTCTAGTCGACGTGAACACCGACAGCATCGACGCCAGTGGCGGCCTACGGCCGGAGCACTCAGCCTGGGGCGACGAACCCGACATCGGGCGGGCCTACGTGCGACAGGAGTACGCGGTGGACGGGCGCCGAGCGCGCCGTCCTCTCGCGAGCCTGACGCCCACCCCTGGGCCGAGACTCCTCACAACCGGTTAACTGATCGTTTCAGAATGAGAGCGGTTTGGTGGGGTGGGATCAGAGCTGTCCCGCAACGGTCTGCGATAGGAGCAATGCTCAGGACCTCATAGCAGTGCACGGCGGCGGGTGACCCCTACTCAAGACCTGGAGCCGGACTCCTCTCCACAGGCAGAGGGCCCCGTCGCCGTGCATTTCGCGGGGACGTCATGATCGTGACCTGAGCCGTCCGCACGGCCACCTCTCCTGACTACGCGAGCCACGAGCTCTGTCCAGAGACCGAGGTCCGCGCGGTGAGCTGGGGCCACGAACTGCTCATCGGATGTCGGGCCACCGAGCCCTCCTATTAGGTCGCGGCGTGCCCCGCACAGGCTCATGAACTGGGCGAACACCGGAGAAGGGGCGATCAGATTGACGATCACATGCGGGATCGACTGGGCCGAGGACCACCACGACGTGGCCCTGGTCGACGAGGCGGGGAAGCTGGTTGCAAAGCAGCGTATCCGCGACGACGCGGACGGCTACCGCCAGCTGCTCGACCTCCTGGCGGAGGCTGGCGACACCCCGGAGGCCCCGATACCCGTCGCCGTGGAGACCGCGCGCGGCCTCCTGTTCGCCTGCCTGCGGGCAACCGGCCGCCGGGTGTACTCGATCAACCCGATGGCGGTGGCCCGCTACCGGGAGCGGCACCGCACCGCCCGGGCCAAGTCCGACCACGCCGACGCGATGACGCTGGCCAACATCCTGCGGACGGACGCTGACGTCCACCGCGCCCTGCCGGCCGACTCCGAACTTGCGCAGGCCATCGCCGTCCTCGCCCGCGCCCAGCAGGACGCGGTGTGGAACCGCAGCCAGCTGATCAACCAACTGCGCTCCCACCTCAAGCAGTACTTCCCGGCCGCACTGGCGGCCTTCCACGTCCGCGGCGTCGGCCTCGATTCACGCGAGGCCCGCGCGGTACTCGCCGTGGCACCGGACCCGGCCACCGCCGCACGCCTGACCCGCGCCCAGCTGCGAGCCGCGCTGAAGAGGTCCGGCCGCCAGCGGTACATCGAGGACTGGGTGGAGCGCCTGCGGACTGTCTTCACCGGCGACTACCTCCACCAACTCCCGCTCGTCGAACGCGCCATGGGGCGCCAAACCCTCGCTCTGCTGGGCCAGTTGGATGCCGCCTGCCGAGCGGCCGACGACCTCGCCGAAGCGGCGGCCGAGGCCTTCGCCCAGCACCCCGACGCCGAGATCTTTGCCAGCTTCCCCGGCATCGGCCCACTCACCGGCGCCCGCGTCCTCGGCGAGATCGGTGACGACCGCGACCGCTTCGCCGACGGCCGAGCGCTGAAGGCATACGCGGGAGCCTCGCCGGTCACCATCGCCAGCGGTAAGAGCCGGGTCGTGCGCCATCGCAGGGTGAAGAACCAGCGGCTCGCGGCCGCCGGCTACGTCTGGATCTTCGGGGCCCTGCCCTCGCCGCTCATCAAGGAGTACTACGACCGACGGCGCGCCGCCGGGGACCGGCACACCGCCGCCATGCGCAACCTGTTCAACCGCCTTCTGGGCTGCTTGTTCCACTGCCTGCAGACCGGGCAGACGTTCGACCCGAGCAAGGCGTTTCCCGCTCCTGCGGCAGCACGGGAACTCCTCGCGGCTTGACGTCTTACCAAGCTCGGATGTCTGTGGATCAGTTCCGGGAAGAACGCAGCAGGCGTACCTTCCCGAATGATCCCGTGATGGTCATCGAGTAGGCCGACGTTGCAACGTCGGTAGGGAAGGCACGCCCTTGCTCACCGTAGTCAATGCCGACGCTTCAACGCGAGACGGCTCCCTGCTGGACGAGATCGTCCGCGAGGGCGCGAGACGGATGCTGGCCGCGGCGCTGGAAGCCGAGGTCAACTCCTACATCGCCGAGCTGGCCCACGAGAAGGACGAGATGGGACGGCGCTTGGTAGTCCGCAACGGCTACCACCAGCCCCGGAAGGTCACCACCGCTGCCGGAGCCATCGAGGTCAAGGCCCCACGGGTGAACGACAAGCGCGTCGACGAGACCACCGGCGAGCGCAAGCGGTTCTCCTCGGCGATCCTGCCTCCCTGGTGCCGCAAGTCCCCGAAGATCGCCGAGATCCTGCCACTGCTCCGCCTGCACGGCCCGTCCTCGGGCGACTTCGTGCCGGCGATGGAGCAGTTCCTGGGCAGCTCGGCCGGGCTGCCCCCGGCCACGGTGACCCGGCTGACCGCCCAGTGGCAGGCCGACCATGCCGCCTTCCATGAGCGTGACCTATCCGGCACGGACTACGTCTACGTCTGGGTCGACGGCATCCACCTGCGCATACGCCTGGACGAGGCCGAGGCCGCCGTCCTGGTCGTCATCGGGGTCCGCGCGGACGGCACCAAGGAGCTGGTCGCGATGGCCGACGGCTACCGGGAGTCGTCCGAGTCCTGGGCCGCGCTGCTGCAGGACTGCGCGCGCCGCGGCATGCGCGCCCCTGTGCTCGCGGTCGGCGACAGTGCGCTCGGGTTCTGGAAGGCCCTGCACGAGGTCTTCCCCGACACCCGCGAGCAGCGGTGCTGGGTTCACAAATCAGCCAACGTGCTCGACGCCATGCCAAAGTCGGCCCAGCCAGCGGCGAAGAAGGCGATCCAGGACATGTACAACGCCGAGGACCGCGAACACGCCGAGCAGGCCCTCAAGACCTTCGCCAACCTATACGGCGCGAAGTTCCCCCAAGCCGTCGCGAAGATCACCAGCGACCAGGACGCGCTGCTGGAGTTCTACGACTACCCGGCCGAGCACTGGATGCACCTGAGGACCACCAACCCCATCGAGTCGCCCTTCGCCACCGTTCGACTCCGCACCAAGGTCACCAAGGTCGCCGGATCCCGTGCCGCCGGACTCGCCATGGTGTTCAAGCTGGTCGAGTCCGCACAGGCCCGCTGGCGGGCCGTCAACGGCGCTCACCTCGTCCCACTCGTCCGGGCCGGAGCCCGCTTCGAACGCGGCCAACTCGTCGAGCGCCCCGAGACCCGCGCGGCATGAGCCACCTCGGCCGATCCGCAGAACGCTAGTGGATCTCAGGCATCCCTGCACCGTATGTGCAGATGACCGTCGAGAGGGAAGGAGGGCAGCGCCGCGGGCAGAAGGCTGTCGAACTCGTACCGGCTCTTCTGCGCAACCCGGCACGAAGCGGAGTTGTCCACCTGATGCAGGAGTTCCAGACGCTTCAGCCAGCCGGCCCCGAGCGTGTCGAAGGCCCAGCCAGTGAGGGCCTCCAGAGCGCGAGGCGCCACACCCCGTCCGCGAGCATGCGCCGCGGTCCAATAGCCCACCTCAGCCGAGGGTTTGCCGGAGGCGACTTCCTTGAGGACCACATTTGCCGACCAACTGCCCATGGGTTGAATCGGGTTGCGCTTCAAGGACCGCGAAGCCGAACCGGTCGCCCACCGCCCATCCTCGCTGCTGGGCCCGCACCCACCGCACTGCGTCGGCGTCGTTCTCCACGGAAGAGCTTGTCCAGTGGCGCAAGGCTGGATCCCGGCATGTCTCGACCAGCGCGGGAACGTCCTGCATGCACCAGGGACGAATAACGAGGGCGGGAGCGGACGGCGTGGCATCCGCACGCAGTACGGCGGTGTCAGTCACCGGCCGATCGTACGCGTCGGCGTCTGGCCCCGGCACAGACGGTTCCGGGCCCACTACCGCTGCGTCCGAACGCGCAGGGCCTCGACGGACCAGTCGAGCACTCGCGCCAGGCTCTCCGGAGCAGGCCAGCTGTTGATCACTGCGAGTAGCTGGAAGTACCGGTCCCTGCGCGGGTCGTTCACACTCTCCAGCCGGAGCAGCAGCCGACGGCGAAGCTCGGCGTCGTCAGGGCGGCCGCAGATGTGCGCGTAGTGATCCGCAAGCGCCGCGACGATCGGATCGGCCTGATGGGAGGCCGGGTCGATGCCCGCCGCCAGGGCCGGGGCGACCAGGTCACGGACAGCTGCGGCGAAGTCGCGGCGCGGGCCCGTGGTGTCGCCCTGTGCTCGTTCGGCCGCCAGATCCTCGGCCATTCGTCGCACACCGGCACGGAAGTCCGGGTCCAGGGCTAGTTCGGCCCACTCCACCCGTGCTCGGGCCTGCTCCGCCTCGGGAGTATCCGGCAGTTCGGGGGTCATCGAGCGCATGACCCCTGCGAATGCGGGGTCGGCGCCGAGACCGTCGAAGACAGTGTCGAGGAAATCACCGATGAGATCTCGGCGTTCGTCCTCGGAAAGCTGGGCAAGGTGGTGCATGAGATCGGTCTCCTCGGGAGTGAGCCCACACTCGGCCACGACTGTCAGCACCGCGTGCCGCAGACGCAGGATGCGAATCTGCACCGCGAGTGCCTCGGCATGCGCCGCGGCGACCTCAGGGAGCGAGAGCTCCCGATCGACGATCTTGCGGATCGTGGGAAGGCCCAGCCCCAGTATCCGCAGGGTCCGCACGAGGTCCAAGCGCGCGACGGTGTCGATGTTGTACAAGCGGTAGCCGGCCGGGTTGCGGTCCGTCGGCGTCACGATTCCGCGATCGGAGTAGAACCGAATGGTCTTGATCGTGAGACCGGTCCGCCGAGCCAGCTCGCCGATCGAGTAAAGCGTGTCGCCGTCCATGCCCATACCTTGGTGTCTCCCCCTACGGGAGACTCAAGCCCCCTCGCCTGCCGACGGTCAGCCCCCTCGTACACAGGTCTTGACCATTCCTCCTGCGGTGGCTGGGCGTCTGAGATCCAAGCTGTGGGTCGAAACGCACTTGCCACTCCAGCGCCTGCGGGATGTCATGCCCACATGAGCAGAATGGCACAGGTCCTGGTCCTTGCACGCTACGAGGACGAAGTGTTGGAGCCGCTGACGCGGCCGGACAAGACGCGTACGTGGCGCGGCTGTTTCGAGCAGATACCTGACTGGTTCGACCGGACGCGCGGCCGGGCCCCGTCAGCCCCCGTCGCGCGGCTCCCGCTCTCCGCCGGCGCAGCCGGCACCGCACCGCGCTTCACCTCCGACGGCGCACCACAGGCCCCGGGCCCTCGCATCGTCCACACGGACGAGCCGGGCACCCTGGCGGTGCTCGTCGACACCCCCGACGCGGGCGGCGACCCCGCCCGATGGGCACGCCCTTGACCGCGCCGCCGTCACGGTGCCCCTGCTCCTGGCGACCTTCACCGCCTGGACCTGCGCGGGCGGCCTGCGAGACGCCGCCCGAAAGCTGAACGTCCACCACTCGACACTCCGTGAACGGCTCGATCGTGCCCAGGCTCTCCTGGGCTGGCCGCTCGACACCCCCAGGGCCGGCTACGTCTCCAGCTCACCCCTCACACTGCATCGCCTGCGCCGCAGAGACGGCGGGCTGTTTTCGCCGTAGTCGACTTCGACGACGATCTGGTCCGGTTGCGTCACGCCTCGGAAGCATGGCCACGTCCGGATCCCGGCGCCGCTGTGAGGACTCGTTCGGCCCAGAGCGTCTTGCCTCGTCCTGAGGGTCTCACGCCCCAGCGCTGGGTGAGTTGGGCGGTGATGAACAGGCCCCGGCCGTTCTCGTCCGTGTCCAAGGCCCGCCGCAGGTGGGGACTGGCGCTGCTGTCGTCGGTGGCCTCGCACACGAGCGTGCTGTCGCCGTCACGGATGAGGCGCAGCCGGATCGGACCCTTCGCGTAGCGGACGGAGTTGGTGACCAGTTCGCTGACGACGAGTGCGGTGTCGTCGATGACGTCCTGGGCCAGTCCCCATTCAGCGAGTTGGTTCACGGCTCGTTTCCGGGCCTGAGCAGCGCTCTGAGGGGTGTTGGGGAAGGTCCAGGCTTTCGTCTGGGATTCGTCCAGCGTCCGGGTGCGGGCCAGCAACAGATAGGCGTCGCGAGGGGGTTGCTCGGGCGCGAGGACGTCCACGCACGCGTCGCACGCAGCCTGGAGTGAGGGTTGCCGTACGGCGAACAGGTCGTTCAACAGGCGCAGCGGCGACTGCCCGGTTCCCGATCCGGCCAGCAGAGCGCTGTTGCAGATCAGCACCGTGGTGCCCTCAGGCAGGGCGCGCTCGGTGAGCGTGTAGTGCCCGAGCCCTCGGCCCAGTGGTGGTCCTGCCGCGACATCGAGCGGTTCGACGCCGCCGCTCGGATCCACCAGCAACGGTGCCGGGTGTCCCGCGCTCGCCGCGGTGCACAGGCGGGTGACCGGATCGTAGACCAGACAGAGGCAGGTGGCGGGCGTCTCGTCACCGGCGTCGGATCCAGTCGCGTCCGGGAGGGCGGGGCGGCTGGCAAGGTCGTGGAGGCGTTGGAGGATCTCGTCCGGCGGCAGGTCGAGGTCGGCCAGCGCCTCGACCGCCGCGCGCAGCTCGCTCATCGCCGCCGGGCCCGATGTCCCGGAAGTGGTGTCCCCGGCGACGAGGGCGACCCTGGAACCGGAGAGGGGGATGGCGTCGAACCAGCCGCCGCCCGTGCCGGCCGGCAGGTGGGTGCGAGCGAGCTCGACGGCCGTGTCGACGGAGGCCTGCGCGTGGGCGAAGCCACCGGACAGGATGCGGGCGGCCGATCGCTCACGCCCGTAGAGGCGGGCGTTGTCCAGACATTGGCCGGCGTGCGTGGTGAGCTGCTGTGCGAGCCTCAGGTCCCGGTGGTCGAACGGAGTCGGGTCGCGCCACCGGTAGAAGCAGGCCAGGCCGAGCACCACACCCCGCGCTCGAATCGGGACCAGCATCATCGAGTGCGCGCCCGCGCTCAGGATGCGGGCGTCGCGTCGGCGTACGGGATCGAGCCAGTGGGCGTTCGGGCGCAGTCGTCGGACCAGCTTGGCGGCCAGGGTGTCCAAGACCGTGCGGTAGGGCGTTCCGGGCGGGTACACGTCGACCTCGCCAACAACGGGAACGCCCTGCTGGCCCGGTCCGGCGACCGAGCGGAACCCGGCGCGCCGGACGGTCTGATCCCGGTCGAGAGCATCCGCGGTGGGAGCTCGGCCGCGCAGGACCTCGTCGTAGACGTCGACGGTCACGGTGTCGGCCAGGGCCGGGGAGGCGACCTCGCAGAACTCGGCCGCCGTACGGAAGACGTCGAGGGTGGTGCCGACCCGTGCGGCCGCCTCGTTCAGCAGCCGCACCTCCGCTTCCGCCCGCAACCGGGCAGTGACGTCGGTCAGCGCGGCAGCCAGTCCCAGCACGGTGCCGTCGGCCCGCTGCAGGCGGAACACGGCTGCCGAGGCGACGGCCTCGATCGGGGGGTCGCGTCGGTCACGGACACGGATGCTCAGATCGAGCTCGGGTGCGCCCGTCTCCAGTACCCGGTGAGCTGCCCGTTCCACGGCCACGGGATCGGTGATGTCGAAGGACCGCAGGATCTCGGGCAGAGTACGGCCGAGCAACTGGTCGACCGGGAACTCCCTCATCAACCGAGCCGCCGTGTTCACCCGCACCAGGCGCAGCTCCCGGTCGTAGACGTGCAGGCCCACGGGCGACTGGGAGAACAGCGCGTCCAGTACGGCGTCCGCCATCCCCTCGGGCACGGACCGGCCGTTCGGATGATCCTCACCAACCACTGCGAGCATCCGTTCGACGAGACGGTGGACTGTGCTGTCCTCCATACAACGCGGCCCACGCCCGGGCCGGCCACCGCAGTGAAGCGATCGGGTGATTCGCCGGCCGTCAAGCCCTGCGGGTCCGGAGGATCGCGCGACTCCGGCAGGCGGGTTGTCGTTCTCAACGCTCCAGTCGGCGGATCAACTCGTGAAGGCGGGTGTCACGGACGAGACGGCGATCGGTCAACGGACCGACCAGACCGCGTACGGCGGAGACCGCCTCCCACCGTCTGGGGGGGCGGTGACCCTCGGCGAACGCTTGGCGATTCCGTCCACGACACGGGCGGCGACCACCTCCGGGGTCACGGCGCTGCCGAGCATCGCCGGGAACGCCCTCTCACGCATGCGCGTGACGGTCTCGTGGCCACCGAACGCGTTGTGCGCGAGCGGGGTGGCGACCCAGCCGGGGTGGAGGACGCCGGCGGTGGCTCCGTGCCGGGCGAGTTCGACGCGGAGCGCGCGGGCCAGCTGCTCGACACCCGCCTTGGCCGCGGCGTACGGGGCGTTCACGGCGCCGTTGACGAACGCGTAGACCGATGAGGTCATCAGGACGTGTCCCTGGTTCGCGATGATCTGCGGCAGCGCGGCGCGGACGGTGCGCCAGACGCCCAGGAGGTTGACCTCGACGACGCGTTCGAACACGTCGGGGTCGATCGAGGCGGCGGTGGTGGGCGGGCTCGCGGCGATGCCGGCGTTGGCGAACACGACGTCCAGCGCACCGAAGTGGGCGACGCTCTGCCGCACGGCGGCGTCGAGGGCCTCCCGGTCGGTGACGTCTGCGGCGATGGGCAGCATCTGCCCGTCGCCGATGCTGCGGACGACCGCCTCGACGGCTTCCAGGTGCAGGTCGAGGAGGACGACGCGAGGGGGAATCGGTGCATGGGTGTGGTCCTTGGGTGTGTGCTCGTCGGTCCTCAGGCCCCGGCGCGCAGCGTCCAGCCGGGCCGGGCCCTCCCCCGACGACCCGCCGCCGATGCCGACGGATCGTCACGGGCGGCGAGTGAACTCAGTTCACCGGGCTGCCGAGGGCTTCGAACGCGGCCGTGGTGGTGTACGTTCCGGCGGGCAGGTAGCTGCCCATGACGGCGCGTTCGTCGCCGGGGGTGTGCGTGTTCTGGACCGCGTGGGTGAAAGCTGCCGAGGGCAGCATGTTCCGCAGGATCAGGAGTGTGTCGTCCGGGTGTCCGGAGCCGTCACCGTTCGGGGAGAGGCTGAGCCAGTTGACGCCGTTCGCGCGGGTGGCGTTGGCGGGCCGGTCCTGCGGCAGACTGAGCACGATGGTGTACCGGCCGTCAGGATCGGTGACGAGTTGCTCGTCGTAGAGACAGGCGGCAACCGCGGTGGTGACGATGCCCTCGTTGCTGCACAGCGACCAGTAGCGCATGTCGACCCGGTCGGCCGTACGGGGGGCGCGGTGCCTGGTGCGTGGGGTGACGGGCAGCTTGCCGCGCAGCACCAGGACGTCGCCGAAGGCGCGGCTGACACTGGCGCTCACGTACTGGTTGTCCAGGTTGGAGTACTGGCCCGTGGCCCTGGCAGGGGTGCCGCCGCACCGGCCGAAGAAGGTGCAGTTGATGTAGAAGGCGGAGTCGTAGGCGGTGTGCCAGACCGGAGCGGGGTCGGCGGGGAACCCGGCGGGCTTGCCGGGCTGGTCGCGCAGCATCGCGTAGGTCGCCGCCGGCACGCCTTCCAGCGGGAGGGTCTGCGGGTGCTGGGCCCGCAGGGCGTCGCAGACAGCGGTGCCGGTGATCTCGGTGCCGTCGGCCAGGTGCAGGGTGGGGCGCGGGAGTCCGGTGCCGCCCGTGGCGCCTCGGTGGTCGTCGGGGACGTAGACGCGATAGAGCAGGGCGATGGCCTGCTGGCCGGGCACACCGGCGTAGAGGGTGTTCGCCGCGCGGTCCGCTGGGTCGGCGGGGGCTTGGGTGCCCTGGACGGTGACGCTGTACGAGCGGTGCGCGTCGTGGGCACGCTTCGCCCCTGGCAGGTAGGGGTTGGTCGAACCCGGGTCGGGCCGGGTGCTGACGTCGTTCAGGGCGTCGGTCGGGGTGTGGGTGGTGAGGTTGTAGCTGTTGAGGGACTGGTAGCGGGCGTGCGCGAACTCTCCGTCGAGGCCGAGGCTCGCGCCCGCGGGGAGGGTGAACACCGCCGCGAAGTAGTTCGCGCCGGTGTCCGGGAAGGCGTAGTTCTTCGCCCGTGAGTCGGCCGTGGGATTCGGACCGAACCACAGGCACCTGGCGGCCGCGTCCGCGCCCGCGTCCCTGCGCGCCGTCGAGGCGGATGCGGCGGCGGAGGTGGTGAGCAGGGAGGCGGCGGCAGCCACGGCGAGGGCTGCGGCGCCTGCGGCGCGTCTGTTGGGCAGGAAGCGCATGGGATCCTCCGGTTCACGTGTGGGAGGGCTCGTCCCCCACGAGCCGCAGCGAACCTAGGACCCGCCTGGAACACATGTCAATGGTGTTCCCTTTAGTTCATCTCCGGCAGGTGCTCCCCTAGACTGACTCCCGTGACGACCCAGCACCGCCCCCGTCTGGAACGGGCGACCCCCGAGCATGCGCTGCGGTTCGCCCGTGAGACGTTCCTGCGCTGCGAGCGCATCGACATGCGCGAGCTGGCCGATGACCTCGGCGTCGGCCGTACGACGCTGTACCGATGGGTCGGCGACCGCGAGAAGGTCCTCGGAGCGGTGCTAGCCCGGCTCACCGAGCGCACCTGGGAGGCCGTCCAGGCCGAGGCGACCGGCCAGGGAGCCGATCGCGGCCTCGATGTCATCCGGCGGTTCATGGACACCACCGCCCGGTTCCCTCCCCTGCTCGCCTTCGCAGAGGCGGAGCCCGCCGTCGCCCTCCGGGTCCTGATGGCCGACGGCCAGGCCGTGAACTCGGCGCTGCGCGCGGGCTTCTCCCGTGCGCTCGACGAAGCCGGCGTACCGACCTCCCCAGACACGATCGAGATCATGGTTCAGCTGGCCACGGCCCTCGAATGGGCTCCCGTCGTCATCGGCGAGCCCCCCGCGATCGACCGCGCGATCGACCTCATGCGCCACCTCGTCGCACCGACCCCGGAACGCTGAACCTCACCGATGTCGCTCATTCGCGCCACGTCGCTGCAGGGCTACCCGGAACTGGTGGCCGAGCTGGGCGGAGATCCCGCCGCTCTGCTGGTCGAGGCGGGCATCCCGCGCGGCCAGGTCGGGCTTCCTGACGCGTACCTGCGATACCGCGATGTGGTCCGCGCCCTGGAGAGTGCGGCGCGGGTGACGGACGCGCAGGACTTCGGGCGGCGCCTCGCCCTGCGCCAGGGGCTGGAAATGTTCGGGCCGCTCGCGGCGGCCGCGCGGACCGCGCCGACGGTGGGTGAGGCGTTCGCGTCCATCCACCAGTACCTGTCCGTCTACAGCCCGGCGCTCGCCGCCGGCGTCGAGGCGGACCCCGACGAACGCTTCGCCCGCTTCGAGTACGTGACCGTGGAGACGCGACTTCCGCAGCAACGACAGGCCGTGGAGCTGGCCCTGGGGGTGGCCCTGCGGGTCGCCCGCCTGATCGCCGGCGAGCACTTCACCGCAGTCTCCGCCCATGTGCCGCACCGACCGCTGACCGAACCGGCCGACTACGACGCCTACTTCGGCTGCCCGACGCTGTTCGAGCAGCCTTTCGCCGGACTGCGGATCCACCGCGCCGACCTGGCGCACGCCCTCTCCTCCGACAACGCGGTCCACGCGATCGTCCACCAGTACCTCGCGTCGATCGCCCCCGTCGACGACGGCACCCTCATCACCCCGACAACGGCCCTGATCCGCCGCCTTCTCCCGACCGGGAGCCTGAGCCTGGAGCTTGTCGCCGCCCACCTCGCCACGCATCAGCGAACTCTGCAGCGCCGGCTCACGGCCGAAGGCGCCTCCTTCACCGGCCTTGCCGACGAGGCGCGGCGCGGCGAGGCCGAACGGCTGCTCAGGGACACCCGGATCCCCATGGGCCAGGTGGCCCGAAGCCTCGGCTACACCGAGCAGAGCATCTTCTCCCGGTCCTGCCGACGCTGGTTCGGCATGACCGCCTCGGCCTACCGCGACGCCGCCCAGGGACGCTGAACGGACTCCCGGGCACCTCATTCGCAATGATCGACCAGGCAAGCTGTCGTCGAAAGTCAAAGAGTTGTCGTCAATGGTCAAAGACTTCGGCAGACGGGGCCCTCACGATGAGACCCACGATCCGGCGCGGCCCGGGAGCCGACACACGATGGCGGACCCGAAGGGGCCCCGGATCACCGGGACACCCCAGGAAAGGGCCGTACAGCGATGACTTCCGTGGCCGCAGACCCGCGCACCGCGCGGACCGAGGCGGAACACCTCGACGTCCTGATCGTCGGAGCCGGCCTGTCCGGCATCGGCGCCGCCTGCCACCTGCGCCGCGAGCACCCCGCGCGCTCGATGGCAATCCTGGAGGCGCGCGACGCGATCGGCGGCACGTGGGACCTGTTCCGCTACCCCGGTGTCCGTTCCGACACGGACATGTTCACGCTCGGTTACGCCTTCGCGCCGTGGACCGGGGAGAAGGCGATCGCCGACGGCGTCTCGATCCGCGACTACATCCGCCGTACCGCGAGCGAGCACGGCGTCGACCGTCAGGTCCGCTACGGGCACAAGGTCGTCCACGCCGAGTGGTCGACCGCCGACGCGTGCTGGACCGTGACCGCACAGCACGGCGCCGACGGCGCGACGGTCACCCTCACCTGCCGGTTCCTGTACGTGTGCAGCGGCTACTACCGCTACGACCGGGGCTACACCCCCGACTTCCCCGGCGTCGAGGACTACACCGGGCAGCTGGTCCACCCTCAGCTGTGGCCCGAGGACCTCGACTGGGCGGGCAAGCGCGTCGTGGTCATCGGCAGCGGCGCGACCGCGATCACCCTGGTGCCCTCGCTCGCCGAAAGCGCCGCCAAGGTGACGATGTTGCAGCGCTCGCCCACGTACCTGCTCAACCTCCCGGCCCGGGACGCGCTCGCCGATGCGCTGCGCCGCAGGCTGCCGCCGCACACCGCCAACCGGATCATCCGCTGGAAGAACGTCCGGGTGGGCCTGGCCTCCTACTGGCTCTCCCGCAGCGTGCCGAAGCTCATGCGCAAGGCGCTCATCAGCGGCGTACGGCGCAACCTCCCCGCGCACTTCGACGTGGCGACACATTTCACGCCGCGGTACGACCCCTGGGACGAGCGGCTGTGCGCCGTGCCGGACGCCGACCTCTTCGACGCGATCAAGACCGGTCGCGCGGACGTCGTCACCGACCGGATCGAGCGCTTCACCCCGGACGGCATCCGCCTGGAGTCCGGCGCCGAACTGCCTGCCGACGTCGTCGTCACCGCGACCGGTCTCAGCATGCTCGCCCTCGGCGGGATACAGCTCGTGGTGGACGGCAGGGACGTCCAGCTCAACCAGCACGTCGCCTACAAGGCCATGCTGCTCTCCGACGTGCCCAACTTCGTCTTCACCATGGGCTACACCAACGCCTCCTGGACGCTGAAAGCCGATCTGGTCGCCCGCTACGTGTGCCGACTGCTGACCCACCTGGACGAGACCGGGCAGCGGGTGTTCACGCCCGTCGCCCCCGACTCCCTGGAACGCGAGCCGCTGATCGGCCTGGCCTCCGGCTACGTCCGGCGCGCGCTCGCCGACTTCCCCGTCCAGGGCGCGGTCGCCCCCTGGAAGGTGCACCAGCACTACCCGCGCGACGTGCGGATGCTCGGCGAGGGACCGCTCGTCGACGACGCCCTCCACTTCTCCGGCGCGGTCGCGGACGACGACACGGCGGACGGAACGCGCACTCTCACGGCGGCCGGTCGCCGGGTCCGGTACCGCGACACCGGTGCGGGCAGTCCGGTCCTCCTGATCCACGGCGTCGGCCGGACCCTGGAGGACTGGAGCGAACAGCACCGGCTGCTCTCCGCCCGACACCGAGTGATCAGTGTGGACCTGCCCGGGTTCGGCGGCTCCGAGCGTCTGCCCGAGGCCACGACCCTGCCCGGCCTGGCCACCGCCGTGGTCGAGTTCCTGGACGCGCTCGGGGTGACCGAACCGGTACGGGTGGCGGGCAACTCCCTGGGCGGCGCGGTCGCCATGCAACTCGCCGCCCAGTCGCGGGAGCGGGTGCAGAGTCTGCTGCTGGTCAACAGCGCCGGCTTCGGGCGCGACGTCACTCCCGCCCTGCGGATCCTGGCGATCCGTCCGCTGGGCAAGGCCATGCTCAGCCGCCCGAGCCGCTCGGGCGCCACCCGCTTCGAACGGGCCGTCTTCCACGACCCCTCCTTCGTGACCACCGCCCGGATCGAGCGCGCCCTGCGCCTGGCATCCCGGCCCGGAGGCGCGGACGCGATGCTGGAGATCCTGGAGAGCCTCGGCTCCCTGCGCGGCGTCCACGAACCGTGGCGCCGCGACCTGCTGGCCAAGGTCGCCCCGCTGGACCTGCCCCTGTTCGTCGTCTGGGGCGACCGCGACCGGATCCTGCCCGTCAAGCACCTGAACGCCGCCCGCACCGCCTTCCCCAAGGCCCGCACGCACCTCTTCACGGCCACCGGCCACATGCCGCAGATCGAACGCGCCGATGCCTTCGCCGACCTGGCCCTCGACTTCTGGGCCTGAGCCCCGCTCGGCGAGCCGCGGGGGGGGGGGGGGGGGGGGGGGGGGGGGGGGGGGGGGGGGGGGGGGGGGGGGGAAGAAAGCAGAGAAGACAGAGATACAAACGCAAAAAA
>NZ_JBVJWR010000036.1:0-26571 GCF_055602235.1 Streptomyces sp. NPDC037410 | reverse complement strand
CCCCCCCCCCCCCCCCCCCCCCCCCCCCCCCCCCCCCCCCCCCTCCCCCCCCCCCACCCCCCCCCCCCCCCCCCTTTCCTCCCCCCCCCCCCCCCCCCCCCCCCCCCCCCCCCGCCGCCACCATCACCATCACCATCACCACGCCACCTCACCCGCACAGGACTCCCGATGCCCAACCTCAGGGCTCTTCTCGACGACACCGCCCGCGAAGCCCCCCCCCGGCCGCACCGCCGTCGTCCGCGGTGACACCCGCACCCGCCTCAGCTACGCCGAGGCCAGCCGCGTCGCCAACCTCCTGGTCTCGCTCGGGCTTCGGCCCGGCGACAAGGTCGCGCTGCGCGGCCCGAACCTGCCCCTGTAGCCGGTCGTCCACCACGGCATCCTGCGCGCGGGCGTACACGCGTGCTTCGATGGTGCCGGACGGTCGCCGACGGAGGCGGCCCGGGCTGCGTTCGACGAGGTTCCCCGGCTGTGACCGCCTCATCGCCCTGCCGGACAGTGACGTCACAGAACTCGCGGCGCTCGCCGACCAGCCCGCGACCTTCGAGAGCACGGCGACCGAGCCGGGCGACACGGCCGTGATCCTCTACACCAGCAGCACCACCGGCCGCCCGAAGGGCGCCGAGCCCACCCACTCCAGCACGCTGCACAATGCGATGGGCGCTGCCGGGCCACCAGGACCCGAACGGCGAACCGGACTGCGCCGCCGCGCAGCGCCTGCGCGCGGCCACCTCAGGCGGCTCCGCACTGCCCGTCGAGGTCCTGCGGCGATTCCACCAGCGATTCGGGGTACGAATTCTGGAGGGCTGCCGACTGGTGTCGGGAATCCACGGCCGCGTACAAGTACCCACGCACGGTCGAATTCCGCGACGCGCCGCCGATGAACGTCACCGGCAAGATCCTCAAGCCCACCCTGCACGACGACGACGCGGTGGCTCCCGCCTCCCCGAGGTAGTGGGCACCCGGGTGCCTGCCTCGCGCGGAGGTGACGGCGCGCCATCAGCGCCCACACTCCCATGGCACCGACCGGCCTTCGTCCTGGCGCCGAGGGACTGCCGCCACGACAGCTGCGCGCCGGCCCCGGGAGGACACCCGTCCGGCCCACCCGTGTTGCCGGGCCGTGTCACGACCGGCAGGTTGCGAAGCGTGGGGGCGGCACCGGTCGCCCGGGGCGAAGGCGAGAACGGGCATGGGCGTGCTGTCGGATGATCTGCGGACTCTGGGACACGAGGCATACGTCTACCTGTATCCGCTGGTCATGATGGACGTGACCCGACGGCAGTCGGCCGCCGTGCCCGCGGACGTGCGGCCGGGCTACGGCCCTCCGAACCAGTTCCACCATCTGCGCGCCTTCCCGCCGGCGGACTTCCGCGCCGTCGTCCGGCCCAACTTCGACACCCTCTACTCCACCGCCTGGCTCGACCTGACCACCGGACCGGTCGCGCTGCATGTCACCGACACCGCCGACCGCTACTTCATGCTGCCTCTGATGGACATGTGGACCGACGTCTTCGCCACCATCGGCCAGCGCACCACCGGCACCGGCGACCAGGACTACCTCGTCGTCGGGCCCGGCCACTCCGCCCGGCCCCGGACGGGGGCGACGGTCGTGCAGGCGCCCACCCCGTACGTATGGATCATCGGGCGGACACAGACCAACGGGCCGGCCGACTACGACGCCGTCCACAAGGTCCAGGACGGCTACACGCTGACCCCGCTGGTCCCGACCGAGCACGTGCCGAGCCCCGGCGTGGACGTCGAGACCGACGCCCTCACCCTGGTCAACAAGCTCGGCGCCGTCCAGTTCTTCTCCCATGCCGCACAGGCACTGGCCGTCAATCCCCCGCACGCCGCGGACTTCTCCGTCCTGGCCCGCATCGCACGGCTGGGCATCGTCCCGGGCCGCGACTTCGAGCCAGGACGCTTCGATGCCACCGGCCTCGCAGAGCTCGAAGCCGGTGCGGCCGACGCCCGCGAGGCGATCCTCGGCTCCCTGGCCTCCTTCGGTACCGCCGCAAACGGCTGGCGGACCTCCACCGACACCATGGGTGTCTACGGCAACAGCTACTTCAAGCGCGCCGCGGTCGCCGCCGGAGGACTCGGCGCCAACCCGCCCGAGGACGCCGTCTACCCCGTCCTTGCCACCGACGCCGACGGCAACCCCGTGACCGGGGAGAATCACTACACCCTGCACTTCGACGCGGACGCCCTGCCGCCCGCCGAAGCGTTCTGGTCGGTCACCATCTACGACGCCGAAGGCTTCCAGGCCGCCAACGAGATCGACCGCTTCGCCCTGGGCGACCGCGATCCCCTCACCTACAACGCCGACGGCTCCCTCGACATCCTCGTCTCCCCTCACAACCCCGGCCCGGACCACCAGGCGAACTGGCTGCCCACCCCGCCCGGACCACTGGGAATCACGATGCGCCTGTACGCACCCCGACCCGAGGCACTCGACGGCCGCTGGAACCCGCCGCCGATCCGCAGGACCGACTCCGACGTCCACGCCGACTGACAGGCCCCTGGTCCCACCGAGCCAAGAGCGGCTGCGCGCCGCGGCCTCGCCGCTGACCCGGGCCCGGCGAGGACGACGACCCGTCGCAGCTCGAGCACGTACACCAGGCGCCGCACGCGATCACGGACGGGCTCCGCACCGATCCGACGGCAGAACGATCAGCAGGCGCAACGGCAACGGCAGCCGTTCTCGCCGTCACCTTCGTACTGCCCGCACTCCGCTTCCGTCATCACGGCTGGTCCTCCACCCTCCGGATATACGGAGTTCTGTCAGACTCCGCACACGCGGCCTTCGGCGGTTACCAGCAGTCGGGGGTCTGCCGGGAGACCCACAAGATGATGCTGGACCACTACCAGCAGACCAAGAACCTGCTGGTCAGCTACTCCCCGAAGAAGCTGGGCTTCTTCTAGAGGCACAAAAAGAGGCGCCCGACCTGGGCTTTTGCCAGTCAGGCGCCTCTCGCTCGCCCTATCGGGAGCGAGGCCGCGTTCGTATCGAAACCCCTGATTCCTCCCACCGGTGTCCCGTTCCCGACCAGCGCTTCCGGACCGGTCGCGGACCCGGACACCGATTCACCGCGCAGGCGCCTCGCCCCGGCTGACGCGGTCCCGCTCCTCGATGGACTGCTCGATGAGGCTGTTGGCCTGCTCACGGGCGTCGTCCAGGTCCAGGCCGTCCGGCCCGCGCTCCAGACGGAGCAGGGGACGGGCGCCGGGGTCGTGAGGACGGGCGCGACACGGGTGCGCGCGATCCGGGTCCCGACCACCGGATGCTGCTTCGCGTCGACCCGCAGCAGGCACCGGGGCGCCCGAGGCCGGTCTCGCTCGGATGGTCACCCTCGACCAACGGCGCGAGCGGTCGGATGACCGTGGAGGGCGACAGTCCGAGCCGCTTCGCGATCACCGGCCTCGAGATCGGACCCGCCGTGAGCACGTGAGCGAAGACGCTCGGCGCCGGTCCGCTCCGGGCGACACGCAGGGCCAGGCCCTGCCGCCGAAGGAGCCAGTCGTCCCCTTGGCGGCAGTGTCCTTCCCGGTTCTCGCCGTCAGCGCCTGGCCGGCTTCACGTTCTTGTCGACGCCGTTCACCCGCACGGCAACGGTCGCCTGCGTGGGCGCCCGGTCGGCCACGATCCGGTAGGACGTGACCTTCCCGTCCCGCCATTCGCAGCTGACCTCGTAACCTCCGCGGGCCCGCAGGCCCCTGAAGGACCCCTTGGCCTTCCATTCGCCCGGCAGTGCGGGCAGCAGCCGGATGACGCCGTCGTGGCTCTGCAGGAGCATCTCCGCCACGGCGCCCGAGATGCCGAAGTTGCCGTCCATCTGGAAGGGCGGATGGTTGCAGAACAGGTTGGGCAGCGTGTTGAACGTCAGCAGTCCGCGCAGCATGATCCCGGCGCGGTGCCCGTCGCCGAGGCGGGCGAAGAGGGCCGCCCGCCAGGGCCAGGTCCACGAGCGGCGGCTGTCGCCCGTCACCGTGGCGGCCGTGAACGGGACACCGTCCCGCTCCCCGCACCTCGCCTTGAGCGAGACCAGGGCGGCGGCCGCGAGGTCCGGCGTCCTCGTGGTGATCTGCCGGCCCGGGTAGACCGCGAAGAGGTGCGAGGTGTGGCGGTGGGTGTCGGTGGGGCTGTCGATGTCCTCCTGCCACTCCTGCAACTGTCCCCACCGCCCGATCCTGTTCGGCGCGAGGCGCGCCTGCATGTCCGCGACCTTGGCCCGGTAGGCGGGGTCCGCGCCGAGTACCGCCTCGCAGTCGAGGTAGTTCTGGAACAGGTCCCATATGATCTGCTGGTCGTACATGACCCCGTCCTCGCGCGGCCCGTGCTCGGGTGACCAGCCGTTCGGCGCGACGAGGAAGCCGTCCTCGCGTTCTTTGAGGTGTCCCTCCCAGAACGTGCAGATCTCCTTCATCATCGGGTGGGCGACGGTGCGGAGGTAGACCATGTCCTGGGTGAACGCCCAGTGCTCGTACAGGTGTTGCGCGTACCAGGCGCTCGCGACGGTGTTCCACTCCCACGCGTTGCCGCCGAAGACGCTCTGGCTGGTACGGGCGGTCCACCCCCGGGAGTCCGCGCCGAAGGCGTTGCGGGTCGCCACGCGGCTGGGGACCGCCACCTGCCGGACGAACCCGACGAGCGCCTCGTGGCACTCCGGCAGGTTCGTCGTCTCGGCTCCCCAGTAGTTCATCTGCACGTTGATGTTGGTGTGGTAGTCGGAGGCCCAGGCCGGGGCGTTGCTGTCGTTCCAGAGCCCCTGGAGGTTGGCGGGCAGCCCTCCCGGGCGCGAGGAGCTGATCAGCAGGTAACGCCCGAGGTCGAACATCGTCTGTTCGAGGGTCGGGTCCTGTCCGCCCGCCGCGTACCGTGCGAGCCGGACGGGGGTGGGGAGGGCGACGACGGCGTCACCTGTGGTGCCCCAGTCGACGGAGACACGGTTCATGAGGGCCCGCGTCCCGGCGATGTGCTCCTCGCGCAACTCGTCGTAGGACCGGGAGGCCGCCACGTCGAGCGTCCTCGCGACGACCGGTTCCGGATCGACTCCGCGCCATCCTGCGGCGGCGTCGAGCTTGTAGTCGGTGCGGGCGTCGAGCAGCAGAGTCAGACTCGTACAGCCGCTGAACCGGAGCGTCGCCCCTTCCGCGCGCACCTCTCCGTCCGCGTGCGCGACGTGGAGGGCGCACGCGTGCTTGAGACCGTTGCCCATGACGCCACGGAAGGCGATCCTCCCGGCGGTGGCGTCGACGGTGGTCGGAGCCCCCTCTTGTCCGGACGTCAGGGAGATCACTCCGGACAGCCCCCGGTCTGCGTCCGAGGTGTACCGGAAGACCATCACGTCGGCGGACCGGCTGGCGAAGGCCTCCCGCAGGGCGCGCCGCCCCGGCGTGCCGAAGCGGGTGACGTGGAGGCCCTGGGTGAAGTCCAGGGCACGCTGGTAGTCGACGAACGTGCGAAGAGTGCGGGTGTCGAGGTCCGTGCCCGCCAGGGCGACCTCCGCGATCTGGAAGCCGGTGGACGCCTTGCCGGGGGTGAAGGTGATCCGGTAGGTGCGGTAGGCCGTGGTGTTGGTGATCCGGTAGGTCCGGGTCTCACCGCGGCCGGCGAAGGACGCTCCCGGGTTCTGGGCGTCGAGGGTCACCCAGACCTGCCCGTCCCGCGACGCCTCGAACACCCACCTCCGGGGGTCGTCCTGCGAGCGGTCCGGGGCCGCCGTCAGCGCGTACGACGTGACGACGGCCGCGCGGGGCAGGTCCGCCTGCCAGACGACCGCGGGTGCGCCTCCCTCCACCCGCCAGACGGTGGCGGGATCGGCGTCCACCGAACGCGAGATGTCCTGCGCCCCTTCCTCGGCGCCCGATCCCTCGGAGTGTCCGCTCGGCGAGGACAGGTACATCGCGCCTCCCCCGACGAGGTCGACTCCGGGCAGGGCTATCTCGCTCACCTGGAAGTGGCTGACTCCGGCCTTGGGGACGAAGTCGAAGCGGTAGAAGCGGTAGGCCCCGGTGCCGCCACAGGTGAATTCCTTCGTCTGGAAGCGGCTCTCGAAAGGTGCCGCAAGAGTGCGGCTGTCCAGCGTGGTCCAGGTGGCACCATCGGAGGAGCCGGACAGCGTCCACGCCTGCGGGTCGCGCTCCGGAACGTCGTTGGCGCTCGTCAGACGGTAGGTCGCGACCGCGACGGGGTCGGGCAGCTCGACCTGCCACTGCACCTTCGCGCCCGGTCCCTCGATGCACCACTTGGTGCTCGGCGTGCCGTCGTACGTCTTGTCGACGCCCTCCGTGGAGGAGGTCCGGTACGGGCCTCCGGGCGCCGTGACCTGCGGGCGGGCGTGGAAGGTGACCACGACGTCACCGAAGTTCCGGTAGGAGCCGAAGCCGGTCATGCCAGTGTCGAAATCGCTGTCCGGCTTGCCCGCGAGGGCGTTGTCGTAGTCGTTGACCCCGCCCCACAGGCTCTGCTCGTTGAACTGGATGCGCTCCTGGTCGGGGTCGGCGAAGAGCATGGCGCCCAGTCGGCCGTTGCCGACCGGCAGGGCCTGTGACTGCCAGTCCAGGGCAGGGACGGGATACTTCAGCGCCGTACGGGAGAGGGTCGGCCACTGGAGGACCGCGGCCGCGGGGGCCGTCGCGGCTGCGGCTTGTCCGGCCGGCGTCCAGTCGGTCAGCTGAGTGATCAGAGGCGCGAGGGCGAATGCACCACCGAACTTGAGGATGCTCCGTCGCTGCGGTCGGACCTCATCGGTCATGGCAGGGGCTCCCATCCATGGAGGGGTTCTCTTGCGGGGATGTGGGGGCTCAACGGCTTTCGCCGAAGGCGTCGTCATCTTTGCGGCGCAAGAGATCCGATGTCTAGAGTCGTGCACCCACCCATGACACCCTCAACTCGGCAGCCAGACACCGCACATGGGGAGATACATCGGAGGTTTAATGCGCGCTCTCGTCCTCGATCACGACGATGTCCAGAACCCTCGGCCCGTGCACGCCCTCCACCCGGTCCAGTTCGATGTCACTGGTGGCCGAAGGTCCCGAGACCAGCGTCAGCGGTCGGTACGGGTCGAGCAGGCCGAGCGCCTCGGGCACGTCGGGGGCGATCCGGTCCGCCCTGATCACGCAGACGTGCTGGTCCGGCAGCAGGGTCAGCGCCCTGCGGCCCTGACCGGGGCCGTGGTCGAGGGCCACCGTGCCGGTGACGGCGATGCCGACGGCGACGGTGGTGACCACGGCATCCGCGGTGTCCAGTCGGCCGACCGTCAGGGGCGGCGCGTCCGCCAGCCACGTCCACGGGCCCTCCGGGAGCAGATCCGCGGGAAAACCGGGCGGCACGACCACGGACCGCGCTCCGGTACGCGCCAACGCGCGGCCGACCGCTGCCGCGGCGTCCGCCGCCGCCACCCGGACCACCTCGGCCCGGTACTCGGCGGCGCGCTCGGCGAACAGCCCGACGACGTCCGGCCCCGCGTGGTCGGCGCCGGGACCACGCGAAGGAGCGTCGTCGGGACTCTCGGAGTCCGGTACGCCGGCCAGCGCCACCCTCACCGCGCCCAGCACGGCCTCACGATCGCTCATCGTCGTTCCTTCCCTTCGGTCTCCGTACGGCCTTCGCCTCGCGTGCCCGTCCTCGTACGGCGCCACCAGGCCCGCATCGACTCCCGGGGCGGCACGGGCGTGTCCCGGGTGCCGGACCATCGGGCGAACGGCCCGGGCAGCGCGCCGATCCGGCCGTCGCGGGACAGCAGGCGGGCCCCGAGGACGACCAGCTTCTGGACGACGGCGAGCCGCCCCGGCGAGGACAGGACGGCACTCGCGGCCTTCATCGCCAGCGCCTCCTTGGTGGGCAGCAGCCGACTCCGCCGCTCGGCCTCGACGGCTTCGGCGCGCAGGTGGACCAGCACCTCCGGAATGTCGATCTTCACGGGGCAGGCGTCGTAGCAGGCACCGCACAGGGTCGAGGCGAAGGGCAGCGAGGCGGCGTTCTCGACGCCGACGAGCTGCGGGGTCAGGACGGCGCCGATCGGCCCGGGGTAGACGGAGCCGTAGGCGTGACCGCCGGTGCGCTCGTAGACCGGGCACACGTTGAGGCACGCCGAGCAGCGGATGCAGGCCAGCGCCTGACGTCCCACCTCGTCGGCCAGGGTGGCGGTACGGCCGTTGTCGAGCAGTACCAGGTGGAAGCTGCTGGGCCCGTCTCCGTCGGTGACGCCGGTCCACAGCGAGGTGTACGGGTTCATGCGCTCGCCGGTCGAGGAGCGCGGCAGCAGCTGGAGGAAGACGTCCAGATCGGCGAAGGCGGGCAGGACCTTCTCGATGCCCATGACCGTGATCAGGGTCTCCGGCAGGGTCAGGCACATCCGCCCGTTGCCCTCCGACTCCACGACCACCACCGTGCCGGTGTCGGCGGCGGCGAAGTTGGCCCCGGAGACGGCGACCTTGGCCCGGAGGAACTTCTCCCGCAGATGCAGACGGGCGGCCTCGGCGAGATCGCGCGGGTCGTCGGTGAGCGTGTCGGGTGCCGGCCTGCCCCACTCCCCCATCTCCCGTCGGAAGATCTCCCGGATCTCGGAGCGGCCACGGTGAATGGCCGGCACGAGGATGTGTGAGGGGCGGTCGTCTCCCAGCTGCACGATGAGTTCGGCGAGATCGGTCTCATAGGCGCGGATGCCGGCGTCGGCGAGCGCCTCGTTGAGTCCGATCTCCTGCGTGGCCATCGACTTGACCTTGACGACCTCACGCTCGCCGGTCGCCCGGACCAGCTCGGTCACGATGCGGTTGGCCGCCGCGGCGTCGGCGGCCCAGTGCACCGTTCCGCCCGCCGCGGTCACCGCCTCCTCCAGGCGCAGGAGGTAGTGGTCCAGGTGACGGAGCGTGTGCCCTTTGACGGCCGCGGCCGTCTCCCGCAGCTCCTCCCAGTCCTCGAGTTCGGCGGTGACCGCCAGCCGCTTGTCCCGGATGGTCCCGGTGGCCCGGCGCAGGTTCGCGCGCAACCGGGTGTCGGCGAGCGCGCCGCGCGCGGCTTCGGGAAAGGCCGGGGTGCCCAGCCAGACGACGTTGTCGGCACCGCTCACCGTACGTGTCCTTCCGTGGCGGCCAGGATCTCGGCCAGGTGCATGGTGCCGACGCCGGTGCGGAGGCGCGAGAGACCGCCGCCGATGTGCGCGAGGCACGAGTTGTCGCCGGCGCACAGGAACTCCGCGCGAGTGCCCTGGACATGGCGCATCTTGTCGGCCAGCATCGCGTTGGACACGTCCGCGTTCTTCAGCGCGAAGGTGCCGCCGAAGCCGCAGCAGGATCCGGCGTCGGGCAGTTCGACGAGGTCGATGCCCTTCACCGCGCGCAGCAACTGCAGGGGCCGGTCGCCGACCCGCAGCATGCGCAGCGAGTGGCAGGTCGCGTGGTAGGTGACGCGGTGCGGGAAGTAGGCCCCGACGTCGGTGACGCCGAGCACGTCGACGAGGAGTTCCGACAGCTCGTACACCGTCGGCACCACCCGCTCGACCGCCTCGGCGAGGGTCGGGTCCCCGTACTGGGCGGCCAGCACGCGGTGGTGGCCGCGCACCATGCCCGCGCAGGATCCGGAAGGGGCGACGACGGCGTCGTAGCCCGCGAAGACCTCGGCGAAGCGGCGCACCAGGGGCAGCGCCTCGGGGCGGTATCCGGTGTTGAAGTGCATCTGGCCGCAGCAGGTCTGGTCCTGCGGGAACTCGACGGTGTGGCCGAGGCGCTCGAGGAGTGCGGTGACCGCGCGGCCCGTCCGGGGGAACATCGTGTCGTTGAAGCAGGTGATGAAGAGGGCTATGCGCATGGTGCTTCCTTCGGCGTACCCGGGGAGCCTGTGACGGTCAGCCCGTAGGTCCGCGTGGCGGTGCCGGCGAAGACCTCGTGGCGTTCCGGCGGATCGAGCCTCGCCGTCACCGCGTGTGCGGCGCCGAGGACTTCGGCGTAGGTGGCCGCGAGACGGCAGACGGGCCAGTCGGATCCGTACATCAGCCGCTCCGGCCCGAAGGCGTCCAGGACCGTGTCGGCGTACGGCACGAGGTCGTCCGGGTTCCATGAGTCCCAGTCGGCCTCGGTGACCATGCCGGAGAGTTTGCAGACGGTGTTGGGCAGGGAGGCGAGCCGTCGGATCCGCCGGGCCCAGGGGGCGAGTTCACCGGATCCGATGGGCGGTTTGCCCAGGTGGTCGAGGACGATGGTGAGTCCCGGCAGGAGTGCGGCGGCCTCCGTCGCGGCCTCCAGCTGATGGGGCTTCACCACGAGGTCGTAGACGAGCCCGGCCTCGGCGACCGCGGCGAGACCGCGCAGCACGTCGGGGCGGGTGAGCCAGCGAGGGTCCGGTTCTCCCTGCACCTGGTGACGGATGCCGACCAGATGGTCGCCGCCCGGTCCCCCTCGCAGACTCGCGAGTGTGTCGGCGACGTCGGCGGCGGTCAGGTCGGTCCAGCCGACCACACCGGCGACCAGGTCGCTGCGCGCGGCCAGGGACAGGAATTCCGGGGTCTCCTCCGGCACGGTGATCGTCTGCACCAGCACGGTGGCGACGACTCCGGCCGCGCGGGCCTCGGGCTCCAGGTCGGCGAGGGTGAAATCGCGCCGCAGCGGCGCCAGTTCTGGCCCGGAGATCCAGTCCTGGTCGCGCACGGACAGCTGCCAGACGTGGTGGTGGGCATCGACGACGCGGAGCTCGGGGTGGAAGACGGTCACAGCTGCCACACCACCGGCAGCGAGGCGTCCGCGCCCTCGGCGGAGTAGTCGTGGGCGGCGTCCAGGAGTCCGGCCATCCGTGCCTGCCAGGCGATGTTGACGGGCAGCCTCCCGAGCGCGGCGATCATCGACGCGTAGTCGTCGACCTCGAGTGCGTGGAACAGATCGGTGCCGCTGCGCCAGATCATCCACTCGCTCACGCCTGCGGCGCGGATGGCGTCGGTCAGCTCCTCGGGCACCTCGCGGTGCGCCGCCTCGTACTCCTCCACTCGGTCGGCGCGGACCCTGGTGTGCAGGGCGACCCTCATGACTCCTCCTTCGACGGTGCGGCGTGGGGAACGGGGACACCCGCGGCGAGGAGACCCTCGGCGCGCAGTTCGTCCCACAGCGCGTCCGGGACCGGCCGGCGCAGCTGCTCCACGGTGTCGCGCACCTCCTCGGGGGACCGTGCGCCCGTGAGGACGCTCGCGACGGCAGGGTGACCGAACGGGAAGTGCAGGGCGGCGGCGCGCAGCGGGACGCCGTGGCGTTCGGTGATCTCCAGGAGCCGCAGGGCGCGGTCGAGCACCGGCTGCGGGGCGGGCGCGTAGTCGTACGTGGCACCCGGCCCGGGAGCGGTGAGCAGGCCGGAGTTGAGTACGCCTCCGATGATCACACCACGGCCGCGGGCGGCCGCCTCCGGCAGCAGTTCGCCGAGCCCGTCCTGGTCGAGCAGGGTGTAGCGGCCGGCGAGGAGGACCACGTCGATGTCGGTGTCGCGCAGGAAGCGGGCGGGCAGCGCGGACCGGTTCATCCCGACGCCGATCGCCCCGACGACGCCTTCAGCGCGCAGCCGCTCAAGCGCCGGGTACGCCTCGCGCAGGGCCTGCTCGGCGTGGTCGTCCGGGTCGTGCAGGAGGGCGAGGTCGACACGGTCGAGGCCGAGGCGGTCCAGGCTCGCCTCCAGGGAGCGCAGCACTCCGTCGGCGCTGAAGTCCCAGACGCGGCGGTGGGTCGCGGGAACGGCGAAGCCGTTGGCGAGGTCGTCGCCGCGGCGGCCCTCGGCGTCGGGCACGAGGAGGCGGCCCACTTTGGTGGAGAGGGTGTACGCGTCTCGGGGGCGGCCGTGCAGGGCCGCCCCCAGGCGCCGCTCCGACAGGCCCAGACCGTAGTGGGGTGCGGTGTCGAAGGTGCGGACGCCGGCGTCCCAGGCGGCGTCGACGGTGGCGCGGGCCGTCTCGTCGCTCACCGGCTCGTAGAGGTTGCCGAGGGCGGCGCAGCCCAGCGCCAGGCGTGAGCCCCGGAGGGCATCGCCGCCCGCGGTGGTGGTCCTCACGGGCGGACCGCCGGGCGCAGGCGCAGTCCCTGCATGCCGCCGTCGACCGCGAGTGCGGTGCCGGTGACGCTGGCCGCGGCGGGACCGGCGAGGTACACGATGGCGGCCGCCACCTCCTCGGCCGTGACCAGTCGGCCCATGGGCTGGCGGCCTTCGAGGGCGGCGCGCTCGGCCCGGGGGTCCTCGGCGGCTTCCAGGAGCCGGCCCACCCAGGGCGTGTCGGCGGTGCCGGGGTTGACGCAGTTGACCCGGATGCCCTCGCGGACGTGGTCTGCGGCCATGGCGAGGGTCAGGGACAGTACGGCGCCCTTGCTCGCGGAGTACAGGGCCCGCTGCGGCAGCCCGGCGGTGGCCGCGATGGAGCAGGTGTTGACGACGGCGGCGTGTGCGGATCGGCGCAGATGAGGCAGGGCGGCCCTGGTGGTGCGGACCATGCCGACGACATTGACGTCCAGGACGCGGTGCCACTGCTCGTCGTCGTTGTCCTCGACGGTCCCGGCGGCTCCGATGCCCGCGTTGTTGACGAGGATGTCGATCCCGCCCAGTCGCGCGGCGGCGGTGTCCACGGCCGTGCGTACCGAGGCGTCGTCCCCGACGTCGGCCTTGAGGGAGAGCACCGGTTCGGGCACGCCGGCCGGGTCGAGGTCGAGCACGGCGACCGCCGCGCCGCGCGCGGCCAGCGCGCGGGCCGTGGCCAGTCCGATGCCGGAAGCGCCGCCGGTGACGACGGCCCTGAGGCCTGACAGCTCGGTCATGCCGCGCTCTCCTGTCCGGTGCGGTCGGCGACCCAGAACGTTCCGTCCGGGTAGCGGTACTCGGCGATGGACTCCGCCCGCATGGCGGCGGAGAAGCCGGGGGCGAGCGGCGCGGCGTAGTGGCCGTCGCGTATCACCACGGGGTCGGTGAAGTGCTGGTGGAGGTGGTCGACGTATTCGATCACGCGGTTCTCCGTGGTGCCGGACAGTGCGAGGTAGTCGAACATCGACAGGTGCTGCACCAGCTCGCACAGCCCCACCCCGCCGGCGTGCGGGCAGACCGGCACACCGGACTTGGCTGCGAGCAGCAGGATCGCGAGGTTCTCGTTCACGCCTCCCACCCGGGCGGCGTCGATCTGGAGGACGTCGATGGCGCCGGCTTCCAGGAGCTGCTTGAAGACGACACGGTTCTGGACGTGCTCGCCGGTGGCGACCTTCACCGGTGTCACGGCCTTGCGGATCGTCGCGTGGCCGAGGATGTCGTCGGGGCTGGTGGGCTCCTCGATCCAGTACGGGTCGAATTCGGCGAGGGCGCCGGTCCAGTCGATCGCCTCGTTCACGTTCCACCGCTGGTTGGCGTCGATGGCGATGCGGATGCCGGCGCCGACGGCGGCGCGTGCGGTGCGCAGTCGTCGGATGTCGTCGTCGAGGTCGGCGCCGACCTTGAGCTTGATCTGGGTGAAGCCGTCCGCGACCGCCTGCCGGGCGAGCCGGGTGAGCTTGTCGTCGGAGTAGCCGAGCCAGCCCGGGGACGTGGTGTAGCCGGGGTAGCCGCGTTCCAGCAGCGCCGCCTCGCGCTCGGCGATCCCTGCGCGCCCCTCGCTGAGGAGGTGGAGGGCTTCCTCGGGTGTGAGGGCGTCGGCGATGTAGCGGAAGTCGACCTGGGAGACCAGCCACTCCGGCTCGGCGTGGGCGAGCAGCTGCCACAGCGGCTTGCCCTCGCGCTTGGCCGCGAGGTCCCACACGGCGTTGACGACGGCGCCGATCGCCATGTGCATCACGCCCTTCTCGGGGCCGAGCCAGCGCAGCTGGCTGTCTCCGATCAGGTCACGGCTGAGCGAGCCCGGGTCGGCGCACAGTTCCGCCACGGGGCGTCCCACCACGTGGTGCCGCAGCGCGTCGACGGCGGCGACCTGGACGTCGTTGCCGCGTCCGATGGTGAAGGTGAAGCCGTGTCCTTCGAGCCCGTCGGCGGCGTCGGTGCGCAGGATCAGGTAGGCGGCGGAGTAGTCGGGGTCCGGGTTCATCGCGTCCGAGCCGTCCAGCTCCCGTGAGGTCGGGAAGCGGATGTCGAAGGTGTCGACCGCGGTGATCCGGGCGGGAGTTGCAGTCACGGGGGTGCCTTTCACGCTTGGCCGAAGGTCTGGCGCTGGCCGCCGAGCCCGTCGACGGACAGCTCGACGGTGTCGCCGGGAGTCAGGAAGGGGGTGCCGGGCAGGCCGAGGGCCACGCCGGCGGGCGTGCCCGTGTTGATGACGTCGCCCGGCTCCAGGACCATGTACTGGCTGAGGTACGACACGATGTGGTCGACCGGGAAGATCATGTCGCCGGTGTGGCCGTCCTGCCGCTTCACACCGTTGACGCTCAGGTGGAGTCCGAGGTTCTGGGGGTCTCCGACCTCGTCTGCGGTGACGAGCCAGGGGCCGAGGGGGTTGAAGGTCTCGCAGGACTTGCCCAGGTCCCACTGGGGCGAGTACTCCAGTTGGAACTCGCGCTCCGACACGTCGTGGCTGACCGCGTACCCCGCGATCACGGCCCGTGCGACGGCCGGCCCGTCGAGGTAGCGCGCCCGGCGGCCGATGACGACGGCGAGTTCGACCTCCCAGTCCGTCTTCACCGAGCGGCGGGGGATCAGCACCTCGTCGTACGGGCCCACGACCGTGCCGGGGTCCTTCATGAACACGACCGGTCGCGAGGGGAGCGGCGCGCCGGTCTCGGCGGCGTGGTCCCGGTAGTTCAGGCCGACGCAGACGACCTTGCCGGGGCGGGCGACGGGAGCCCCGATGCGTAGTCCTTCCGGGTCCAGCTCGGGCAGCGATCCTTCCGCCAGCGCCGTACGAGCCCGGTCGAGACCGCCCGAGGCGAGGAAGGCGCCGTCGATGTCGGAGGCCACGGAGGAGAGGTCGAGCAGCCGGCCGTCGTCGGTGCGGACGGCGGGCCGCTCCTCCCCGGGGGCACCGACACGTAGCAGTTTCACAGGACAACTCCCTTGCCATGGCTGGTTCATCGAGGAGGTCGACCGCAGGCGTCTTCGACGGCCCGCGTCCTCAGGCTTCGGACACGGTCATCGGAGGTATGGCGGCAGCGCGACTGTAGACACAAGGAGGCGGGACCCGCAACGGATACATCCGATGTATCTCGGAACTCCAGGCCTGACGTCCGGTAAATCGTTGCGAACGGACCCTTGTCAACGTCGGCAACACCGTCGTAACGTCCTCGACGTCCGAGATACATCGGAGGAATACGAGGTGCCTCCGCATCCACTCGCCTCCGAAGCCTCGGCCACCGGCTGGACCTCGCGTGCCTTTCCCCGGGCACGGTCCCGCACGCCACGCGCCGGACCGCCCTCCGCCCGGACGGCGGGCTCGCCCTCCCCGGCAGGCGAATCCGCCTCCCACCCCCGCTCTGCGGCTCCCCCGCCCCGGCTCAGGAGAGAACACGGTCATGAAGCTCGCTCGCACCCGTTCCACCGCCACGGCAGCCGTCGCCGTCCTCGCGGCGCTGTCCCTCGCCACCGCGTGCAACCGCGAGGGCGCGGACTCCGCCAAGCCCGGCGGCGGCAAGCCCGCCATCGGCATCGACCTGCCGCGCTCCGACTCCGACTTCTGGAACTCCTACGCGCAGTACCTCAACAAGGACATCGCGTCCGGGGGCGTCCACACGCTGCCCCTGAGCAACTCGCAGAACGACGTCACCAAGCTGGTCGCCAACGTGCAGGTGTTCCAGAACACCGGGGCCAAGGCCGTCGTCATGGCGCCCCAGGACACCGGAGCCGTGGCCTCGACCCTCGACACCCTGTCGGCGGCGAAGATCCCGGTGGTCAGCGTCGACACCCGGCCGGACAAGGGCGACGTCTACATGGTGGTCCGGGCCGACAACCGGGCGTACGGCACCAAGGCCTGCGAGTTCCTCGGCAAGCGGCTGAACGGCGAGGGCAAGGTCGCCGAGCTGCAGGGCGCCCTGGACTCCATCAACGGGCGCGACCGCTCCGAGGCGTTCGCCGCGTGCATGAAGACGAAGTTCCCGAAGATCAAGGTCTTCGAGCTGCCCACCGACTGGAAGGGCGACGTGGCCTCCGCGAAGCTCCAGTCGCTGCTCGCCCAGAACCCGGATCTGAACGGCATCTACATGCAGGCCGGCGGCGTCTTCCTGCAGCCGACGCTGGCACTCCTGGAACAGAAGGGGCTGCTGAAGCCGGCCGGCGCGAAGGGCCACATCTCGATCATCTCCAACGACGGCATCCCGCAGGAGTTCGACGCGATCCGCAAGGGGCAGATCGACGCCACCGTCTCCCAGCCCGCCGACCTCTACGCCAAGTACGCGCTGTACTACGCCAAGGCAGCGACCGAGGGCAAGACCTTCCAGCCGGGTGCGACGGACCACGGCTCCACCATCGTCAAGATCCCGAACGGCCTGGAGGACCAGCTGCCCGCTCCGCTGGTGACCAAGGAGAACGTCGAGGACAAGGCCCTGTGGGGCAACAACGTCGGCTGACCGCCGACACCCGCGGTGGAGAGGGTGACATCGCCCTCTCCCCACACCGCTCCCCGCGTTCCCCAGCACCCCGGCATCCGCACACGAAGGACGGTATCCACCATGGCGGACACCGCGACCGCCCCGGCGACGGGCCCCGGGCATCCGGCCCCGGTGGCCGAGGCCACCGGCATCACCAAACGGTTCGGCGCGACCGTCGCCCTGCGCGACGCCCGCATCAGCGTCGCGGCGGGCGAGTCGCACGCCCTGGTCGGACGCAACGGCGCCGGCAAGTCGACGCTCGTGTCCGTCCTCACCGGACTCCAGCGACCCGACACCGGATCCCTGCGCTTCTCGGGCGCACCGGCACCCGCCGTCGGCGACATCGACGCCTGGCGGTCCCGCGTCGCCTGCGTCTACCAGCACTCCACGGTCATCGGTGACCTCACGGTCGCCGAGAACCTCTTCCTCAACCGGCAGAGCGCCGGACCGCTGAGGCGCATCCGATGGAAGCAGCTCCGGGTCCGCGCGGAGGAGTTGCTCGGCGAGTACGGGGTGGAAGTCGACCCCGTCGCACGGGCGAAGGACCTCACCGTCGAGCAGCGGCAGTTCGTCGAGATCGCCCGGGCACTGTCCTTCGGCGCCCGCTTCATCATCCTCGACGAACCGACCGCCAAGCTCGACGCCCGTGGCATCGGCCTCCTCTTCGACAAGCTTCGCGACCTCCAGAAGCAGGGCGTCGCCTTCCTCTTCATCTCCCACCACCTGCAAGAGGTGTACGACCTCTGCAGCACCGTCACGGTCTACCGCGACGCGGCGCACGTCCTCACCGCGCCGGTGGCCGAGCTCGGCCATCAAGCGCTGGTCGAGGCCATGACCGGCGAGTCCGCCTCCGTCACGCCCGTGACCGAGGGCAGGGCTCCGGCGGTGACGGCCGACTCGGCGGAGCTGCTGACGATCGACGCGCTGACGCTGCCCGGTGCCTGTGAGGAGCTGTCGCTCTCGGTCCGCTCGGGCGAGGTGGTGGGGCTCGCCGGTTCAGCGGCCAGCGGCAACGTGCAGGTGGGCGAGGCCGTCGCCGGTCTGCATCGCGCCAGGGGCGGCAGGATCTCGGCCGGCGGCAGGACCGTACGCAGCGGCAGCGTGCCGTCCGCCCTCGCCGCCGGGGTCGGTCTGGTACCCGAGGACCGCCATCTCCAGGGGTTGGTGAACGATCGCAGCGTGGCGGAGAACGCGACGCTCACCGTCACCGATCAGCTCGGCCCGTTCGGCACGGTCCTGCCCTCCCGGACGAAGGTCTTCGCCCAGCGCATGATCCGGGATCTCGACATCAAGACCCCCGGCGCCACCACCCCCGTCTCCGCCCTCTCCGGTGGCAACCAGCAGAAGGTCGTGGTCGCGCGCGCCCTCGCCACCGACCCCCGCGTCCTGGTGGCCATCCGGCCCACGAACGGTGTCGACGTCAAGTCCAAGGAGTTCCTGCTCGGCAGGATCCGACAGGTCGCCGACAGCGGCAAGGCCGCGCTGATCGTCTCCGACGAGCTCGACGACCTCAAGGCGTGCGACCGGGTCGTCGTCATGTTCCACGGAAGGGTGGTCGCCGAGTTCCCGCGCGGCTGGAAGGACGAGGACGTCGTCGCCGCGATCGAGGGCGTCGCCGCCCCCGGCACCGCATCCCCTGCGTCCGGCACCGACAAGCACGGAAGGTAGTCATGTCCGCCACCACAGATCTCACCGAGCCCGCGACGAGCGCGACGGAGCCGGCCGCAGCGGACCCCGTGCGTCGCCGCGTCGACCTCGGCCGCTTCCGCGAGCTGTCCCTCGTCCCCGCCATCCTGGTGCTCGGCCTGATCGGATTCATCGTCTCGCCGGCCTTCCTCACCGTCGACAACCTCATCGGCGTCGCCCAGCAGTCCACCGAGCTGAGCCTGCTCGTCCTCGCCACGACGTTCATCCTGATCTGCGGGCGGATGGACCTCTCCCTGGAGTCGACCATCGGTGTCGCTCCCCTCGTCGCCGTCTGGCTGGTCCTGCCCACCAGCGGAGGCCGGTTCAGCGGTCTCGGGCTCCTTCCCGAGTGGACGGCCGTACCCCTGTGCCTGCTCGTCGGCGCGCTGATCGGCGCCGTCAACGGATTCCTGATCCTCAAGCTGCGCCTCAACGGCTTCATCGTGACGCTGGGGGCCCTCACCCTGCTGCGCGGCCTCCAGGTCGCGCTGTCCGAGGGCCAGTCCATCATCGACCTGCCGCCGTCGTTCACCTATCTGGGCAAGGCGTCCTGGCTCGGCGTACCCGCCGCGATCTGGGTCTGCGCGGCGCTGTTCGCCATCGGTGGCAGCGCGCTGGCCTGGCTGCGGCACGGCCGGGCCCTCTACGCGATCGGCGGCAACCCCGAGGCGGCCCGCACCGCCGGCATCCGCGTCGAACGGACCGTGTGGATCGCCCTCGTCGTCGGCGGTGTGCTCGCCGCGTTCGCCGGCATCCTCTACAGCGGCCACTACGGCTCCATCTCCGCGACCCAGGGCAGCGGCTGGATCTTCCAGGTGTTCGCGGCGACCGTCATCGGCGGCGTGAGCCTCAACGGCGGCAAGGGGTCGGTCTTCGGTGCCCTGACGGGTGTACTGACCCTCCAGCTCGTCGTCAACGTCATGACGCTGGCGGGGGTACCGCCCCTGTGGAACCAGTTCCTCAACGGCCTCATCATCATTGTCGCCCTGGTCATCTCCCGCTTCGCCTCCGGCGAGAAGCAGGAATAGCCTCACCCCACGAACGGCTCCGCCCGACCCCGCAGCGGGCGGAGCCGCCACCCCGTACACACCCGGCTTGGAGACACACGCGTGGCACTGACCGACGAGGCCATCGACAAGATCAAGGCGATGATCGTCACCGGCGAACTCGCACCCGGTTCCCGCCTTCCGAAGGAAGAGGTCCTCGCCGAACAGCTCGGCCTGTCCCGCAGCTCGCTGCGCGAGGCCGTCCGGGCTCTGACCGCCATGCGCATCCTGATCACCCGGCAGGGCGACGGCACGTACGTCTCCAGCCTGGAGCCCCACCTGCTGCTCGAAAGCCTCTCGTTCGCGGCCGACGTCTCCCAGGGACAGACCGCCCTGCAGCTGCTCCAGGTCCGCAGGCTTCTCGAACCGCAGGCCACCGGACTCGCCGCCGCCCTGCTGCAACCGGACGATCTGACGGAACTGCGTCACCTCCTCGACCAGTGCCGCTCCGCGGCCACCGTCGAGGAGTTCGTCGCCCACGACATCGCCTTCCACCTCAGGATCGTCGAAGCCGTCGGCAACCCGGTGCTGTCCATGCTGCTGTCCGTGCTCTCCACCCGTACCCAGCGCGTGCGCATCATGCGCGGCAGCCGGACCAGCCACGCCCTGGAGAACGCCCACAAGGACCACGAGGAGATCCTCCGCGCACTGGAGGCACGGGACACGCTGCTCGCCGTTTCCACCGCGACCACTCACATCAGCGCCGTCGAGCAGTGGCTGGCCGACAGCCTGGACGACGACTCGCTGGGATCCATCGACGACTGAGCGGCCGCTTCGAGCGCCGCCCCGCACCTCAATCAAACATAATCAAACTGACATGTCTACTTCCGGACAATCACCATCCTTAACTTCCAACAGAGTCACACACGGCCTACCGTAACCGCGCACCCTGACGTGAGCGTGACAGATCATCACGCGAGGAGTACGGAGGAAGAACGTAACGATGCGTCACCTTCTCACCCGCACCACCAGGGCCCGAGGGGCCCTGACAGCGCTGGTCGCCGTCACGCTGCTGGGGGCCGCGGGGCTCGCCACACCGGCCACAGCCGACACCCGGGCCGCCGCCTCCGTGACGGGCGACGGACTCGCCCTCACCCCGCCCATGGGCTTCAACAACTGGAACTCCACCCACTGCCGTGCCGAGTTCAACGAGGCCATGGTCAAGGGGATCGCCGACATATTCGTCGAGAGGGGCCTCAAGGACGCCGGATACCGGTACGTCAACATCGACGACTGCTGGGCACTGCCCGAGCGCGACGCCGACGGCAAGCTGGTGCCCGACCCGGCCCGATTCCCCCACGGCATCAAGGCCGTCGCCGACTACGTCCATTCCAAGGGGCTGAAGTTCGGCATCTACACCAGCGCCGGCACCAGGACCTGCGACGGCAGCGGCTTCCCCGGCGCGCTGGGCCACGAGTACAGCGACGCACGGCAGTTCGCCGACTGGGGCGTCGACTACTTGAAGTACGACAACTGCAACAACCAAGGCGTGGACGCCAAGGGGCGCTACCTCACGATGCGCGACGCCCTCAGGGCCACCGGCCGACCGATCGTCTACAGCATCTGCGAGTGGGGCGAGAACAAGCCCTGGGAGTGGGCCGGCGACGTGGGCCAGCTCTGGCGCACCACCTACGACATCAACGACAGCTGGGGCAGCATGCTGTCGATCATGAAGCAGAACCTGCCGCTCTCGCGGTACGCGGGCCCCGGCCGCTGGAACGATCCCGACATGCTGGAGGTCGGCAACGGCGGCATGACGGACACCGAGTACCGCTCCCACTTCTCGATGTGGTCGATGATGGCCTCACCGCTGCTCATAGGGTCCGACCTGCGCAAGGCCACCCCGGCCACCCTCGAGATCCTCGCCAACCGCGAGGTCATCGCCGTCGACCAGGACCCCCTCGGCAAGCAGGGCGTCGTCCTGTCCTCCTCGTCGGGCGGCTGGGTCGTCGTCAAGGAACTCGCGGACGGCAGCCGCGCCGTCGCCCTGTTCAACGAGACCGACTCCGCCCAGCGCATCGGCACCACGGCGCGCGCGGCAGGCCTGCCGGACGCCGACGCCTACACCGTGCGCGACCTGTGGCAGCACACCACCACCAACACCGCCGGCACCGTCTCCGCAACCGTTCCCGCCCACGGCACGGTGATGCTGCGCCTCTCCGTCGACGACACGTGGGCGTCGTACCCGCCGGCGGTCGAAACCGCCCTCGACGCCGCTCCGCTCCTCGAAGCCGACAAGACCACGGAGTTGACCACCACGGTCACCGACCTCGGCCGGACCCCCGCGCGGGACCTCTCCGTGGCGCTCACCGGTCCGGCCGGCTGGCGGATCGAGGCGGCCACGCCCCACACCGACGGTACGGTTCCGACGGGTGCCTCGCTGGCGACCACGTGGCGGCTCACGGCGCCGGCGGGCACGCCCACCGGGGTGTACGCCCTCACGCTGACCGCGGACTACCGCTCGCCGCTGGGCGTCACCGCACGGTCCGTACTGCCCGTCCGGACCCAGGTGGTGGTCGCACCTCCCGCCGGGACGTCGTACCTGAGCGACCTGCCCTGGCTCGCGGCCGCCAACGGCTGGGGACCGGTGGAACGCGACGCCGCCAACGGCGAGAACCAGGCCGGTGACAGCGGCCCGCTCACCATCGGCGGCACGGTCTTCGCCAAGGGGCTCGGAGCGCACGCCCACAGCGACGTCGAGTTCTACACCGGCAGCGCCTGTACGACCGTGAGCGCCCGGGTCGGCCTCGACGACGAGTCCGGCGCCCACGGAACGGTCGCCTTCGAGATCTGGGCCGACGGCCGCAAGGCCGCGTCGACGGACGTCCTCACGAACGCCGCTCCCGCACAGCCGCTCAAGGCCGACATCACGGGCGCGCGGACCGTGCACCTGGTGGTCACCGACGGCGGGGACGGCATCGACTACGACCACGCCGACTGGGCGGACGCGAAGCTGGGCTGCTGACGGCCGCCGATGATGCGGTGAGGGACGCGGGGCCGTCGGTGCGCAGGCACCGGCGGCCCCGTCACCCTTCGTCGACCGGCCCCTGGAAGCGGCGCGCGTGGCGGTCGCAGTAGGCGCGCAGCCCCTCGACGAGGTCGTGGATGGCCGAGCGGGCGTAGTGGTCGGGGTCCCATCCCGCGTACAAAGGGACGGTCAGCAGACCCTCGGGCGTGCGCACGGTCAGTTCGGCGAGGCCGAAGCGGGTGTCGTCGGTGACCAGGCAGACGCCGCGGCCGGCGGCGGCGAGTGCCTGGGCGAAGGCCGAGGAGCCGGTCTCCGTGACAGCCGTGAGCGAGAGGCCCGCGCGGACGACCGCCTCGTCGAGGACCAGCCGGGTCATGTTGGTGCGGGTCATCAGGATCAGCGGTTCGGTGACCAGCTCGGCGAGGGCGATCTCGGTGCGGCCGCTCCAGGGGTGGCCGCCCGGCACCTGTGCGAGGACCGGCAAGCGTCCGAGGAACGCCGACTCCAGCGGCGCGGGGGCGGGGATGGTGGAGATGCCCAGGTCGGCGTCGCTGCGCAACAAGGTGTCGAAGACCTTGCTGGGCTCCTCCGGGAGGGCGTCGCGGAGTGCGGGACCCCCGGGCCCCGCGCCGGCCATGAAGGGGGCGAGCAGGTGCGCGACCGTGGTGGGAGACGCCACCACCGTGAGTGCCACGGGCTCGTCCCGGCCGACGGCGGCCATCGTCTCGGCTGCCTGCTCGGCGCGGCGCACCAGGTCCTGGGCGATGGGGCGGAAGCGGCGGCCGGCGGCGTTCAGGGTCAGCGAGCCCGGTCGGCGGGTGAACAGACTGACACCCAAGTCCTTCTCCAGGGCGCCCAGTTGGCGCGAGAGAGAAGGCTGCGCGACATGCACCCGCCGGGCCGCGGCGGTGACCGACTCCGCCTCGGCGACGGCGAGGAAGTACCGCAACACCCTTAGTTCCATGACGTCCTCCAGGGGCCTCGACGGACCGGCCCATGCCTCGCAGGCATGGGATCGCTAGCCATCAAGTATTAGACGGCATGAGTGGCCGAATTCAGACTATGGCTGTCCCCGATTCACCGTCTGGCTCACCGTCCGCCGGAGGCTCCATGAACGTCACTCCCCCGCCCGCCACCGCGGGTGGAACCCGTGCTTCGCACCAGGCCCGGCGCGCCGGTCTCGCCTCGTTCGTCGGCACGGCCATCGAGTGGTACGACTTCTTCATCTACGGCACGGCCTCCGCGCTGGTCTTCGGGAAGCTGTTCTTCCCCGAGGTGTCTCCGGCCGCGGGCGTGCTCGCCTCCTTCGCGACCTTCTGGGTCGGCTTCCTGGCCCGTCCGCTCGGCGGCGTCATTTTCGGCCACTTCGGTGACCGGATGGGCCGCAAGGGCACGCTGGTCACCACCCTGGTGCTGATGGGCGAGGCCACCTTCCTGGTCGGCGTGCTGCCGACGTACGCGCAGATCGGGGTCGCCGCGCCGCTGCTGCTGGCGCTGCTGCGCGCCGTCCAGGGCATCGCCGTGGGCGGCGAGTGGGGCGGCGCCGTCCTCATGGCGTCGGAGAGCGCTCCGAAGGGCCGGGGCTCCTTCTACGCCATGATGGTGCAGCAGGGCTCCCCGGCGGGAGCGATCCTGTCGACGCTGGTCTTCCTCAGCGTGACCACCCTCGACGACGCCGCCTTCCTCTCGTGGGGCTGGCGCGTGCCGTTCCTGCTGTCGGGTCTGCTCGTCGTGGTCGGCCTCGTGATCCGTCTGCAAGTCGAGGAGTCGAAGGACTTCGAGCGCGTCAAGGACAGCGGCGAGGTGGTGAAGCTGCCGATCGCCGAGGTGCTGCGCACCGACTGGCGGACCGTGCTGCTCGGCATCGGCGCCTCGGTCATGGGCATCTCCTCCGCGTACTTCACCAACACGTTCGTACTGGCCTGGACCACCAACGAGCTCCACATGGACCGGCAGACGATGCTGTACGTCCTGCTCGCCTGCGCCGTCGTGCAGTTCTTTTGGCAGCCGTGCGGCGCGCTGATCGCCGAGCGGGTCGGCGAGACCCGGTTCATGGTCGTCTCGCTGCTCGCCAACGTCGTCGTCACGATCCCGATGTTCCTGCTGATCGGCAGCGCGCAGCCGCTTCTCGTGTTCTGCGGCATCGCGCTCGCCGTCGTCTGCGGCGCCGGGTACTACGCCGTCCTCGCAGGCTTCCTCGCCCGAGCCTTCCCCTCCCGGGTCCGCTACACCGGCATCTCGCTCTCGTACCAGCTCTGCTCGACCCTCATCGGCGGTACGACCCCGCTGATCGCCCAGTCCGTGCTGACGTCCGGCGGGGGCTCCATCTGGCCCGTGGCCGGGTTCTACACGGTCCTGCTGCTGGTCACGACCGTGTGCGTCGCGGTGCTCGGCCGGTCCGGCGACCGGCGCGAGGCCCCGGCGCCGCGCGTTCCCGCGGCGGTCTGACCACCGCCGCACCCAGTCCCCGGCGGTCGCCGCTTCCCTCACCCCCACCGTGAGCGGCGGCCGCCGGTTCCACTCGTTTCGAAGGAGTTGCCCCGTGCGCCTCGACGCCGTTTTCCGCAACGGACGATTCACCACCCTCGACCCGGACCGTCCCACGGCCCACTCCCTCGGCGTTCTGGGCGGCCGGATCGTCGCCGTCGACGAGGACCTGAGCGGCTGCACCGCCGACACGGTCGTCGACCTCGGCGGCGCGCACGCGGTGCCCGGCTTCAACGACGCGCACCACCACCTCAGCATGGTCGGCGAGCGGCGGCGCCGGCTGGACGTCTCCGCCGGCGTCGCGCCCTACCTCGACGCGCTCTACCGGGCGGTCGCCGAGCGGGCGGGCACGCTGCCCGCCGACGCCTGGGTGGTGGGCGCGGGCTACGACCAGAACAAGACCGGCGCCCATCCGACGGCCGAGGCGCTCGACCGCGCCGCCCAGGGCCGTCCGGTCTGGCTGGTGCACACCTCGGGCCACATGGCCGTGGCCAGCACGGAGGCGTTCGCCCGCGCCGGCTTCACCGATCTCGCCGCCGTCCCGGACGTGCCCGGCGGTGTGGTCGTACGCGATGCGGACGGACGCGCGGCGGGCCTCCTCAAGGAGGCCGCGATGCGACCGGTCGAGCGGGTGCTCCGCCCCCTGCCCGCCGCGGAGTGGATCGCCAACATCGCCGAAGGATCGCGGGCCGCCCTCGCCGTCGGCCTGACCAGCGTGACCGAGCCGGGCATCGGCGTCGTCGGCCTCATCGGGAACGGGCCCGCCGACCTGGACGCCTTCATGCGCGCCCGGGAGCGGGCGCTGCTCGACGTACGGATGACACTCATGCCGTACATCACCGCGCTGCACGACTGCGGCGTCTTCGAGCCCGGCGCCGGCTGGTACGGCCTCGACCTGGGGCTGCGGACGGGCTTCGGCGACGAGTGGCTGCGCATCGGGCCGACGAAGATCCTCTCCGACGGGTCGCTGATCGGCCGCTCGGCCGCGATGTGCTGCGATTACCACGACACCCCCGGCAACAGCGGCCTGCTCGCCTTCGAGCGCGGGCAGCTGCGCCGGTACATCGTGGAGGCTCACCGCTGCGGCTGGCAGGTCGCCACGCACGCGATCGGCGACGCGGCCCTGGACGTCGCCCTGGACGCGTACGAGGAGGCGGGCCGGTCGTACCCACGCGCCGACGTGCGGCACCGGATCGAGCACGCGGGCGTGGCGAGCGACGCGCAGGTCGCCCGGATCGCGGAGCTCGGCCTGATCCCCGTACCGCAGGGCCGGTTCCTGTCGGAGACGGGTGACGGGCTGCTGGCCGCGCTGGGCCCCGAACGGGGGAAACTCGCCTACCGGATGCGGTCGTTCCTGGACGCCGGCGTGGTGCTGCCCGGCTCCTCGGACGCGCCCGTGGTCGCCTCCGACCCGCTGCTGAGCATCCACGACATGGTGAACCGGCGTACGGCCTCGGGCGCGCCGATCGGTCCGGACGAGGCGGTGACGGCCCGGGAGGCGCTGTACGCGTACACGGTCGGTTCGGCGTACGCGGTGCACGAGGAGCAGGTCAAGGGCACTCTCGCCGGGGGCATGCTCGCCGACTTCACGGTCCTGAGCGACGACCTGCTGGGCGTGCCCGCCGACCGCATCGGAGAGCTGACCGTGGGGGCCACCGTCGTAGGCGGTCGCATCGCCCATGACACCGGAGCCCTGAAGGTCTCCTGACCGGCTCGCTCCCCGCAAAGGCCGACACGCCGACGCGACGACGCGGGGGGGGGGGGGGGGGGGGGGGGGGGGGGGTTCTTGAGGGGTTACGGGGGGGGGCACCACCCGGGTGTCCCACCAGGTTCATGACCACGCACCAACCCGTTTGTGGTTGTGTGTTA
>NZ_JBVJWR010000035.1:0-51313 GCF_055602235.1 Streptomyces sp. NPDC037410 | reverse complement strand
CCCCAAACTCTCAAGAGAGTTTGGGGTAAAGCCCCAAACTCTCATTTTCTTCACCCCAAACTCTCATTGAATTTCAATTTTCCTGTTTTCTCAATTCCCAATCCAGCCCCTTTTTCTAATTCCTCCTCACTCATTTCGTGGGCCCTTCCGAACCTCCGTCACCCCGTTGTTTGTTGGGGGAAAATGAATGGTTAGACTCTTGACGCCCTATTACTTGAATTGCCGTCACCTTCTTCGTTAATGCCTTGCCTGAATCCCCTTCAGCTCATCCCTAGATAACAGGCGTGAAGGTTTCCTGGGGGTTGCTGGGAGGCCGTTGAGCTCACCGTGGGAAGTGTTTTGGGGTGGGTTCTGTCGGGCCTGGCAAGGTGAGTCAGTGGGAAATGGTGGCGCTGTTGTCGGCCCTCCTGGCCGGCTGCGGGGACCAGGGCACCTAGCCAGTGCGGGTTCCGGCCCTCATTGTGCGGAGGGTTATTGTCAGGGACCTGACAAAAATCTTCGGGTGTATCGGGGACCTGAAGGAACGATGCCGGGCTGGCCCTCCCGGGCCCTGGGGTGCTGGCTCTCGCCGCCGGCCCGAACGAGGGCCATCGGCCCCGGCTCAGCTGCTCCGCGACGGCCAGGTGGCGGCGGTAGTGATCTCGTCGGGGCCACGGAGCATGCGGTACGGATCCTCCGGGCCGGGATCGGGGTGGAAGCCGTGTCTCGTGTACCAGGCGCGCAGGTCAGCGTGTGAGAGGCCCGCTTCCCGCCAGGAAGGGAAGGGAGTTGACGCCAGGCCAACCGGGCAGGTGCGCGGCGTGGGCGAGCACGGCGCGCAGCAGCTGGGTGGCGTGTCCGCGGTGCCGGTAGCGCGGATCGACCCCGATGTGGCTGATCCAGAGGGAATCGCCGTTCAGGGCGTCGAGGTATCCGACCCGCTCGGCCCGCGTGTGCAACTCCCACACCAGGTGCGGGGTGTCCGCGCTCATGCGGACCAGATGCACACCGTCGTCCCACCACGTTGCTGCCCCCTCTCTTCGTCTGTCTCTCTTCGTCTGTCGTGCGCATAACTAGGGGTTTCGTTTTCTCTTTTCTTTGGTGGAATTCACGATGCCGCAAAGGGGTATTAATTGAATTCGATAGAGGGGTGACGGGATTCACTTCTGGGGTGAATGGGAATTTCCGGTATGATGTCAGGGGCATGACAAAATTTCGAAAGTTCACACACGCTCGGAATGGGAGTCTGCTCTTCTCGTCAACTCTCCCTGTGTGTAGGTGAGTTGGCTGTTAGAGGGCTCCTCGCTCAGGCCTTGCGGGCGTGCCCGTGACCTGTCGATGCCAGCGCCGTTAAACCATGAGGATCTATCTGCCCGTTCCTCTGCGTGTGGGAGCCGGTCTCGGTCCTGTGACCACGGTGCTGGCGGCCCGATGTGGACCCCGTGGTGGGGTGGTTGGGGTCAGACCCGGCGTCCGCGCATGACTGTCGGAAACCGGCGAGTCTACAACTGGGCCTTCACCGCCGGCCTTTGGGCGGCTGGCAAGGCGATCCGCCACGTGACGAACGCCGTGCGTGGCTGGGAGTACGGCCACCCCGCGGACAGCTTCCTCGAGGAGACCGTACGTCTCTCGTCGCTGCGGCGGTGAACGACGAGGGCAAGCGTGTCAGCGTGCACTGGCTGACCAGGACGGGATGCTCCTCGTCGTCGTCCTCAGCCGCTCCAGGAGTGAAGGCGACGGCACTGTACTGACCTCGCTCTCCACCGTCACAGGCAGGCACGGTGAGCTGCGGCGCCGACGCTTCCGACGAAGGCCGCAGGCTGGGCGCTGCTCTCCACCGAACCTCCTCGCAGCCGCACACCCGCCGCCTGACCCGACTGCCGGCCGGTGCGGGCTTCGCGGGCGGCTGCTGGGGTTACTTCTTGCGCTGTCAGCCCATCAGAAGCTGCTGGAGTCGGCTCGGGTTCGTACGGTCGTCATGGACACCCCACTACAGGACGGGTGCCGCTGGTACCGGTCCCGTCGTGTCCCCGAGCACGCCGGGACCGGCCAATTCTTTGACTGTGTGTGAGGTCTCGACGGACAGCTTCGCGGCTCAGCGGGCCACGCCCTGGTCTGGGGCGGTCAGGCCGGCGTGGGCCAGAAGCGGCTGGGCAGCATCATCGTCATCGCCGTGCGCTCCGGAGCGATGAGCAGGGGGAAGACCGACTCGTTCAGTACTCGGCCCGGCAGATGCCTGCGGGCGACGATGATGTCGGTGCAGTAGACGGTGGCACTGCCGGTCAGCCGCCGGGGGACTTCCAGCCGCATCTCCCGGTCCATCTCGCCGGCGAGCATGCGTGAGAACGCGTCGAGTTCCGGATCATGCTGGCGGGTCCCCTTCAGCCGGTACAGCTCCTGTGCGATGTCGAGGAGCAGGTCGGGGCTGTCGTCGAACACCGCGGTGTCGGGGCTGTAGATCACGGCTGCCGGAAGGTCGTCCCGGCCGCGTTCGAACAGGACGCTGTTCGCCTGCACGAGGGCGCCCCAGACCAGGCGGCCCTCGGCCAGCAAGACGTTCTGGGCCTTCAGGATCTCCGCGAGCGGGTCCTCGCGCTCTACCCAGTCGGACCTGGGTATGCGCAGATACCTGAACTTGTCGAACCAGGAGAAGCGGCGCGGCGCCTCCCCGAGAGCTGCCCTGCACTGGCCGATGGCTGTCGTTGGTCCCGTCACGCCGCAGAGCGTAACCACCGGCCCCAGACAGTCTCGCAGGGGTCTGGCGTCAGCCCGCGCTGGTCGGCCGGCGGAGATCGTCTGGAGCCGGACCTGTGTTCTTGGGCAATGGCGTGGGGCACCTCGGGGTGCGGGCGCGGTAGCGACGCTGTTGCTGGGAGGCCGGCGCCTTGCGTGAATCGGGCTGTTCGCCTCGTATGGCTGTGTCATCCTGATCGGCTGGCCTGCTCAGGACAGGCCCGGGAAGGGTGTGCGATGACCACCGCGAAGAAAACGTTCGATCCCTGGCCCGCTGCCACGGTTACCGCTGTCGCGGACGTCCTCGCTGACACGGTGGACGGCCTGTCCGGTCGCGAGATCGGCCTCCTGCTCGAGCGGATAGGCATCGCGGACACCGACGGGCCGAACAAGCGCGAGCGCCTCGCCCGGGCGCTGCTCGTACGGCAGGACCGCGACCGGGCTTCAAACTGTGTGGTCAGGTTCATCACCGAAGCGATGGCGCCTGTGCGCTACGCGCGACAGCCTGAGGTGTTCTCCCGGCGCCGCGACGACCTCAACGAGGTGCTCGTCCATGTCGGGCTGCGCGTCAACGACGCGGGCAAACTGGCCCGCGGCACGGCCGCCAGCACCCTCGACGAGGCCGCGCAGCACGCCAACTCCCTGCGCGCGGAACTCCGCCGGCGCGGGACACACCCCCAGGTCCTGACGTATTGCACCCAGGAGATCCTGGCCAAGAACGCCTTCCACGCCAGTCTGGAAGCGGCCAAGTCCGTCTTCGACCGCCTGCGGCAGCTCACCGGCGAGCAGCTCGACGGGGCCCGGCTGGTCGACGCCGTCCTGATGCCTGGCGCCGCCGGAACGCCGCGGGTCGCCATCAATACCGGCGTCACGGCGACGGAGAGGGATGAGCAGAAGGGTTTCGCCGCGCTGATCAAGGGGCTGGGGAGCATGTACCGCAATCCAGCGGCTCATGATCCCCGGCTCAACCGCTCGGTCGGCGATGAGGAGTTGCTGGAGCTGCTGACCACCTTGTCGATGGTCCACCGCCGCCTCGACGCTGCCCGTACACAGCCCTGACCGTCCGCGGCAGCTTCGTCGACCGGGCGGAGTCGCTCGATGCTTCCTGGGACTGTGGCGCCGTGTCGAAGGCGCAGCCTGTCCCGTCGGTGCTGTCGCCTGCCTCGCCCTGCCGCTGGCCACTGCGCGTACGGGCACTGTCTGCGCTGACCTCGCTGTCAGGAAGCGGGGGTTGGCAGGGCCGTGCTGAGGAAGGGCTGCACCTCGGCCATGGTCCTCCACTCTCCGTGGAAGACCTGGCCGCTTCCGGTGTGGGCGAAGGGGCGCACCCTGGCGACCGTGTTGCCGAGGGCTTGGAGGGACACGGCGACTTCTGGTGCGTTGGCGAGGGCTTGGCCGGCGCCGTAGGCGGTGAGCTGGAAGGGCAGCTGGGGCCGGTGGGCCGGGCCTCGTGCCGGGAATCGGTACGAGGCGGCCAGGATGCCGTCGGAATGGAGCGCCTCGATGCCGACGGCGGCGATCTGAGGGCCTTGGTCGTTGCGGCTGGCCACGTTCACGGCGAAGTAGTACGGGGCGGTGGGGTCCGGGCTCGGCAGCAGAGCGCCGGCGGCAAGGGGGGTGGCAAGGACGCCTTCGTGGGCCCATCGCGCGGCCAGGAGGTCGACGGTGATGTCGAGGGGGCTCTTGGGTGCGGGAGGGAGGAGATTCTTGCGGTTGAGGAGGTTGATCATCCGGTCGTAAGCGGGGAGGAAGCCGTCTCGGGCCTGGCATACCTGCCGATGGAGGGCGTTGCGTGCGCCAATGGTGCCGGGGTCGCTGATCTCCAGGACGTCTTGTCCTTCGTCGGAGATGTCGGTCATCCCGTTGAACTCGTAGGTCAGGGCTCCGAGGGTTGCGACGAGTTCTTGGTGAGCGGCGTGGAGCTCGGGGTCGACGTAGTCGGGGCGGTCGTTCTCCAGGGGGCGGTGGGCGTCGCACAGGGGGTCGCTGACGATCAGCGGGACCTTGAGCATCGTCTGGGCGTCCTGAAGCCAGCGCAGCCAGTAGCCGTCGAGCGGGAGACGGCTCAGCAGCCTTGCGGCCTTGTCCACGTCCCCCGGGTGCGGGGCGGCTTCGGCCTGGGTGACGGGCGGTGCGGTGCGGGCCGGCGGCTTCGGTGCTCCGGTCGCGGCGCGTTCGCCCGCGGCTTCCTTCTGCAGGGCGCGCCACCAGGGCAGGCCGCGCACGGTCACACCCGGCTTGTTCCGCGCGCGGGCCTCGAGCAGCTGGACCAGCAGTGCGAACGAGGCGTTCGCCTCGGGGACGTTCGTGCCCATGAACCAGTTGCTGAGCTTGCTCTTCGTCAGCCTCAGGCCCTGCTTCGTCGCCTGGCTCTCGATCTGGGTGTACGTCAGGCCTGAGGCAGCCTTCAGCTTCCGCAGCTCTTCGGCCAGCCGATCACGCGCTGACGTCTCCCCCATGGGTCTCCCTGTTCAGTCTGAACCCTCGCTGAACACTATCTTCGCCTGCTCTGGCCTGGCCCGACAGTCGGTTCAGGTGTTCAGGGCCGTCGCTGAACACCCCTGCGTCTTGGCTTCCTTGCGGTCGTCAGCACGACCACGACCGAGGGAGCAGGAGATGACGGACATCACGAAGCAGGCACCGGAGCAGCCGGGGGCCGGACGCCGGATCGGCCGGGTGGCGAAGAAGCTGGGCGAGTGGGTTGTCCAGGGGGCCGCCTCCGGTGTCGTACGAGAGGTGATGCGGTACGCCCTGGACCTGTGGGCCCCGATGTGAACCGCCCCTGAGTGGTCCCTGGCACGCCACAGTGAGGTGGCAGCCCCGGGAGCCCTCGAGGCGAAAGAAACGCGTCATCGTTCTGGCCTTCAGCGGCGTGATGACCGCTTAGGCCCTCATCACCGAGCGACCTTTTGGCCTACTGGGAGCCGTGTTGCCGCGCCGGCCCTCACAGATGCGTGCCTGACCGGTGGGGTCGCATGGCCTACTCCAGACCGAGAGGACGCTCGTGGGACGAAACAAGCCTGGCAAGCCCCGACGCCGCCGCCCCGACGAAGTGCCCGACAGCATCCAGATCAGAGAGACCCGCCCCGGGGAGGGCAAGACGTTCACCGAGCTCGCCGCGCTCGCCATGGAAGGACACGGCGACTTCGACGACCGCGAGGCCATGTGCGAAACCATCGACGCAGCAGGGCCTTTCACCAGCCAGTTCGGCGCCGGACGGTTCGTCTTCCTGGTCGCCGAACACACGCCCACCGCGCGTATCGTCGGCGTCTCCTCCAGCATCCCGCCCCTGTCCGTCCTCGGAGGCATGGAACGGGACGGGGCAGACCCCGTTTCCCTGGGGGCTACCGCTCTGGCTTACGCCAAGCTCCGGGCCCTGGCCGTCGCAGACGACTACCGGCGCCAGGGCATCGCCTCCGCCTTGATCACCAGGGCCATGGCAATCCACCGTGAGCACCGCGCGTTCTTCATGTACGGGCAGTTCACCGCCGAAGATGCCACCCTGGCCCGGTTCTACCGGCGCCACGGCTTCACCATCCACGCCCCGGGCGAGCCGGTGATCCTTCCCGGCAGCTCCAGGTACCGCGACGTCGGCGCGGCGCCGCTCCCCGGCGAGCAGATGTTCTCGCGCGCGATCTGACCCCGAAGGCCCGGCCGCCTCCTGATCCTTCCAGGGGGCGGCCGGCATGTTCTGCTCCGGCCACCGCCCTGGGTACACAGATGTCTGGCGGTCGGTCGCCTCTGCCCGCTCAAGTTGTCGGTCCCTGCTGGCAGGCTCTCCCTGCAGGCCGCCCGTCGGCGGCGTCGGTTCCTGCATCCAGGGGTTGAGACCATGAGCAGCAGCCCGGCAGACGTCCACGCGTGGTGCTTCGACCACGGGCGCGCCCATGTCTTCGCGGCGGGCACGACGCCCTGGTGCAGTGCGGCGTGGGTGGGGTTCGTCGCGGCCTCCGCCGGTCCGGCCCTGGAGGCCAAGCAGGCCGCGTACGGCGACGCGCAGTTCTTCGACCAGCTTTCCGCGGTTCACCAGCTGGAGGTCATCGAGATCTGCGCGGCCGGGACCGAGAAGCCGACGGAGCCGGAGATGTGACACCGGCGACTGCGGCCGGGCGGTCACGGCCCGCCGGGGCGCGGCCGGGCGGTCACCGCCGGCAAGGCGGCCGGCTGAGAGGCGCCAGGAGGCCTGTTCGTTTGCGGGGGCGGGCCTGCTGCGTCTGCGCTGGGAAGAGTGTCAGTCCCAATCGGGCTCGTCGGTGGCCCCCCGTCCGACGTCGCGCTGCTGGGCGCGTCTGCCGTCCGTCGTGGCCCAGCCGGAGTCGATGCTGTGGCCCCAGCCGATGTCCTGGGTCATGGTCTCTCCTCGTGGTGCGCGTGTGGCGCTGCCTTGCACCGGTGAAGTGACCGTATGGGCAGGTCGGGTGCCGGTCCGGACCTGTGGGCCGTGCACACCGGTGCGGCCGGGCCTATTTCCCCCTGGCCGGTGCCGGGTCCGGAAGGTCTGTCAGGCGCGTGAGGATGACACGGCAGGTGTGCTCGACCTCGAGGTCGAAAGCGACGGCGCCTGACCACATGTGGTTGGCGCGATGGGGTTGCTCAAGTGCGGCCTGGATCTGGGGCAGGGCGGGGCGTGCGGCCGGGCCCATGCGGTTGAGGCAGGCGAGGACGTCGCGTGCGGTGGAGTCGTTGTCCTTCCAGGCGGCCAGCAGCGCCGGTACGACGGTGCCGGCCTCGCTCGTGCCGGCGATGTCCCACAGGGCGGATGCGGCGTGGACGAGGGTCCACGAGTCGTTCAGTACGGCCGAGCCGTTCTGCTCGTTGCGCGCGTTCTGCTCGACCCGCTCGTTCAGGATCTGCCGCAGGCGCGGCAGTAGTGCTGCGGCGCCAGGGCCGATGCGGCCGGCGAGGTCGATCGCGTCGAAGTTCCGGTGGCCGTCGAGGAGGCGTTCCACCAGCGGCACGATGTTCTCGGGGCGGCGTTCGAGTTCCCAGACGGCGCCCGCCGTAGCGGTGTGCAGGGAGACATCGTCTGCGTCGGTGAGGGAGCGGACGATGTCCAGGGCGGATGCGGCGCGGGGACCGAACGAGGCGAGTGCCTTCAGGACAGGCTCCGCGGTGCGCCATTGCTTGTGCCGGACGGCTGCTTGGATGGTCTCGGTGAGTGCGGGTACGGCTGCCGGGTCACCGAGCTTGGCGAGGGCGGCGGCGAGCGTCGTAGGGCTGACATCGGGCCACTCGCGGGAGTGGTCGACGTCGGCGAGGCGGCGGATCAGCCGGGGTGTGAGTTCCGCGGCGCACTGGGGCAGATGGCCGACCGCGCCCAGGGCGCGCCAGGCATCGGTGTCGGTGTCCAGCGCGGTCAGCAGGCTGGGCAGGGCCCGCTCGTCTCCGAGGCCGGCCAGCGCTACGACGGCCAGCTGGTGGGCTCGGCGCACGGCACGGTGGGGACTGGCCCACGCATCCGGCCGGTGGGTGGTGACGTAGGCGGCGAGGGCTTCGCGGGCGGGTTCGGCGAGGGTGGCGAGGGAGTCGAGCGCCTCGGCTGCGGCTGCGGCGGTGTAGGCGTCGTCCGGTAGCAGGCAGTCGCCGATGAGCCGCACCAGAGCGGTGCGATCGCCCCGCAAAGAGGTGATCAGACTGCGTGCCATGTCGATGGCGTCGTAGCGGGTGCCCGGGTCCGGGCTGGACAGTTGCTCGGTGAGCAGAGCCGTTCGGTCCTCGGCACGCGTGCCGAGGGCGGTGTGGAAGGCCATCAGCAAGGGGGTGGTGGGGGCGTGGACGCGTCCGTGCCGTTCGAGGTCGGCGAAGGCGGCCGCGATGTGCCCGGGGACGTTCGGGTCGGGCTCGGGCTCGGGCTCTGCCTCGCACGCACACGGACGGGACGGATCCCGTTCCTCCTGTGCCTCGTCCTCCTTGGGCCGGGGTGCGGGGGTGACCTGGCGGAGCAGGTCGATCGCGGTCGGCGCCGTCTGGTCGTCGATGGAATCGGGAGCGCAGCGGGCCCGGTGGACGAGCGCCGCCAGGCGGGTGTCCGGATCGGTCGTATCGTTGTCGGCCAGCGTGTCCAGCCACGCCCGTGCCGGCGCTGCGGCTGCGGGCAGACGGAGCGCCAGGTCGGCCATCGTCCGCACCACCAACAGCCGCTCAGCAGTTCCGCTCTCTTCCCGGAGGCGGCCTCGCAGGAGCGCCACTGCTTGTTCGGCGTCATCCAGGAAGAGCCCCAGGCCCTCGATCGACGCCCTGCGCACCCGCACATCGGGGTCACGGGCGTAGGCGATGAAGGCGTCGGCGTGCTCGCGCATCAGGCGTGCGGTGTCCGGGTAGATGGTGGACTCTTCACCGTCTTCGCCGCAGATGACGGCGTAGATCTCTTCGGCGTCGACCGCTTCGCGCCCGATGTTGAGCAGCAGCGCGACGACTTGCCCGCGGTCAGGAGTCGCAGGGTCGTGGGCCATCGCGAACAGGAACGGCAGGCTGGCCACCGTGCTCGAATAGATGCTCCCTTGATGGAGCGCTGCGCTGTAGAAGCGGGCGAACGCTTCCTTGCGTACGTCAGGGTCGGGCGACACCATGCCGCGCAGCCATCCCGGCACGTCGTCGGCCGCCCCGTAGGCGTGCCCCAGGGACGTCCAGTCGGTCCTGTCCAAGTCGTTGATCATGACCGGCACTATGCAGGGCAGCACTGACACCCGGGACAGGACCGACCCTGACATCGTCCTGCGGCAGGGGCGGCCTCCCTGAGCGGCCTGGAGAGGTCGGGGGCGGGGCGGGACTGCAGGCGCCCGTCCCGTGGTGGGTGCCGTCCACTGTTGCCGTTGCGGAATCGGGCGCCGCAGGGGCGGGGTTGACGTTTCTGCAGTGAAAACCGCCACCCGCCCGGGTGAGTCGGCTCGTAAGCGGCTTCCCAGGGGAAGAAAGCTGCGGCTACAACGCGAAGCATGATCACCACTCTCGTGCGGCGTGCTCTGCCCGCGCTCGTCCTTGCCGCCATTCCTGTCCTGATGCCGCTGTCGGCAACGGCCGCCACCCCGGCTGCGCCGCCGGCATCTTTCACCCCGCGCGCTGCGCTCCCGAACACGGCCGGCTCGCCGGCGCGGGCACGTGTGCTGCTTCCCCTGTTCGAGGCCGTCGGGCAGATTCCCGTCGCCGCCGAGCACCGCGAGGGCTACAGCCGGACCCTCTACAAGCACTGGAACAAGGGCCTGAACGCGACCGACGGCTGCAACACCCGCAAGGAGGTCATCCTCGCCGAAGCTGTCGAGGCGCCCCAGGTCACGGCCGGCTGCCTGCTGAGCGGCGGGTCCTGGCTCAGCAGGTACGACAACGTCGTGGTCACTGACGCGGCCCGCCTCGACGTCGACCACTTCGTGCCGCTCGCCGAGGTCTACGACTCCGAGCAGACTCCCTGGAGCCCGGCGCGGCGCGAGGCGTACGCGAACGACCAGGACAGCCCCGACACCCTCATCGCCGTCACCGCGGCCTCCAACCGGTCCAAGGCCGACAAGGACCCCGCCGAGTGGCTGCCCTCGGACACCTCCTACCACTGCACCTACGCCGCGACCTGGACCGGCACGAAGCTGCGCTGGGACCTGGCCGCCGACGAAGCCGAGCGCCAGGCCCTGCTCGCACTCGCCGAGGACTGCCCCACCACCCTCGTCAACTACGAGCCCGTTCCGTAGCCGCCCAAACGGACTGGAGCAGCCGGATGCAACGGCCGGGACTGGGGCAAGAAGCCGGCGGTCCTGAGCGGAATGTGCAGGGCTGGTGGGGCAAGTTCGTCCCCGTACGCCCCGGCGCTTCGGCTCCGCCGGTTCGGTGAGCGCTTTGTGCCCCCGCACCGGGCCGTCAGGTGCCAGGTACGGGGGCACTTCGGGAGGCGGCACCAACGACCAGTCGACCCACTCCCCGGACTCACCGTAGTGATGCCGCGGGCGCGCCGCAGCGGGGTTCATTTTTAGGGGGCCCGTCACCGGCCCTGTGCCATGCCGACGGGGGACAGCCGTCACATCGGTGGTGACGCGTGTGGTTGACCGCGGGATGAGAGTCGTCCGCTTGGGCCGTGCCGCGTTGGTGCGCCCGGCGCGGGCGCGGCGTCGTAAGCGCGGCCCCGTGGAGTCCTGTCCTTGCGCTGTGTGGTGCTGTCGGCCGCTCGGTGCGGTCCGCAGGGCTCAGCCGGGGGTGATGTCGGCGGGGCGGCTGCGTGGCGGGGTGGTGGTGAAGAAGGCACGCAGGGGGCGGTCGATGTGTTCTTCGCGGCCGGTGCCCTGGGCAGCGGCATCGAGCAAGGGTGCGAGGTCGTCGGTGTCGGAGGGTGTCAGGACGAGCCAGCGCAGCATGATCTGCAGGGTCAGGAGCCTGAGAGTGCGCAGCTCCTCCTGCTTGTCCCTCTCCGTCTGGTTCTTGATCACCTTGCCGTGGACGTAGAGGGAGCGGGCGGTGTAGGCGTCATCGATGACGGTGTGAGCCTGGTCCTGGTGGGCGGGGGTGAGGAACAGCGCGGACGCGCGGGTCCTCAGGCTGCGCACGATCCCGCCGCGGGGGTCGTTGGGGCTGCGGAGCAGGGCTTCCAGGGCGATGACGTAGTCGAGAAGCAGTTCGTCAGCGTCCACTTGCCAGACGCCGTAGTCGTGGTAGGTGCGCTGGTAAGCAGCCAGGAGGTGTCGGGCGGCGCGGTTGAGGCGCCGGGCACGCTCCTTGGGGAGATCATCGTCGTGATTCTCGCCGGCCATGATCGTGTCGATCTTCGCCGAGATCGCGCTGCAGAAGGTGGTCAGGGCCGGAAGGTCGGCGGCCTGAACGTGGAAGTCGCCGGTGGCGTGGACCTCGGCCTCCGTCTCCCTGCCGTGGTGGTCTTCGTAGGTGTGCATCCTGGTGGGGACGGTGAAGGGGTTCAGGGCGAAGCGGCGGCCGCGCTGGACGGTGAAGACCGAGTCCATGCGCAGGAGTTCGGTGTCCCACAGCATCAGCGGGAGGAGGCCCTGCCAGTGCGGGGCTTCCGCTCTCGGGCCGGTGGCGTCGAACCAGGTTGTGCGGCGGGTGACCATGCGGCCGGGGTCGGGCAGGTGGAGGAACGGTGCGCCGGCGATCAGCCCGAGATCGAGACCGTCGGGCGTGAGCCCGTGCAGCACTGGCATCGGAACCCTCTGGAGGAGCTCGTCCTGGGTGAAGGTCTGCAGGGTGTACTGCCCCAACGGAACCCGGCTGCCGTGGGGGAAGGTGGCGTTGAGGAGGAGCCATCGCTCGGGGACCGGCGCCGGGTGGGTACAGAAGGCGACGAAGCTGTCTGCGACTTTGGTCTCGGGCACGGCTGTGTTCTGGGCGATCAGACGCGTCGCCTCGCCCAGTCCCGACTCCCCCAGCAGCGTCCGGTGGTTCGGTTTCCAGTCCCCGTCGACCTTGGCGTAGAGGTCAGGGTGCTCATCCCGTGGTGCCGCTGCGGCCACCGCTTCCTCCAGCGCGTCCCACTCGGGTCCGTCCGCCAGCTCCGCGTCGGTGATCGCCTGAGGGACCGGCGGCAGGGTGCGGGCGTGCTCGAGCCACAACAGGATGGTCTCGCGCAGGGAAGAATGGTTGCTCATACGGCCCGAACGTAGTTGGCCGCCATACCCGTGGGCAGCGGTTTTCCCACACCGAGACCGGCCGGAGACCGTGGCCCCGGCCTGCGGTCTACGGGGTGCGGCGGGCGGGGCGAAAAGCGCAGGACGCCGCGCTCTGGACGGCTGCACACTGGCGGACATGCCTATGGAACCGGCCGGCCTGCCGATCGTCGACGTGGATGTCCCTGCCACCTGGCCCCGTCCGCTCGCCGGCCTTGTCGGCCGGCTCGCTGACGATGCCCGCCGCGCGGGTCACGCCCCGGAGTACTACCAGGACCTCGACCTCCTGTCGCATGAGGACACCGTCCTTGCCCACCTCGAAGGCCACCTCGTCCGGGCCCGCCACCACACCCGTCTGCTGGACCACGAGAAGGACGCGATCCGCGCCCAGGGCCTGCGGCTGCTCAACGCCCAGCTCGTCAACGACCGCCTGGACCAGGCCCACGCGCTCGGATACCTGACCGAGGCGGAGCACGGGGTGCTGCGGTCGGTGAACGAGACGGTCCCCGCACAGCGCGGGTGGGGCAGGCGTGAGGACCAGGTGTGCCTGACCCTGTCGGCCGCGCCCCAGGTCCACCACGTCGGCGGAATCCGCCGGCTGCTGACCTACTGGGGCGGCGAGGCGATCTACTGGCAGCACTGCGAGGGCTCCCCCGCTCTCGCCGCGAAGCTACGCAGCCTGGGAGTCCCATCGGTCGTCACCGCCCTCCTCGACCTCACCACCACCGTGCGGGAGGGGTACAGCGTCTTCCCCTCCGTCGTCCACGTCTTTGCCGGCAAGGCCCTGGGCTACGGACCGGCCGATGCCGACGTCTTCTACAGATCGCCGATCCCGTCCCAGCGGATCGAGTCCATCGCGTCTCCTGGCGATCCCGACTACGACCGGTTCCCCGACCTGCCCCGCAGTTGACACCCCCACCAACGGGGTGAGCGCCATCTGTCGGACCCGTGTGCGAGCGTGTGAAGGCGGGGAAGCGGTGTGGTCGGGCGTTGGAGGGGATCGGTGGCAGCGGTGGATGACGGCTGGAGCGGCATGGGCTGGGACTGGACGAACCAGGACGACGTTCGTCGGCGCCTCGACAAGGGTGCTGATCCGGAAAAGTGGAGCGGGGGCCGGCCGCTGCACCGTGCGGCGTGGTCCGGTTCTCCGGAGGTCGTCGCGGAGCTGGCCGGTCGCGTGGCGGACGTGGACGCGCTGGAGGGCGGGGTGACGGCCCTGTGGGAGGCCGTGCTCTCCAGGAAGCCGGAGAACGCGCGGGCCCTCGCCGCTGCCGGGGCCGATCCTTGGCGGCCGTCGATCGGCGGCTGGTCACCGGGACGGCTGAACCTGGCGGGCCCAACGCCGGATCTCTTCCCGGTGCCGGCGGGCGTGCGCCTGACCGCCACCGAGCAGTCGGCGGCGAATGAGGCCGGCCGGCTCATCGCGGCACTGGGCGAGTTCCACTACGACGGCACGGGGCTGGCCTGCGTGTCCGGGATCGACGCGGCCGAGGCGGTTCACCGTCTGGAGGCGACGTTGGTGGAGGACGAGGTCATCGACGAGCTACTCGAAGACCCGTACGCGTACGACATGGACGAGAGCCTGCGGTTCATCGGCGTGACGTCCGTGCCGGGCGGCTGTGTCGTGACCCAGCCCTGGGGGTACGCGCCGCAGATGCCGGGCGTGCTGACCCGGCTGTCCGCCGGCACCGTCTGCTACGGCCTGTACGCCAATCCCAAGAGCGGCAACCAGGGCAGCATCGCCCGTCACGGGACCCTCGAGAGCTGGGACCTGCACCCGGGCGGCGGACCGTACGAGAACGACACCCCCGAAGAAGTACTGGACTCCTACCTCTACCAGTACAAGGCCGTGGCCTACTCCTGCGCCTTCGCGGGACTGCGTCCCACCGACGCACGCGCCGTGGTCGGACCTCCTGATGTGTGGGTCGAGCTGCCGGACCATGACTACTGGAGTCACTGACCCGGCAGTCCTGACCCGCAGTCCTCAACCACGTGGCCCCCTACGCCTGGGAGGCGGTCTGCAAGCCGCTCAAGGAGAGGGCCGAGGCAGGAGTGGAGGCCGCCGACTCCTGAAGACCGGCGCCTTAGAGGTCATCTCATTTGGTTGCCGGCGATATGGAAAGTCGCTGGTAGGGGCGTCTCGATCGCTGTTCAATGCCCCGATGAGCGACTACTGGACACCAACCCATCACGCGGTCGAGCACGAGGATGTGGAAACCCTGGCCCGTCTGCTCGCCCACGGCGCCGACCCAGATGAGGTCTTCAGCAACATGACGCTGCTGACACACGCGATCGACACCGAGGGGGATGGCGCCCTGCAGAGCGGCCAGCCGTTGACGGTGCACACCACTGCCGTCCTGCTGGCGTTCGGCGCGGACCCTGAACTCGCTGATCCAGACGGTCACACTCCCCTGGACCTGGCCACTTCCTACGATCATGAACTGGCCATACAGCTGCTGCGTACCCACATCAACAAGCGAGCCGTCGGTAGCAGACGAGGACGCAGGCGATGGTGGTGAAGGCGAGGAAGTGGTCGGCCTTGCGTTCGTAGCGTCGGTGGAGCCGGCGGCAGCCGGCGAGCCAGGCCATGGTGCGTTCGATAGCCCAGCGATGGCGGCCCAGCCGCTGCGAGGACTCGACGCCCCCTACGAGCGATGCGGTGGGTGATACCACGTCCGCGTAACCATCGCCGCAGGTGAGAGTAGTCATAGCCCTTGTCGGCATGGAGCTTGCTCGGCCTTCGCCGCCGAGGCCCACGGCGGGACCGGATCGGCGGTATGCCCTTGACCAACGGGATCAGGGCCTGACTGTCGTGCAGATTGGCTGCCGAGATCCCGACAGAAATGGGCAGACCGGTCTGCTCGGTGACCAGGTGGATCTTCGAGCCGTACTCGCCCCGATCGACAGGATTCGGACCTGTCAGGTCCCCCTTTTCATGGCCCGCATGTTCACCGAGTCGATCGCGCAGCGGGACCAGTCCAGCTCACCTCGCGAGCCAAGATCGTCGAGGACCAGGCGGTAGAGCTTGGCCCACACTCTGGCCTTCGTCCACTCAGAGAAGCGTCGGTGGGCTGTCGCTCCCGACGGCCCGAACGACGCGGACGGCAACTGCTGCCACGTGCAGCCCGATGTGGCCACAAACACGATCGCGGCCAACACCTCTCGGTCACCATGCCGACGCCGGCCACCGCCCTGAGGGCGCGATGGAGCCTCCGGCACCACTCGCTGGAACAGCTCCCACAACTCGTCCGGCACCAGCCGCTCAACAATCCCCACCACGGCCGGCAGCCTACCGAACCGGGCCAAATGAGATGACCTCTTAGCCGTCCGAAGGACTCCTCGGGCTTCGTCGTGCTGCCCCGCCGTCCGGTCGTCGAACGGACCTGGGCCTGGATGATGAACGCCCGTCGCCACGCGCGGGACTACGAACGGCTCGTCCAGCCGAATCCGTTCGGACCGGGTACTGCGGCTACCGAAGCCGCCCAGGATACGGGGGACCAACGGCCGGCCTCCCAAGCACGGCCCCGAGTTCGCGCTGAACAAACCGATCACCTGGCCCGAGCCCCAGCACGCCACGACCACCGAGACCAGTCGCTACGGCACCGCCAAGGCCAGCAGCTCCTCGAAGATCCATCAGCAGCCGGGTGCCCTTGGCGCAGTGCCCCGTCCACGTTGCGTACCTCAAGGCTCCTCCTCCGCCGCAGGGTGTGTCGGGGTTGCACTGCACCCGCCCGGTACGTATCTTTGGGGCATAACCCCAAAGATACGTACCGGACTTCCCGACCTGCACCTGCTCGACAAAGCCACCCCGGGCTACCCCTCCCCCAGACGACCTCGACTCGAAGGGCCTCGCCATGCTGACCCCCGCAGACAAAGAGCGGATCGACCGCTTCGTGGCCAAGATCCGTGACATCGGCTCCGCCGAGCAGAAGATGCACATGGCCGTGCTCACCGAACTGTCGGCCATCCACCGGCGCGTCAATCCGAAGACCGGCACGCCCTACGCACCGACCACGAACCGCAGCCTGATTACCGACTACCGCAACGTGATCAAGGCTGAACTGGGCGAGGGGGCCCCCGTCCTCGAGAAGTTCAAGTACTCGGCCCCCCGCGTGACGGAGTACCGCCAGCACCAGCAGGAGCAGCGCGAGGAACGGCACCGCAACCAGCGGCCGCTGAACGCGCAGGAGCACGTCGAGCGGGCCGTGGCGCTGCTGAGCTACAACGCGAAGGTCCGCTGGTCCAATGCCGCGGCCATCGCCGGTGTCGTGGCCCTCACCGGGCGCCGTCCCTACGAGGCCGGCTGCGTGGGCGGCTTCGAACCGGACCCTGCCGGCGCCCCGCGGGTGCTGTTCAGCGGGCAGACCAAGACACGCGAGGCGGAGCGCGCCGCCACCGCCTACTCCATCCCCGTGCTCGCCGAGCGGGACCTCGTTCTCGAGTCCATCGCCCGCATCCGCGAGGAGGTCGATCCCGCTCTGGACAACAAGACTTATTCGCAGCGCTTCGGTAAAGAGGTCGGCATCGTAGCCAAGCGCACGTTCACCGACGCCGACGGAGAGCCGATCACCCCACGTGAACTGCGTGAGGCGTACGCCGCCGTCGCGTACCGCAAGTTCTCCAGCCGGAAGATCTCCGAAGTCCAGTTCTACAACGAGGTCCTGGGCCATCAGGGGACCGACCTGAACACCTCCTTGTTCTACTTCGCCTTCTACGTGATCGACGGCGCCGAATCGCAGTGACTGCACAGCCCTCGCTCGGGCGGCCCGGGATCCCGACGCGGCCTTGCCCAGCGAGGGCCTGTCCGCCGGACGCATCCGCAACCGCCGATGGGCCGGCCGTATCAGCCCGCCCGGATGGCAGTCGGGCGAGCCCGGTGCGCGACGCCGGACCAGGTCGGCCATCAACTCGCCGTCGACGCCGTTTCGGACTTGCGGCGACCGGCCCCGCGTACGGGCGAAGAAATACGGAACCGGCCTACACGGCTCGCCCCCGCCCTTGCGAGGCGGTACTCACACCGACGGTAGGCGGCATGCCTTCATATCGAGCCATCTCCGGTGACGCCTTCTGTTCCCGGGCGAACTAAACCTGAACACTTCGCATGGATCTGATTAGCCCTCAGCTGCCATGCCCCCTGGGCCTCCTGGGACGGTGGCGTGATCGGAGGCCTCCTGCGGCTCTCCGTGGCGGAAAGCCGGTTCCACTCCTACGCCAAGCTCCTAAGACTGCCTTCCTCCGCCCGTGCAACCTCACGTCACCTGTCGTCGTTGGCCTGGTGATAGAAACGAGGGAGGGACGCATGGTCACGATCAAAGTCGCCGGTCGGATCAGGCGGCGGCACAGAGAAGGATTCAGTATTCGCAAGGTCGCCAAGGAGTCGGGGGCATTGACGTACTCCCTGCCCTAAAGGACGGGGAGTACGTCAAGACTCCGGATTCGGATCTTCGCTGGCGAGGTGGTTGGACAGCTCGGCCCGTAGTTCGGGCACCGGGGCCTGGGCACCCAGCAGGGCTGCGAACTCCGCCAGTTCCCAGGTGATCAGTTGTCCGCTGCGGGTGAGGTAGAAGCCGACCCTCTCCAGGCCGTAAAGGTCCTCAAAGTCCAGCAACGCATACCCGGCCAGTTGGTACGCCGCTGCTGGCGGGAGTCGAACTGGATCTTTCAGAGCTTTGAAGTCCAGGAGCAGCCGGCCGGCGATCAGGTCCGCGTCCGCGCCGCCCACCGCGCAGGAGCCGGCGAAGGTAGGCCCCGAATAGCACTCCTCGGGCTTGGTGCTGGCACGCAGCTCGCCCAGGGCATCCTGCGCGAGCCGTACCTGCACGGTGAGGTCGTCCACCGCATAGTCGGGGACGTGGGCGAGCAGCGCGGGCAGCGTGAGCTCGGCAGCCAGATGCGCGATCGCCGACCCTGGGTACAGGATCCCGGTCCGGTAGACCTCCTCGAACCACACCATCGCCACGCACAGGCGGGCCAGTCGTTCCTCGGCCGCGGCAGCGAGCAGTATCGGCCGGGTGCGGGTGTCGGGCTGCTCCTGGCTGAGCAGAAGGTGCAGTTCACGCTCCAGGTCACGGCCGGTTGCCGCGATCGCATCGGCGACGTCGAGACGCTGCATGGCGGCGCACCAGGCCGTCGCGCTCGCAATGCCCTCGCGGACTGCGCCGTCGAACGTCTCTTCGCAGGTGAAGGCGTAGCGCAGTCGGTGATCGATTGCTGCGCCGAGCGTGGTCCATGCCGGCCGTACTCCGGGCTGTGGCGCGGGTGAGGACACAGGCCGGTGCGCGGCGCGGACTGCGGCGCGGTAGGTGTCCATCGCCGGACGGGGACGTGGCAGGTGTGACGCGGTGAAGCGGGTGAATGGGCTGTCGGGTGAACCGATCTGAGACGTCAAAGACAAGGCATGGTTCCTCTCTCCGGGCGGCGTGTATCTGGCCGCGAGACGGTCACGCTGTGTCGGCTACATGGTCTGGGTCCTTCAGAGCAGACGTGGTGACTTTGCCGGTTCCTGCCCCGTCGCGCCGCGACCCGTAGGTGACGACGCCCGGGCGGGTGAATTTCTCTTCGCGTACGCGGGCGCAGACCTAAGCATGCCGCCCAACTTGCTCATTTTTCTTACTTCTTGACATAGTTTTAGGCGTTATGTCACGTTCATTGAGCTTGGTTCGTTGTTAGGCCGAAGGGAATAGTCGTGAGCGAGGTGTCGGCCGCGTCGGAGGTCGTGCGGGACGGTCCGGACGGCGACGCCCCGGGCCGGGTGGCCCGGGGCGAGCCGCTCACGGCACCGGGTGGCCGCGGCTACCCGGTGCACCGAACGGGCCAGCTGCTGGATGGCGGTCGGATGAGACCGGTTCCCCCGACGTACTCGGCCGACCAAAGGAACCGGGATACAGGACGCCGACTGCATGTGCGGAGCACATCGGTATCGCGTAGGGACGTCGCCGTGCCGTACGGCATGCTTCTGGCGACTGCCCATTGGCTTCGTTCACTTCAAGCGGCAGCGTTTGTTGAGCAGTCTGGGAGGCAGGTGGTGATCCGCTGGCTCGCTGATCTTCACGAGAAATGAAGGCAGTCTGATGTCCGAGCGTCCGGGATGATCGGGGAGGAGTTCGGATCCGCGAGGGAAGGAACAGCGCGATGGCGATCAGAGGGCTGAGCCCGGAGAGAACGGCCCGCCTTGAAGTGCTCGTCGACGAGTGCCGGCCACTGTTGGCAGGGGACCGCAGGATGGCTGCTGTGCAGCGGCTGCTGAGTGAGCGCCAGGTCGAGGTGCTTGATGCTGTGGTGATCACGCGTGAACTGCTGGGGGCGGGTCCCACGTCGCTCGCGGAGGCGAAGACTATCGTTCTGACGAGCCCAGGCAGAGGGCGTGAGCTGAGGGTGCACGAGCAGTTCATGGACGGCTTGGAGCAGAACGGCGCCCTCGGCCAGTGAGAACCGGCTGGTCGGCGCCCCGCCACCCATGAAGGGTGGCGGGTTGCAGGGAACCGTCAGACGACCTTGGCTGGCTCTTCGGCTCGCGCCCGTGTGGAGGCGAGGCGGTAGGAGTCGGTGCCGGTCTCGATGATCGTGCCGTTGAAGGTCAGGCGGTCCACGATGGCCGCGCAGAGCCGTGGATCGGTGAAGGTCTTCGTCCAGCCGCCGAACGACTCGTTGGAGGCGATGGCGACGCTGTTCTTCTCCTCGCGTTCGGTCAGGACCTGGAAGAGGAGTTCGGCGCCGTGGCGGTCGAGTTCCATGTGTTGGGTCGGGGACGGGACGCCGTGCACCGTTTCCGGTGTCGGTCTTCCCATCCCCGCCCGCCGAACCGGACGTGCCCGTTGGCCGAGCATCCGGCTCTCCACGTGATCCGATGAATCAGGCGAGGTATTCGCTGACCTGGCCGACGAAGGCCACATCATCGTGGCTGGTCCGGCGAAAGCGTGCTCCGTCCGGATTCACCTCGTCGATGTTGTACGGCGTGCTGATCTTCGCTCCGCGGAAGCGGTAGCGCTCGACCCGCATCTTCGCCGGGTTGTAGAGGACGAGACCGCCCTCGGTGATGCGGTCCGCCCCGTAGTAGCGGCGGCGCAACTGTTTCCAGGTCATGTGAGGATGCTTGTAGCGAATCCAGTGAATCAGCCTCCACCACGCATACCAGCCGAGGTAGGAGAACGTCTTCTTGGATACGCCATAGCGGAAATATGCGGCCCAGCCCCGAAGGACCGGATTGACCGTCCGCAGCACCTCCTCCAACGAGAGCGATGTCGTACTTCGCCCCGTCAGTTTCTTGATCTTGTGCATCACCGACGCCAAGGCTTGCTTGGACGGGATGGTGAGCACGACGCGACGGCCGCCGCCCCAGGACCTCCGCTGGATGTGGAAGCCGAGAAATACGAAACCGTCATCGATGTGGGTGATCTGGGTCTTCTCATCCGAGAGGTTCATCCTCAGTCTGCTGGCCAGCAGACTGCCAATCTCTGCCTTGATGGCTTCTGCTTCTGACCTCGTTCCGTGCACCAGCACGACGAAGTCGTCCGCGTAACGCACCATGCGGAAGTTCGGCAGTCCCCGTCGGCGCCGTTGCTGCTTGCGCCATCCGGGAGTCATCTCCGTGTCCCAGATCCGCGAGAAATGCCGGTCCAGAACCGAGAGATAGATGTTGGCCAACAGAGGAGAGGCAACTCCTCCTTGCGGAGTACCCGTGAGGGTCTCCGCGAATCCACCGTGCGTCTCGACAACCCCGGCCCGCAGAAACGCGCTGACCAGCCGCAGGACCTTGCGGTCCTTGACGCGTTCGGCCACCAGGTCCATCAGGACGTGATGGTCGACGTTGTCGAAGCAAGCCTTGATGTCACCTTCGATGACCCACTCGTAGGTCGACGGCTTGCAGGTGAAGTGGTGGATCTCGGCGATGGCATCCTGAGTCCGACGACCAGGCCGATACCCGTAACTGGACGGATAGAAATCGACCTCGAAGATCGGCTCCAGAACCAGCTTGAGCGCCATCTGCGCAACTCGATCGCGCAAGGTGGGGATGCCCAGGTAACGGACCTTGCCGTTCTTCTTGGGAATCACCGCCTGCTTGACCGGCAACGCAGTGAAGGACCCATCCTTGAGAGAGGAGCGAAGCTCCTCCAGGAACGGAATCACTCCCTGGCGTTCCTCGACGTGGTAGCGGGTGACCGCATCCACGCCTGCTGTCCTGGCACCCCGGTTGCCAGACACCCGCTCCCAAGCCACCACCAAAGTGGCCCGGTCGCAGATCAAGTTGAATACATCATCGAACCGGCGGCCCGGTTCGTTCCTTGCCCATCGGTGCAGTTTGATCTGATGATCGAGTACCCGCCGCTCGGCCGTCATGCTGCCCGGCCAAGTTGTCGGCGGCGCGTCGCTATTCAACAACGTTCCTCCCCGACAGCAGTCCTGCTGCTATCACGCTGTCGCCCTTCCCCATGTGACCGGCTTTCCCGGCCTCCGAGTACTACGGCGACTCCGCCACGATCTGGCTTCATCAGCGGGCATTGCGCCTGCCCGTCGCCCGGCCGGCCGCCGGACGGGAAGGGCGATGCCAGATCGCTTCCCACGTTCACTGAGGATCTCTGTGACGGCTTCGGTGCCCAGCTATACCCCGGCAGCATCGCCACGGACCGCACATCGCAGTCTTGGTCCGGGCCTCCCACAACCCATCGGACAAAGGCGGCGGGAGAGGAGAAGCCATCGGCTACGGCGATCTCCAGCACTGCAAAGCGGCCCATCCACCAGGTTCGGCAGGCCGCTGACGACTCACGGGACGTCAACCACTGGTTCAGTTTCCTTGCACCCATTCCGTCTTCGCTTGCGGGCACGAACCGTCTGGTGGTGTCGGTCCGCCCCTACGTTGTCGAGGCTGCTTCCGGCCTCACCCCCAACCCGGGGATCAGCCTGCCTCCAGCTTCAACCAGTCCCTGCGAGGACCGGCGGCGGGCCTCTCATCCCGCGAGATCCATCAGCGCCTCGTGGCGCACATCCGAGCTCGTCGATGCAGAGCAGGTCGACGCGGCCGTAGCGGGCGATGGTCTTGTTCAGCTGCTTCTCGTCGGCGGCTTCCACCAGCTCGTTCACCAGCTTGGTGGCGAGCGTGTAGCGGACGCGGTAGCCCTGCATCGCGGCCTCGGTGCCCAGGGCGATGAGCATGTGAGACTTGCCGGTGCCGGAGTCGCCGATCAGGCAGAGCGGCTGGCTCTTCTTGATCCACTCGCAGCTGGCGAGGGTGTTGACCACGGCGGGGTCGATGTTGGGGTTGGCGTCGAAGTCGAAGGTCCTCAGCGACTTGTCCCGGGGGAATCCGGCGGCCTTGATCCGACGCTCCGAGCGGCGTCGGGCCCGATCGTCGCACTCGGTCATCAGAAGCTCGGCGAGGAAGCCCCGGTAGGTCATCTGATCCTTCGCCGCCCGGTCGGCGATGTCGGCGAACTCGTTGCGGATCGACGGCAGCCGCAGCAGCCGGCAGGCGGAGTCGATCGCGGCGTCGGCGGCCTGCTCGGTCAGGCTCCGCTGGCGGGGCAGGGTGGTCATGGCGCTTCTCCCTCACGGTGGCCGCTGCCGCTGGTGCGGCGGTGTCGGAGCAACTGGTCGTAGTGGGACACCGAGGGCAGCGGCCTGGTGTCCGGCGGAAGATGGTTGAGCTTCCACTCATGCAGGAACGTCACGCTCGCCCCTCCCGGTCCGACAGTCGGCCGCGGCGTCTGGACCTCGGCGGCAGCGGATTCGTCTTCGGCCTGCGCTGCCTTGCGGGCCTCCAGCGCGACCGCGTCCGCGGTCAGAGCCCCGGCCCGCAGTGCGGTGGCCAGGCCGGCGACGATGTGCTCGTGCGCGAGGTGGCGGCCCAGCAGCAGCACCTCGATCAGAGCCCGGGTGCCCTCGGTGTCGCCGTGGGCCCGGACCGCCGCGGTCCACCAGGCGTCGTGGACCGGGGTGAACTTCCCAGCGGAGCGGGCCTGGTCGAGCGCGGTCGCGCCGGGGAAGGCGCCCGGCTTGCGGATCAGGGTTTCCAGGCAGTGGTCCAGCTCCAGCCGGCAGCTGCCCTTGGCGATCAGCCGCTCGTGCCGGGCAACCTCGACGTTCCTGTCGTAGACCACCAGGTGAGAGGCATGCAGCAGCACCCGGACCGCTTGCCGATCAGGCGGACCGGCACCGAGTAGCGGTTGGTGCGTACCGTGATCTGGCCGTAGCGGTCGACCCGCGGGGTGAACACCCGCCCCGTCTCGAACGGGTCCTCCGGCAGCGGCAGCAGCCGAGGGCGCTCATCCTCGAAGTACTCGTCGATCGTCCGTGCCCTGGACCCGATCCGGCGCCGCCCGTCGTGCCGGTCCCACTGCTCGACCAGCTCGTTCAGCTCCGCCAGCGACTCGACCTCCGGCACCGGGACGAAGTGGTTTCGGCGGAAGTAGCCGATCTGGCCCTCGACGCCGCCCTTCTCGTGGGCGCCCTCGATGCCGGGCCGGCAGTAGAAGCTCTCGATCCCGAAGTGCGACTTGAAGGCGACCCACCGGTCGGCCTCCACCCGGGCCCGGCTCAGCCCCAGCACCCGGGCGACGGCGGCCTTCAGGTTGTCGTAGCGGACCTTGCTCCGCGGAACCCCACCCAAAGTCCGCAGCGCGTGGACGTGACCTTCGAAGAACGCCTCCTGGCCGCAGGAGGCGAAGACGCGGTGGACGGCCTTGCCCGAGTAGGACAGGCGGAAGGAGAACAGGTAGCAGGTCACCAGCTCGCCGGCGAGCTTCACGGTCACGTCGCCGAAGTCGACCTCGGCCTCCATGCCGGGCTGGTGGGTCTGCGGGACGAACGCCTCGATCGGAGCCTTGCCTGACTCCACGAGGATCTGCGGCTTGCGGTCGGCGACGTAGCGGCGGACCTGCTGGTAGGAGACCTCGGCGCCTTGCTCTTCGATCAAGCGGTGAAAGATCCGAGTGACCGTGTGCCGCTGCTTGCGCGGCGCGTCCAAGTCCGCCCGCAGGATCCCGTCGACCGCCGCCCTGTACGGGTCCAGCGCAGTCGCTCGCGGCGGGAGCTTCTTCCTCGGCTCCGGCCAGACCGAGTCCACAGCCTTCCTGATCGTCCGCCACGACACGTTGTACTTGCGCGAGATCTCCCGCATCTTCATGCCGTCTCGGTGGTCGCGCCGGATCGCGGCGTACAGCTCGACCTTCGACATCTGCCGCATGACCAGGGCCTTTCACCAGGAGCACTACTGATGCTGGCCTGGCAAGTACCCCGGTGACGTCGAAACTCGTGAACATCACCCTTCCGTGGTTCCTGGTGACTCCCAAACACGTGAACAACTGACGTCACGACTCGTGATTAAAGCCACATCAGGGCGCCCGGCGGCGGGGGACCATCCCCGCGCGGGCGGGGAACAGAACGGACTGCCGTGGAGGTCCCTCATCAAGCACAAGCTACCCCGCATGAGTGCGGGGAACAGTGCATGATCCGCGCGTACGCGTACTTCTCGACAGGGCCATCCCCACAAGCACGGGGAGCAGCCATGGTAAGTGCAGTGGTGAGCGGCCACGCGCATGGTCAGGCAGCCCCTCCTCGGACGACCTTCGACAACCGCCACTCAGCCCTGCACGCCTAGAACCAGCCTGCACGGCACACGGCGGTGTGCGCGGCTGGCTTCCGCCCCTTCGCCCCTTCAGGTCGGGTCAGGGACGTTCGTAGTACTGGAGGATGCCGCCCGCGGAGAAACAGAGGGCACCGGTGAGAGTGCCCCAGTTGGCGATGTCGGCGTTGATCAGGCTGCCGGTGGCGGGGCGTGTGTAGGCGGCGAGTGCCGAGATCACGAAGAGGACGGAGCCCAGCTGATTCACGGCGACAATCCACCAGCCGAGGTTGCGCTGTCGGATGCACGGCCGACCGTGGCAGATCTCGACGAAAGCAAGGTGGCCGGAGATCAGGAAGAGCACGCAGCCGATCACGTCGGGTGCCCAGATCAGCCGGTTGATCTGGTTGACGCTCAGGCCTTGGAGGAAGGAGTCGAGCAGGTCGACGGCGAACACCAGGGTACCGACGAACAGGACGAAGGCACTCAGCCAGTCGACCCGCATCGGTTCATAGCTCCACCACCGCCACCGTCGGGCGAGCAGGGCGCCCTCCCCGCCGGGTACATGGCGCGGGGCGTTGATGACCTGGAGCAGGGACACGTAGCCGCCGGTGTTGAAGAACAGTCCGCCGGCGAAGTAGACCGAGGCGCAGGTAGTGGCGTCGCCGGAGCCGAATTGGGCGACGGCGGCGCCGGCCGCGAAGAGTGCTCCGCCGATGATGAAGGCGGTGGCAGCCACAGTGTTGAGCCTGCGTAGCCGGGCGAGGGCGGTGTCATCAGCGCCGAAATGACGGACGCCGGCCGCGCCGGGCGGGCTGACAGCGATAAGGCCTCGGCGCCGGGCAGGCCGGGATTCCCAGACGGCCGTGCCACCGCCGGGCACCTGCCAGGTCAGGCGGGTCGTGAACGGTCCCGCGCCTTCGGCGCGCTGATCAGGCTGTCCCACAAGCCGACACTAGACGTCCCGCCAGTCGTCTTGCCGAGCGCAACGCCGTCGGTGGGACGGGCCGAGCCTCGGTCCGACGTTCTGATCAACGCCGAAGACGACCGACCTCGACTGGGTCCTCGCACTGCTCACCATGGTGACCAGCACCCACCACACCCAACGCACCGCCCCTCGCGCACCCCCGCGTGTGCGGGGAGCAGACTGCGTGACCCGCGGTTTGGACTGACCGGATCACTCCGTCACGGGCAGGCACTCGGTGAGCAGGTCGACCACGTCGTGCCAGGCTCGCTGCGCATGCCGTGGGTGGTAGCCGACGCCAGGGACCATGTGATGGTCGACCGGCGGGTGGTGGAAGGCGTGCAAGGCGCCGCCGTAGACCACGAGGCGCCAGTCGACGCCCGCCGCCTGCATCTCGGCCGTGAATGCCTCCCGTTGCGCGGGCGGCATGATCGGGTCTTCCGACCCGACCCCGGCCCACACCGGGCAGCGGATCCGCGCCGCCTCGCCCGGTCGGCCGGTGGTCAGTGCGTTGACGGTCCCGATCGCGCGCAGGTTGACGCCGTCGCGCCCGAGTTCCAGCGCGATCGCGCCACCGGTGCCGTAGCCGACGGCGGCGATCCGGTCGGGGTCGATCCGCGGTTCGGCGCGCAGCACATCGAGCGCCGCGTGGCCGATGCCCCGCATCCGGTCGGGGTCGTCGAGCAGCGGCAGGCAACGGGCCAGCATCTCCTCGGGGTCGCCCAAATAGCGCCCGCCGTGGATGTCGAAGGCAAACGCCACGTACCCCAGTTCAGCGAGGGCGTCGGCCCGGCGGCGCTCGACGTCGCTGAGCCCCGTGCCCTCTGGACCAAGCAGCACTGCGGGCCGGCGGTCGATACCGGCCGGGAGCGCGAGGTGCCCGATCATCGTCAGACCGTCGGCCGGGTACTCGACCGTGCGCGTGGTAATCGTCGTCATGAGACTGGACGGTAGTGATCGTTGGGCCCGGTCGGGCCGGGGTTCACCGCTGGCAGAACAGCGCGGGTGTCCCTCTGGCCGCGCCAGAAACCGCTGCAGATACGGATTCTTTTCTCAGCTGCCGTGTCCGTGGGACGTCAGCTGCTGGAACCGATCGTTGCTGGTGCTGGCTGCCTCGGTAGCCGAGTGACCTTGTCCCCTGCTCCGGTCTGAGCACGCAGGCGCTCGATCTCCTGGTGTTGTACGGCGATATGGGACATTGCTTGCTCGCTGCTTGAACTCGGGCAACTCGGCTATCTGCAGGTTGCATTCGGCGACCCGTTCCTTGAGTTCACCCACGTGAGTTCTGAGTCGATCGATCTACGGGGATCGCGGGTCGATGACCTCGCCGGCCGCTTCCAGAGCTTGCAAGCAGCGGCTCAACCCCTCGGCCAGGTGTTGGTAGAGGCCGGTGCGGGAGGAGCCGTCACGGTTCATCTCCGGGTAGAAGCCAGTACGGGTGACCCCCACCATTGCAGCCAGGCTCTTGATATCGCGTCGGCCGTCCTGTGGGAGGTCCCCGGCCAGTAGCCGCCGCAGTCGATGAGCCCAACCGACTCCGTGCTGCCGACGGAAGCCGTTGGTCCTCCCACGGGGCCACCACCGCAGGAACAGCACGCAGTCCGCCGTGGTGACCTGAGTCTGTGCCGGGGTCCACAGCTGCTCGAAGTGGAAGGAGCGGATGAAGCAGTCTCGCGGTGGCCGATCACGAAAAGGGCGCATTCGAGGACGGATTGGGCGGTCAGCGGGTCGTCTGCGGTCCGGGAGGCGTGGTCCGAGGTAACGCGCGCCTCCTTCGGCCTTCATGTGTTGATCACGGTGAGCGTGACTGTGGCGTCGAACGCGCCATCCCTCCTTCTCGGCCGGTACAGGAGTTGTGTCAGAGCCCTGCGGCGTTCGGGCTGTTCACGTGAGACGGCAGCGCCGGGGGCCGGTGCTCAGTGGCGATACGCGGCTGTCGCGATCTCGACGAAGGACCGGATCAACGGATTGGTGTCAGCGTCGTTCCACGCCACGACCACCCGACTCGGCGCCATGTCGGTGTCGGCCAGCGGTACCACGGTGAGCTCCGGGGGCAGGTCGTGGCCGAGCGGGGCCAGGCCGACGGTGCCGTTCCACAGTACGGCTTGCAGGCATTCGTGGACGGCACGGACCACCGGGCCTTCGCGCGGTCTGCCGCCGTTCCAGTACGACTGCCAGACGGGGTCGGTGCCTTGCGGGAACTGGAACCAGCGGCGGTCGCGCAGCTCGGCCAGCCGCAGCCCATCACGGCGGGCCAGCGGATCATCGGGGCGCAGGACCACGCCGACCGGGTCGGTCCGCAGCGCACGCACCGTCAGGGCTGTCTCGTCGAACGGCGCCCGGGTCAGAGCGACGTCGACCAGACCGGCGCGCAGCCCGCAGGTCGGGTCGGTCAGATCGGTGTCGCGGATGCGGATGTCGATGCCGGGATGCCTTCGGCGGTAGGCGGCAGCCAGCCGGGACACTCCGGGATCGATGCCGTCGCCCAGGATGCCGACGGTGATGGTCGCGACGCCGGCCGCTGCGCTCACGCGCACCCCGACGCGGTCTGCGTGGTCGAGTAGGGCTCGCGCCTCGTCGAGCAGCACCGTGCCCACCGGAGTCAGCTTGACGCCGGTGGTCGAGCGGGTGAAGAGGAGAGTCCCGAGCTCGGCTTCCAGCTGCTTGATCGCCCGGCTCAGCGGCGGCTGACTCATGTGCAGGCGGGTGGCGGCCCGGCCGAAGTGGAGTTCTTCGGCGACCGCCACGAAGTAGCGCAAGGTCCGTAGCTCCACGCTGCAACGATACCCATGAGGCATCGGCCCGGCTGAATGAGTCTTGGACACCGGCGGGGTCCCGGCGGTGCACTCGTGAACATGACCGAAGAAGCGAAGAGCATCGATCCGCAGACCGACCCCGCTCTATCGGTGGTGGGTCCCGAAGACGGCGAGACGATCGTTCTGGGCACCACGCGCATGCGCGTTCTGGAGGACGGCAGCCGCACCGGGCACCGCCTCGCGATCGCCGAGTCCGTCCTCGCCCCGCGCACGCAGGGGCCGCCACAGCACCGCCATGGCCAACACGACGAGGGCTTCTACGTCCTCTCCGGCACCGTGCGCTTCACCGTCGGGGACGAGGACTACGACGCCGCAGGCACGCTCGTCATGGTCCCACCCGGCACTCCGCACACCTTCGCCAACCCCGCCGACCAACCCGCCGTCATGCTCAGCACCTTCACCCCCGACCTGTATGTGCAGTACTTCCGAGACCTCCAGGAGGCACTCGCCGGCGGCCGGCCTCTTACGCCACAGGCCAACATCGACGCGATGAGCCGCTACGCGACCCAGCCCGCCACCGACCTCGCCTGAGGAGGACTCTGCGGAACGGCCCGGCCGCGCTCCTTTCGACCTCTCGGCCGCATGCCCCTGCCCGCCCTCGGGGCGCTTGGGGGCGGTCGACGTACTCGGCGCGACCGGTCTGATCCTGCCGCCGCTGACCGGCACGGCGCCTTGGCCAGCGTCGGCCGCAGCCATCGGCTTCGTACTCCTGCGGGAGACCGTGAGCGCGCCCGTGCAGAGCCTGATCCTGTTGGCCGGGAGGCGTCCTGCCGGGGAGTCATCCCGCGGGGCGCGCCTCCCGACCCTGGTCGGTGTCGCCGTCAACGGCTGTTCGCGGGCACCTCGTTCGTGGCGGTGAGCGCATCTGGGTCGGTGGAAGGGTGCGGCAGCGCCGGGCCTTCCGTGGGCTTGGACCTCGCCAGCCACAGGCCGGTGAACACGGCGGTGGCCACGGTGATGGCGCCAGCGGCGACGAAGGCGCTGTTGAGGCCGGTCTCGAAGGAGGCGCCGTCGGATTGCCGGGTGCGGACGATGGCTCCGAGTACCGCCACGCCGAGCACGGCGCCGATCTGCCGGGTGGTGCTGCTGATGCCCGAGGCGAGGCCGCCCTCCTGCGGGCTGACCGCTTGGATGGCGGCGCCCGTCAGTGGGGACATGGTCAGCGCAAAGCCGATGCCGACGACTCCCAGCCGCCACCACACGTTCCCGTAGCCGGTGTCGGCGTGCACCATGCCGAGCGCAAGGAGGCCCAGGCCGGCCAGGGCCAGGCCGGTGGTGACCACGATTCGGAAGCCGAACCGGGCGGCGAGCCGGCCCGCGTACGGGCTGACGATCACCATGGCGAGGGAGGCGGGGAGGGTCTGCAGGCCGGCGCGCAGGATCGAGCTGCCCTGGACGTACACGAAGAACTGGGAGAAGAAGAACGACGAGCCCATGAGTGCGAACCCCACCACGGTCATGGCGGCGTTGGACACGGTGAACAGCCGCTGCCGGAACAGCCGCAGCGGCAGCATCGGGGCGGGACGACGCGCCTCGACGGCGACGAAGGCGGCGAGGAGCATCGCCGCGGCGGTGAAGCTGCCCAGGATGACGGGTGAGATCCAGCCGCGGGCACCGCCCTCGATCAGCCCGTACGTCAGTGCCCCCACCGCCAGAACGGACAGCACCGTCCCCGGGATGTCGATCGCGGGGGCGTTCGGATTGCGGGACTCGCCAAGGTGACGCAGGCCGACCAGCAGCAGGATCACGCCGATGGGCAGATTGACCAGGAAGATGGCGGGCCAGCCGAAGGCGTCTGTCAGCACGCCGCCGGCCACGGGGCCGGCGGCCAGGCCGATTCCGCTGAGTCCGGCCCACAGCCCGATCGCCTTGATTCGTTCCTGCGGCACGGGATAGGCGGTGGCGAGCAGGGCCAGCGAGGCGGGACTCAGCGCCGCGGCCCCGATGCCCTGCAGCACCCGGCCGGCGACCAGCCAGCCGACCGAGGGCGCGAGGCTGCACAGGACCGACGCGGCGGTGAACACCACCACACCGGTCAGGTACACCCGTTTGCGGCCGAACCGGTCGGCGAAGATGCCGCCGGACAGCAGCAGCATGGCGACCAGCAGTACGTACGCGTCGACGATCCATTGCAGACCGGTCAGCTGAGTGTGCAGCCGGTGCTGCATATCGGGCAGCGCCGCTCCAACAATCGTGTTGTCGAGCAGGACCATGAACTGGCCAAGGCAGGTCACCGTGAGCAGCACGGCCCGGTTCGATCGACCGCCTACGGCCGCATGCGATGCAGCGATGGGGATTCCTCTCAATCGTTGGTTGCGCCCGGCCACGGTCGACGCGGGTGGCGATACGCCCGAGCGCTCTAACGCAGTCAGCGACTGCGTTAGGTGACTCTAGAGAGGGTCGCTCCATAAACGCAAGTCATGACTGCGTTAATGTGGGGGCATGAACGAGCGACAGCCAGCCCGGCGGCCCGGCGGGCGCAGCGCCCGCGTCGGCGCGGAGGTGCACCAGGCCGTCACCGACCTGATCAGCGAGCGCGGCTACGGCAACTTCACCGTCCGCGAGGTCGCAGCCCGCGCGGGCGTGGCCGACAGCAGCATCTACCGCCGGTGGGGCAGCCTGGAAACCCTGCTCACCGAGGTGGCGCTCGCCCGCCTCAACGCGCAGTCGCCGATGCCCGACACCGGGAGCCTGGCCGGTGACCTGCGCACGTACGCGGCCAACGTGGCCCGCGAGATCACCGGACCCGACGGTCTGGCGGTGGTGCGTCTGGCCGTCGCCCTGTCGGGCAGCGGCTCGCAGGGCCTGCGGGCTGGTGACGACCTCCGCGACGAACGCATGCGGCAACTGCAGTCCATGCTCGATCGCGCCCGCGAACGCGGCGAGCACGCACCCGACGCGCTCGGCGTGCTGGACCACGTCCTGGCCCCGATGTACATCCGCGTCCTGTTCGGCATGGGCCCGCTCACCCCGGACTACATCGACGGGCTGGTCGACCGGTTGCTGTGACCTCGACCCGGTCCCCGGGATCACGACTCGGACGCGGTGCCAGGGCTCCGTGAGGTGCTCGCCGGCACGCGCCCGGCCGGCTCAGGCATCCGGCCCTTGGCCGGCTCACGCGGCCTGGCCGAATCCGTCGGCCGGCGGGCCGTCGCCGCGGATCGGGGTGAAGTCGACGTCCAGGTGCGGCTCTCTTCGCCGCAATCGGCCTGGCCGTCTTCACCCGTTCCATGGCCGCAGCCTCCGCAGTCCCCGACCGTCAGCGCCCCACCGCCACTGGCCTGTTCCCACTCGGCTGACTGACATGCCGGACCAGCCCGGCGCGTGATCCGGTGTCCCGGGACGAGTCGGCACCGAGGCCGTGTGCGGCGGGATCGTCGTGCACGGCCTCCCCAGCTCGTGTGCGGCGTCCCCACGGGTCCCAGGGGTGCCGGCGGCGCGGACACGAGCCGAGGAACCCGACAAGGCGGGCTGACGGCTACGCCTTCCCTCTCGACGGCCAGCCGCCCAGAGGGCAGCGGGCCGGATCACTCATCTCAAGTCGGTGCTCTGGGACCAGACGTGCTGGATCGTCCGGTAGTCGATCACGCGTACGTCCTCCTGTTGGAGGACCTCACGGGCCTGCGGCGAGGTCAGGAACTCGTAGTCCGTCCGGCGCACGAGCCAGCCGCCGTCGACAGCCCGCGACGCCTCATCGCCCAGGCTGGGATGCACCGCCCATTCGTTGAGCCCGGCGGGCAGGTCGCGCAGCAGCTGAGCGAATCGGGCCGCCTTTCCCTCGATGTCGAGGGAGAAGCTGTCCAGGAAGTCGTTGTCGGTGACCGGCAGCCCGCGTTGACGCATCGCCCGGCGCGCGGGTTCGAGCCAGACCCGGACCGCGAGGCCGTACTCAGCGGCCAGCGCGACTGTCAGATCGAGGATGTCGTCGCGACCGCCGTCGGCCAGGCAGTGGAAGTCCAGGTGGGTCGGCATGAGCCCGGCATCGGCGACGACATTGATCTGGGCGCGGAACTCGAGTTCGACCTCGTCGGGCCGAGCCTGGTCGAGCAGGGCCGTCCGTCCGGCGGGTGTCGGTGGAAACAACGCGCCCACGGGGTCGAGCAGTGAGGGAACTCTTTCCCGGGCGGATATCGGTTCCCATGGCAGGCTGGGGAAGTCGGACACCAGAGTGAGGTGGATCCCGAACGGGACCTGCGGCCGTCGGATGAGTAGATCCATGGCCTGCTTCGCCGCGGGAGGCAGGACCATCAGGCTGCACGAGCCGGCGATGCCCTCTTCGACCGACTCGATCACCGCGGCGTTGATCGCTGGATACATCCCGAAGTCATCGCAGTTGACGATCAGCAGTCGGGCATCGGGCGGATGTCCCAGTAACTCACTCGACTGCTCTACCGGCGTGACGGTCGTGGGCCCGGTGTTTTCATCCATGCCCGCAGTCTGAGGGGTTTTTGTCTTACCGGGCTTGAGGACTGCGTTCTCGCTGGTCAGGCATAGGGTCGGCGGTCTCGTGGCAGTGGTGACGTGTCGTTGCTTTGGTGGAGGTCGAGGATGCCGTCGGTCGTGGGACTGCCGGAACAGCGTGAGCTCACCGCTCGCCGTCGTGTCGACGATCTGCGGGAGGAGGCCGACCGCCTCCAGGCGGAGCTGGTCGTGGCTGAGCAGGAGTGGAACGAATGGGTCGTCGCCCGCTCACGCGTTGGCGAGGTACTGGCCCCGGGCAACGACGCCGTCGTCGGCCCCGCCGCCTCCGAGGGTCTGCCGGCTCCCGGTGTGCAACCGGCGCGGCCCGAACCCGCGGAGGCGGCGAAGCCGAAAACAGTGGTGCCGGTATGGCGCGCGGGGCTGGCCTGGTCGGCGCTGTCGGTGGACTACCAGCGCATCCTGCAGGCCGCCCTCAGCGACCGTAACCGACTCGGTCAAGGAGCGTTGACGTGCCGGGAGATGGCCGCCTGCTTCGGCCTGGACCCCGTACCGGGAAAGGTGGAGGCACTGCGATCGAAGACCAAGCGGCACTTCGTGCCCTTGTCGACAGGTAGCGGATCGCGTCCAGCATCGCGCGGTGGCAATGAGCCTCCGGTTGCCCGCCCCGGCCCCGAAGCCGGCCCGGCACCGGCAGCAGTGGCCGGACCACCGCCCACTCGGCGTCCGACATGTCGGTGGGATACCGACGCTCGCGCACCCCGTGGTCCTCTGGCGTTCCCGAACCTGTGAGCCAGACAGTCACGGGCGAGAGTGGCCGAAGTGGACCCCACTCCCGCGGTTGCCGTGGAAGTGCGACAACAGGGCCTCCTGGAGCGCACATTGGCTTCGACACCCTTCGGGCTACCAAGAGGCCCTGCTCTCATGCACGGCAGCCGCCGCAGTCACCCGATCGACTGACCTCTCGACGAGATCGGGACGACGGCAGTCGCGTCGCTTCTCGTGATCGCTGGGACGGGCACATTCGCACTGCCCTCCAGGCAGACGGTCGGCTTGGTGACGCCCCGAGGCCGCCTCGCGGGTTTGAGCCCGGTGCCGCGACTGACGAGCCTGGCGAAGAGTCGTGTCTTACCGGCTCGAGGCGCGGCCAACCGCCCACGCTACGTCCTACTTCTCCTCCGGCTCCCAGGCGCGGAGCAGGTCGAGAAGCCCTGCGTCTCCGTCAACGTGCAAGGAGTCGGCCTGGATCCGGTCGTACAGGTAGAGGACCAGCTCACTGGCCGTGCCGTGGACGGAGGCGCCGGCTGCGTCCGAGTCCTCGCCGGTCGCGGCGGCGGGCGCGGGGATGCGGGTGGTGCGTGCGCCGTCGCCGTCGACGGTGAGGCGCCAGGAGGGGCCCTCTGCGGCGTGGAAGTCGAAGGCCGTCGGCTTGTGCGGCCAGGCACTCGGCGTTGCGCAGACGGTGAACAGGAACTCCTCCACACCGTCGAGTGCCAGCTCGACCGGCAGCGGCTGCGGGGCGCCCCCGGCGAGCTGGGCGTCGTAGGTGTGCACCGCGGTCTCCTGGACCCGGTGCCGGGCGGTGCCGCCGGCGGTCTGCGGTGACTGCGACGCGGGCCACCACGTCCAGCAACCGCTCTCCGGTCCCGCCGCGCGCAGGGCGCCCAGCAGAAGCTGCGTCGACGCGTCCAGCCAGGCCAGCAGGGCCTCACGCTCCCGAGGCACTTCCAGCGCGGCGCGCGCGGCGACGGCCTCGGCCGGGGGCGCGTCGGCGAACCCCGCACCGACGATGGCGGCCCAGAAGCGGTCTCCCCCGCCCAGGTGCTTCACCAGATCGAACAGCGTCCACCCAGGGCAGGTCGGCACCTGTGCGTCGAGACCGGGCGCGGCGGCGACCACGGCACGGAAGGCGGTCGACCGTTCATCGATCAGTCGCAACAGGTCGGGGAAGTCAAGATTCTTTTCCACGCCGGATGTCTATCACCGTGCTCCGATGATCGGACAGCGATTTTCACAGCCGCCGCCGGTTCGCCATTGCGGACGTCCTCGCCTCCCACCGCTCCGGTGACAAGCTGCGCACTGCTGCTGCGAGGACGCTGGTGGTGGCGGTGCGCCAGGCGCCGTGCCTGTGGGCGCTCTGGCCTCGCCGCGCGGCCAGGTACCTCGGCGACGTGACGTCCACCTGGTTCGAGCGGTCGTGCTGCCGCTCGATGTGATGGACGCGGAGGTCACGACGGCGGGTGAGGACCGGTCGGGTCGGGAATTCAAGTGACTCCCGTTCGACCAGCACTCCTCAAGTTCGGAACTGCAACAGCCACTCACGCCATCTTTGGAGCGTTCACCTGTCGGCGGACCGTTCCTGGGCTGCGTCTGCTCCCCAGCTGGCGAGCAGACACAGCGCCTGCTCGGACGGTGATCCGGGTTCGGCCGTGGTAGGTGCTCAGGGACTGGTCCTGGTCGCCGGGAAGTGCGAGCGTCTCGTACCGCAGGGTGAGATCTCCCACGAGCGGGTGGGTCAGGCGCATGATGCCGTGGGTCTTCTTCTTGACGTCATGTGCGGCCCACAGCTTGCGGAAGTCCTCGCTCTTCACCGACAGTTCGCCGATCAGTGACGCGAGAAGTGCGTCATCGGGGTGGAGCCCCGCCCACAGCCTCAGTTGTCCCACCACGTCGTGGGCTTTGGTGTCCCAGTCGGTGAAGAGCTTGCGGGACGCGGGGGCGAGGAAGGTGACTCTGGCCCAGTTCCGGTCCTGCGGAGCTCTGGCTGCCCAGTCGCCGAAGACGGCGGAGGCGGTCTGGTTCCACGCCAGCACATCGGATCGGCGGCCCCACACGTAGGCCGGTACGCCTTCCATGGCCGTCAGGAGTTCTCGTACTTCGGGTCTGACCTGCTGGCGTGCAGGTTCCACGTGCTTTTCGGAGTGTCGCTTCGGCTGGGCCAGTCGCAGGAGGTGGGTGTGCTCGGCGTCGGAGAGCTTGAGTGAGCGGGAGATCGCGTCCAGCCCTTCGCGGGAGGCATTGCGGGCGTTGCCTTGTTCGAATCGTGTGTAGTACGCCGCGCTCACTCCGGCGAGCTGTGCAAGTTCCTCGCGGCGCAGGCCCGGGACGCGGCGCCGTCGGCTGTAGTCGGTGAGGCCGACGTCGGCCGGCTTGAGGCGATCACGGCGGGTACGCAGGAACTCGCTCAGTTCCGCACGGGGGTCGAGGTCCTCGCGCGGCTGCTGAGGGTCTGTGATCGGAACGACAACAGTCGAACCGCCTCTCAGAATTGTTGAGATGGGCGAAGTTGCATGACCATACTGGTGCGATGTGCTTCCGAGGGGGGACTCCGAACCGGCATTACGTGTGCTTGCCCTGCCGCTCTTCGTTCAAGAAGCGCGGCACGTCGGCTAGCCGATGCCCGCGCTGCGGTGGAGCGTTGATCGACGCCGGCCCGGATCTCGCTGTGCCGAAGCGGAGCGACTCCGCTGGATGGCGGACTTTGACCGCCCTGCTGAATGCGGGGGTCACGTTCCACTCCGGCTGCCGTGAGGGGCCCGGCTGGCGGCCTCGAACACCGCGCGAGGTACGCGAGCGGCTGGCCGCCGCGGCCGACACCGGCGTGCCGCTGAGCGTGGCGCTGACGACGGTCGACGTCGGCGAGCTCCGTTCCGGGCGAACCTCACGCTGATCCGTCGGCCTGGCACGTCCCGTACCGGGTCAGCCGAACGCCCCAAAGAGACCTTCATTCGCCTGCCACGCGTCGAGATCGGTACCGCATCGGCTTCTGACACAGCTGCCGGCCAACATTCGTGAGACTGCAAAGGGACGTCCAGGTCGCAGCATCGGCACATGACACCAAAAAGCGAGAACCCACAATAGCCACGCCACCACCTCAAGCATGGCGAGCCCCCCACAGGATCGAGCAGGAGGTCCGCGGCGCGTCACGGGTGAAGACGCGGGGACCATCCCCACCGGCGCGGAGAGCAGGCAAGCGGGGCTGCGCACGGTGAGTCGAACTCCTCCCCCCGTCGGTTCCCCCCTCAAGCAACATCCCTGCGTCCACGCGCGCGAAGGCGCGTTCGCCGAGTACCCCTCGCCGGGCTCCCGGAGAGGTGGCGTACCGGATTTCGATGGCGTCCGGCGGAACCGGTCCCTCTCCGTGTACGAGTCGCCGAGCGGTGCGGTCGGTGCGTCGTCTTCGGCGAGGGCCAGGGGGGCGGACAGAGCAGCGTCGTCCAAGGTGAGCCCGAGATGGTCGAGGACGAGAGCGACCACGGGGGCTGTTGTGACGTCGCCGTACTCGGTCAAGGAATCCTGGACCCTGTCCCACCAGGGGCTGGGATATCCGGGTCGGCGGTGCGCCAGACCGGGTTCGAAGTTCTCCAGACACTCGCCGTCGCGCCAGTACTGGAAGACGGCCAGGCCCTCGGTGGACAGGACGCTGTAGGCCTCGGTACGGGGGGACAGCACCGCGAGGGGTCGGGCCAGGAGCCGATGACGCCGTCCTCCTCGGCACAGAACGTCCAGTCGCCGAGCCTTCCGGAGCGTAGGAGCGAGACCGCTCCAGCGGCCAACTGGCCCGTGAGCAGGTCAAATGCGGCGTCCGCATCGAGTAACCGGGCGCAGGCCGGGTCAGCGCCGTAGCGGGTGAACACCTCGGCAGGGTCCAGACCACGCGTGAAGGTGACGCGCCGCATCTGGTCCGCCGCCCAATCGAGCACCGCTGCCTTCATGCTCTGCCTCCGTCGTGTAGACGGCTGCGAACGAGTCGTCCGCCACCAGGAGCTGGTCCTGTCGGAGGGAGCCGAATGCGCCCGCCAACACGCCCTCGCGCTGTCCGGCGAACCGGCCGCCGAGACGGACGTCCCCGCGCGCGCCGCCCCCGATCCGGCCGGCTATGCCAGTGGCGCATGTAGCGGCGAGCACGTTCGCGTGTACCCGCCCGGGCACTTCGACCGACGTGTACGCCGACCCCCCTCGGGTGGGGAACAGGCCCACGTCGACCCGTCGCACCCCGGCCCCCAGCACACGTCCGCTGGGCGATCCGCACACAGTCGAAGAGGAGTGAAGCTGCTGCAAGACACCCCACGTCCTGGCCCGGGAGTCCTGTCCCCTGCGACTCGCGACACCGCGCCGGGAGGCCGACCGGGCACAAGGCAGATTCCAAAACGTGACCCAGGTAACATGTGTCACGACACGCATGTCGTGTAATATGTCCGATATGAACACTTCAGAGAAGATTCCGACCCTGATCTTCATCCCCTGCTTCTCCGGCGCTCCGTGGAGCGCCGATCAGCTCGCCCCCTACGGCGACGTGCCCACGCGGACCCTGCGCCTGCCCGAGGGCGTCGATGACATGGACCGTTACGCCGACTACGTGCAGGAGGTGGTCGGGGACCTGGACGACTGGGTGCTGGTCGGCGACTCGTTCGGCGCGAACATCGCACTCGCGGTCGCCACCCGCCGCCCGAAAGGGCTGCGCGCCCTGGTCGTGTCCGGCGGATTCGCGGCCAACCCGGTCACCTCGAAGCCGTGGAAGGCCCTGATGCGGGCGATCGGCAAGGCCCGCGGCCCGTTCTACCGGCAGCTGACGCTGCGGGCCCACACCCACCGCCTCGCCTCCCCGTTCGACGGCGAAGGACAGGTGCCCTGGAGCGAGGCGCGCAGCCGCGAACTGTTCCTAGAAAACACCCCTGCCGTCTCCTTCGGCGCCCGCGCGCGGGCCGCTATGACCGCCGACTACGTCGACGTGCTCGGCCAGGTCCAGGTCCCGACCCTGATCCTGACCCCGTCGCACGACGTGCTGATCGGCGAGGACGCCTCCAAGGTCATGCTCGCGGGCATCCCCGACGCACGGGAGGTCGTGCTGCCGCGCACCGGCCACATGTTCCGCTTCTCCCACCCGGTCGCCTACGCCGCCGCGGTCGAGGACTTCCTCACCACCGTTCCGGCCACCCGGGCGGGCGTTGGTGCGTAAGGCGGAGCACCTGCGGTTCGCGATCCTGGCGGCCCAGCGCGAGGGCAACCGGCTGCTGATCCAGGCCCTCAAACCCCACGGCATCACCCCGTCGCAGGCCGAGGTCCTGCGCCTGCTCCAGCAGCACGGCACCTTGAGCCTGAGCGGGCTAGGACAGCTCCTGGTGTGCGAGAGCGGCACCAACCCCAGCCGGCTGGTCGACCGCGTCGTCGCCGCCGGACTGGTCGAGCGCCGCACCGACGCCCACGACCGCCGCTACATCCACCTCAGCCTCACCCCCGAAGGCGAACGCCTCGCCACCGAAGTAACCGGCATCGAAGAGTTCCTTTACGCCTCGATGGACGCCGCCTGCGAGGGCCTGGACACCGACGTGATGCTCGCGTTCCTGCACAACTTCATCGACACCCTGCCCTCGGGCGAGGCCCTCAACAAACGCCTCGATCTCGACTGACTCCACGACCGCACGGATCCTGCCGACCAGGTGCCCAGCGAAGGAGCGACCATGCAGGTCGACAACGCCCTGACCATCCCTGCGCCCGTCAGCGAGGTCTTCGCCTAGAGCCCGTCCGGCGGATCACGGCCGGGCCCGCGACGCCGCCACCGCCCAGCGTGCCGGAGCACCGTGCGCTCGGGCGGCCCGCGCCGGCCTCTCACGAAGATCCACCCCCGACAGCCGACGGGCACGGCCCACCGTGTCGGCTGCTGGGGTGGACCTGTCTGCGCGTCGGTGCAGCGCGCGACATCGTGCGCGTGGCGCGGGGACGATCATGGGCAGGTGATCCGTCACGGCTGTTCCGCCCAGCGCCCTCTGCTCGTGCTGTTGCTACTCCTCTGCCTCGTCCTCCCCACCCTGGGTAGGGCCGACGCCGCCGAACGCGACTCGCCCAGTTGCCGAGCCGACCAACTCAAGAAGGCCAAGGTGACGGCGCTGGCGGAGTTCGAGCACCGCGGCAACGACTACAGCATGCTCACGAGCACCATGGATGTCAGCGTGCCCGCCGGTTGGGCTCATGCCTCCGAACTGCTCCTGGACGCCCACTCTCCGGTCTACCGCTCGGCGCTGGCGTGCCTGGTGAGCAAACCCGCGCTGGGGCAGGACGACTTCCGTGATGGCGAGTGGCGGTTCAAGCCGGTGGCCGTGAAGGCCGACGGCCAGTGGGTCAAGATCCACTACGAGGCAAGCGCCTGGGTCCAGAGCGCCTTCTCCGCCGTCGGCCCGTGGGAGCTGGCGGTGACGAAGGACGACTGGCGCATCACGTTGACGCCTTCGCCTGCCCTGAAGAGCGCGAACTGGGAAAGCGTGCAGGTCAACCTGGGCGGACAGGGCGCCCTGACGGCCACGCCTCCGCCTGCCTTCGGCGAAGGCGGAACGAACCTGAGCTGGCGGCACAAACAGCCCGGCCAGGATCCCGAGGTCACGTTCCGCCCACCGGCGGTACAGCAATGGAACTTCATCACCACCTCGCTGGAAGCCCCGTGGGGGGCCTGGGAGACGTGGGGCGCTCTCAGCGCCTCGGGAGCGTTCTGGTACGTCGCCTCGGGCGCGTTGCTGCTGGTCGCGGCTCGGCGACTGAAGCGCAGTCTGGCCGGCAAGACGATGCCGGAGGAGACGAGAGCACTGCGCTTCCTTCGGTGGTGGTCGATCCTCCTGATCTTCCTCGGCCTGCTCGTGTACCTCGGCGACAACCTGTACCGGCTTCTCGCCCGACTGATGGCCTGGGAGTTCGATTACTCGTCGACGCTGTCGGTGTTCAGCCTGGCATTCCTCGGGCTTGCGCTGTGTCTCCTCGGCAGCTGGTCCAAGCCCCTGCGGGTGAGCGTGAGCGTACTCCTCGCGGTGATCCTCGGCTGGTACGTGGTGTCGGAGGTATTCGATTTCACCTTGCTTCCCACAGCCGACCATGAGCTGTCCACGCCGGGCTGGACCGTGGCAGCCCTCGCCTGCTGTGCGCTGATGTCAGTGTGCTGGCTGGGGATGATCGCCGCAGGGCAACGGATCCTACTGATCCGGGAAACACGGATCCCGCCGCGCTTGATGGTCCCCGCCGCCATCACGGCGGCCATGGTCACCGTCCTGTGGAGCTATCTCGCCTTCGAACGCTACTGGGACCGGATCAGCTGGCTCGCCGACCCCGGTCGACCAGAGTTCCAGACCCTTTGGAACGAGACGTTCGACGCATGGTGGTGGGGTTTCCCGGACAGTGTTCTCTTGCCTCTACTGGTGATCGTGGGGATCTTGGCGCCGCTGGCAGTGTTGGGGGTCTTGCGGGTCTGCCGGGTCGAACAGTACGAGAAGTCGGCGTTCACGCCCGCGCCGGCGGAGCAGTTCCTCCTCGTGGTCCTCTTCGCCATCACCCTCGCGCCAGGAGGGAACCACTACGGCCTCTCCGCCTACGCCTTCACCCTGCTGCTGTGCATGTGCACGGCGTGGGGGGTACTGGCCCTGGGCTCTTCCGTCTCCGTACTGGAGCGACCGTTCACCGACAAGGCGCCGCTCGGCATGACGATCTCGCAGACCGAGCGGGCCGACGTGCTGCGTCTGGCGCGCCGGTTCCGGGAGCTCCAGGCGCGCCTGAGTCACCTCGGCACGGCGAACGCGGCGGAGCGTGCCGAGCGGGAGTCGCTCGAGGCCGAGATCGACAGATTGGACCAGTCGTTGCCGGCCGGAGTCAGGCCCGTCGATCTGCCGTTCGCCTGTGGCCCGATGAGCACGTGGTGGGGCAATGCCCGCCGTGGGGCCGTCATCGCTTCTCTCGTCGGGTTGCCCGCGACCGGCCTGCTGTACTGGACCTATGCGGTGAAGGGTGACTCCTGGACGGTGAACGCGGAGGATTCGGCGGGATTCCTCTGGATCACGGTCACCGTCCTCTTCTGGCAGATCGCGTGGATCGTCGCGGGATTCTTCCTCGGGGCGCTGTGGCGTGATCTGCCGGGCCGTCACGGGCCTACGAAGGCGCTCTTCGTCACGCTCGCGTTCGCCATCCCGGAAGCAGCCGACTTCCTCGTCGCCCAGGCCCTCGGAGAGAGCGTGCCCCACTTGATCGGCGAGATCGCGGCATTCGGTTCGGTCATGACGTGCACCGGTCTGGTGATGGACCTGCAGACCTTCCAGAACGAGCGCCGCTACTGGGCAACCAATGCCGGCATGGTCGCGTACATCTACCAGATGCGCTTCGCCTCGGTGGCTTTCTTCGTGGCACAGCTCCTCGCGCTCGCCACGCTCTGGAAGACCCTCTCGGAAGTGACCCCGACGTCACCCACACCCTAGCTCGCGCGGCCCGAGAACCTCCCCCGCTGGAACTACGCCCTCGACCACACCGAGCAGGCCTCCCCAGGACCGATCGGCGTCGGATCGACCTACCGCCAGACCCGCACGCTCCCGCGCCCTGCCGAGGAGCACTTCCGCATCACCCAGTCGAGAACCGCCTGGCCCCCGGGCCGAAGGGGCGGTCCCATCGGGCACGGAGGAGGAGTACTTGGCGACGCCCAACAGGTCGAAAGGCACGAGGCCATCCCCACGCGCGCGGGGAGCAGAGGGTGCCGGCCAAACCACCCTCAAGCGTTCGTCCCGGTGCCGCATCAGGCAACGTTCGCCCTGTTCTTGTCTGGCGGTGTCAGCTCGTGCTGAGTGGATCGGTTTCCTCAGCGTCGAGCTGGTGGTCGGCCCAGATGTAGCTTTCGGGAAGCAGATCGATGATGGAGACGGTCCGGAGCCGCTCGCCTGCCCCGACGATGACTTGCAGGGCCGGGAAGTAGTCGAGAAGGACCTGGCGGCACCGTCCGCACGGGGGAACGACCCCTCGGTCACGGTCGCCCACGGCGACGATCGTCTCCAGCTCGTAGGCGCCCTGGGCGGCTGCCGTGCCGAGGAGAACCAGCTCTGCGCAGGGGCCGCCGGTGAAGTGGTAGGCGTTCACTGCGGTGACGATCCGGCCGTCCTGGGCACGGGCCGCGGCCGCCATCGTGTGGTTGTCACCCCGGCAGCGAGTGCGTGCGACGTGGGCCGCGGCCTCGATCAGTTCGTGGTCTACGTGCGGGGTCTGCATGGTCATCTTCTCTGCCTTCGTGAGGTGTCAGGCGACGGTGACCCGTCTGGCGATGGTGCGCAAGCGAAAATCGACTGGGCGCCTGTTCCGCCAGATGATGGAGCGGCGGATCATGCTGCTGCCCTGCTCTTTGTGGTCGGCGTGGTCGGTGCCGTCCCGGGGTGAAGGAGCGCAGGGCGGTGAACCGGGCCTCGATGCGGTTCAGCCGGGAGGAGTCGGTAAGGTGTGGGCGACCTCGACGCTTTTGGCTGTTGTCCAAGTGCCCACCCGGCGGCACTTCTTCGTGGCCAGCGGTGGTGAGCAGAGCGGTGTCGGCCGCCTTCTGGTGCCGATGCAGCGCCGACAGGTTCCCGCCCGCTTGCACCAGCGCCTTCCAGAATTGGTGGGACGGCTGAGGCCGTGCCCGCAGCCCGCGTTCCACACGGCCCTCGCTCCGCGAAGTCTCCAGCCCACACCGTCCGCACACTCACCCAGCCGGCCTGAGCGGCTGCGTCACTCCCCGCCGTCAGGCCCGGCTCCCGAGCCGCCAGGCTCTCTGCCCCTGCCCAGGCGTGTTCCGGGCTCCGATGCCGTGAGTGGTGGGCCAACAGCGCGGCAGGGAGATGGCCAGGAGATGTAGGTGCGGGCTTCGGTGAGGCGCTCGCCGAGGACCCACAGCGCCGCGGCAGGAGGCCTGCCGTTCGGCCAAGGCTGCGGGGCCGACGTCCGCACCCACTCCCCCTGCCCGTCGGAGCACCCCCGCGCGTGCGCCCAGGCCTTCGGCGCGCCCCACAGTTTCGCGAGCGGCCGGCCTGTCGAGGAGCGGACGGACCCGCTGCACGCAGACTGAGGCACTTCATATGTACCTGTCAGGTCAGGGCGTGTCCGTACGAAGCAGCCAGCGCGTCCAGGGCGGGGTCGCCGAACTGGGCGCGCAACGCTCCGAATGCCTCCACCTTGTCCTGGCCGAAACGGCCTACGTATGCGGCATAGGTTTCCGCCGTAACGAACTTCGGCGGGGTGGTCTTGCTGTGAAATTTGTCTGCGTACATCACCAGACGCTCTTCGGGCGTGACGGCAACATAGTCGGCCGGCGGTAGCGGCAACCCTTGGGCGAGCACGTCCTCTTTGCTCAGCCCGACCCCGGTGTGACACGAGCAGAACCGGCACAATTCCTCAGGCAGCCCCTCGGCTTCAAGGATTTCGTGCCCCAGCAGCCCGTGTCGCACATAGTTCCGCCCGTCGATGCACCCCTCGGCGTCGTAGAGGCGGTACACCCCGATGTCGTGGAGCAGGCATCCCGCCCGCACCAGATCGGCGTTCACGCCCCAATCCGAGAGAGAGATGATGCGTTCGGCCACCTTCCAAACGATTTCGCAATGTGTGAATACGAGATCGAATGCCTCGTCGTTGGGAGAGTGCTTCAGATGCATCGCGCGGATTTCTTCCACCGAAGGGATATCCATCCCGGCAGCATAGCCAACCGGCTGCGGTCGCAGGCGATTCTCCCTGTCCTGGCCTTGCAGGCTCGCGCGCCACAGCTGGGGTGGGGCAATGGTCGGCTCCGCTGCACACCGGCGGAGGAGGCTTGGCGGCCCGTCCGGCCATCGCCTCGAATATGCCTGGGTGTTGAGGGCTGAGCCGTTGTGGGTCGAGACTTTCACGAGTCTGCGGATGCCGCAGTTCGAGCGGTTGCTGAAAGTCGTGCGGGAACGGGCGGGAATGGGCCTGGTGATGGTCGCCCGTGGTGCTTGCCGCTGGCCGGCGGACCGAGTACGAGTGGCGGCCGTCCACTACGGCACGAACCTCACCATGCGGCAGCTCGCGCCGCTGTTCGGCTGCTCGTCGGCGACGGTGTGCCGGGGGATCCAGCGGTTACGGCTGTTGCTCGCGAGCGGGCCGGCCTCACGTCCGGCCGACGCTGGCCGACCGGTTGTGGATCGTGAACGGCACCCTCATCCTGGTCCGTGGCCGGAAGGCCGACGCGCCCTCACGCAACTAGCAGCTCTCCGTGAACGTGCGGGTCATCATCGACGCTGACAGCAACCTCCTGGTAGCGGCGGCCCGTCCGGTGCCGCCAGCACCACCGCAGACGCGAGGGCTTGCGATGCCGAGCAGCGCAGCCAGATTGGCCGCTCCTTCGGCGTCGTCGGCCCAGCGAGTGGTCTGGAACGGGGTGCACCCGGTCGATCACCGCTCCTTCGCGGGCCAGGACAAAGGCCGGCGCCAGCATCGCCGCGTGGGCGTTGCCGTCCTCGAACGGATGAAAGAAGAGGCCGGCAGGTTCGTGCACCGTCCCCCTGTCACGCGCCTTGGGCATGCTGAAGGAATGTTGAACCGCGCAAGCCGCGGGCCTGCGCGGTTGCTATGGGGGCGGACGGCCGGAGCCCGATGGCTTGCGGCCGCGGCGGGGGTCAAAGTCGGACGAGACCCCCGTCCGAGGTCGGTGAACCGCGATGGTCCGCTCTGACGGTTGCCGCGGTGCGTGGCCTCGGGGCCAGCGCCGCGCGGAGCGCCGGGGCGAGCATGCGGCGGGCCTCGGACGGGGTGAGGGCGGCGGGAGTGGGGAGCGGGTTGAGGTAGCGGGTGTAGATGAGGCCGCCGAGGATCGTCACCACGGCCGTGGCTCGGACGGTCGCGTCCCGGCCGCCGAGAAATTCAACGAGCCGGGCCAGCAGCTCCTGTTCCAGGTACTCGCGGATGGCCTCGGCCGCCTCGTTCTCGTCGGCGGTGAGCCGACGGAAGTCGGCGTCCTCCCACAAGTCCGTCACCGTGTCGATGAGGCGGTCGGGGAGGGTGGCCCGGTCGCCGGCGAGGACGTCGTCCACTGTCAGCGCGCGGGCGCACTGAAACTGCATCACGTCCGCGAACAGGGCTTTCTTCGAGCCGAAGTGGTACGCGATCAGTGCCGGGTCGACTCCGGCGGCTCCGGCTACCGCGCGCAAGGTGGTGCGCCGGTAGCCACGTTCCAGGAACAGTGACCGGGCCGCCTCGACGATCGACGCGCGGGTCGGCGGGTTGCCGCGGGGGCGGCCTCGGGTGCGGGCGGGGGCAGGGGCGGCGTTATTCATCAGCATTGAGCCTGTGTTCCGTGATCGGCACAGTCAAGGGCGTTCCGCGATCCACACGAAAGGATGCCCCGACATCATGCGTATCGCAGTCTTCGGCGCCAACGGACCGACCGGCAGCCACCTCACCGACCAGGCCCTCGCCGCCGGGCACGAGGTCGTCGCCGTGACCCGCCGCCCCGGCTCTCTGCCCGCACGGTCCGGCCTGACCGTGGCTGTCGCCGACGCCACCGATCCGGCGGCCGTCGACGCCGCGGTCAGTGGGACGGACGCCGTTCTCTCCGCGCTGGGGGCACGCTTCAGCAAGGAGACCATCACCACGTACTCGGCCGGCGCCACGGCCATCACCGGGGCCATGGCCCGTCACGGCATCACGCGCCTGCTCGCCGTCAGCTCCAGCATCGCCGACCCGACGTGGCGGCCGACCGGCGCGCACTTCTTCAACCACGTACTCGACCCGCTGGTGAACCGACGCCTCGGCCGGACTCTCCATGAGGACATGCGCCGTATGGAGTCCGTGATCCGGGAGACGCACCTCGACTGGACCCTCGTCCGGCCCTCGGGCCTCTTCGAGCACCCGGCCGTCACGGATTACCACACTGCTGAGACCAGTGCGGACGGCGTCTTCACCGCCCGCGTGGATCTCGCCGCGAGCATGCTGCGCGAACTGGAGGAACAGCGGTACGTCCGCACGGCCATGGGTGTCATCACCACTGACGTGAAGCCGAACATCGCCAAGCTGATCTGGAACGAGGGCGTGAAGAAGAAGTGAGTCGAGTGACCGCCGAACTTCCGCTTGCCGCACGGGCGTTCCTCGGAGCCCCTCACGCAGCCACCTTCACCACGATCCGTCTCGACGGCACCCCGCACGTCACCCCTGTCCGCTTCACCTTCGACGCTGCCACGGGCCTGGCCCGCGTGACCACCCGCGCGGGAGCCCGTAAGGCCCGGAACGTCGCCGCGGGCGGCCCCATGGCGCGTGGCGCGCTCTGCCAGGCGGACGGCTTCCGCTGGATCACCCTCGAAGGCACGGCCGTGGTCAGCGACAGCGAGTCGCGCGTCGCCGAAGCGGTGCGCCGCTACACCGACCGCTATCGCGCTCTCCCTCCCGCACCGCCGGATCTGGTCGTCATCGAGATCTCCGTCGACCACGTCCTGAGTCTCAACCTCTGAATTCCGCGCACAGAAAGCGAAGTGACACCGCGATGCCCACCCTTCCTGTTCTCGACTCCCACCTTCACTACCGTGAGAGCGGCGATCCCGACGGGCTGCCGTTCGTCTTCCTCCACGGCAACCCCACCTCCTCCCACCTGTGGCGCAACGTCCTGCCTGGAGTCGCCGCGCCCGGCCGTCGCCTTCTCGCTCCCGATCTCATCGGCATGGGCGACTCCGGCAAGCCCGACCTCGCCTACTCCTTCGACGACCATGCCCGCTACCTCGACGCCTGGTTCGACGCACTCGGCCTCACCGAGGCAGTTCTCGTCGGCCACGACTGGGGCGGCGCGCTCGCCTTCGACCGCGCCGCCCGCCTCCCGGGCAGCGTCCGCGGCATCGCCTTCACCGAGACCATCATCAAGCCGCTGGTAGGCGATGAATTTCCGGCGGCCGGCCGGCAGTTGTTCACCCTTCTGCGCACCCCCGGGGTGGGCGAGGAGATGATCCTTGAGAAGTCGTTGTTCATCGAGGGACTCCCTGACACGCTCGCCACCCCGCTCGACCCCGCCGACCTGGAGGCGTACCGCCGCCCCTTCCCGACCCCGCAGAGCCGCCGACCGGTGCTGGCGTGGACACGCATGATGCCGTTGGACGCCGAACCCGCCGACGTCGTGACCCGTATCGAGCACTACGACGCCTGGCTGGCCGCCAGTCACGACGTCCCCAAGCTGCTGGCCGCGTTCGAGCCGGGCCCGGGAGCGATGACCGACCAAGGAGCCGTGGCCTGGTGCGAGGCGAACATCGCGGGTCTGGAAGTCTCCCGCCACGGCATCGCCGGCCACCACTCCCCGGAAGACCGCCCCGAGGAACTGGCCGCCGCGATCAGCGCATGGGCCGACCGACACGGACTGACACACCAGTAGCCGCGTACTCGATCGCGGTATTCGATCGCGTATTCGCTCGCCCCGGAGTCACGAAGCTGCCCAGGTCAGTGACCTGGGCCTTCGCCGTAGTGCCGACGTGTCAGCTCAATGTCGGCAGTGCGTCCAGCTCGGACAGGGATTCCGCGTCGAGGCGGAGGTCGGACGCCGCGATGTTGTCCTCCACATGGGCTACCGACGAGGTGCCCGGGATGGGGAGGACCACCGGTGACCGGGCCATCGTCCAGGCGAGTTTGACCTGGGCCGGGGTGGCTCCGTGGCGGGCTGCGATCCGGGCGAGGGGTTCGGTCGGCTCGGGGCGGCCCAGGGTTTCCAGGGAGAAGAAGGGCACGAACGCGATGCCCTGCCGGGTGCAGGCGTCGAGGACGTCCGGGTTCTGCCGATGGAAGAGGCCGTACATGTTCTGCACGGCTGCCACCGGAGCGGTCCGCTGCGCCCGGGCGAGCGGGCCGACGGTGGTGTTGCTGAGGCCCAGGTGCCGGATCAGGCCTTCCTGCCGCAGGGCGGCGAGCGCGCCGAAACGCTCGGCCACGGTGTCGTCGTCGTCCTCGTGCAGGCGCAGGTAGACGAGGTCGAGGTGGTCCCGGCCCAGTTCCCGCAGCGTGCGGTGGACTCCGGCGACGAGTTCGCGGGGGGCGGCCGGTGCACCCCAGCTCCCGTCTGGGTGCCGGACCGGGCCGACCTTGGCCGCCAGCACCAGGTCTTGGGGGTACGGGTGCAGGGCTCGGCGGATCAGGCCGTTGGACGAGAGCCCGCCGTGGAAGTAGAACCAGGCGGTGTCGATGTGGTTCACCCCGAGCTCGACGGCCCGCCTCAGCACGGCCGCCGACGTCTCCGGATCGTTCGCCGGACCGGCGATCTCTCGGGCCGTCGGCCGCATGGCGCCGAACCCCATGCGGCCGACGGGGAGGTCCCCGCCGAGGAGGAACGTGGCGGCCGGGTTCTCAAGGGGTGTGGTCATGTCCCCGATCCTCGGGATCGCTCGCAACGGAGGCCAATGGCTGGCAGCTTGGTGCCATGACGACGAAAGGCATCGTGACGCTGCTGGGCGAAGCCGAGCTGGTACGGCGCGCGGGCGCCCTCTTCGACGGTGCGCGGCGGGAGTTCCTCTGCGTCGCCGGCGAACCGGAAACCTGGTCGGCGTCGGCCCGCAACGCCCGCCGCCACCCTGTGCCGGGGCTCGTGGTCCGCAAGTTGTACGGCCCCGGGGTCTTCCGGGACTCCGGTGGAGCGGAGTTGCTCACGCGCCTCGTCGAGGCCGGCGTGGAGATACGGATCTCGCCCGCTCCCCCGGCCCACGAGGCGATCGTCGTCGACCGGCGCCTCGCCGTGCTGGCGGCCCCGCGGTCCGCCTCGGGGGGACCCCGTACGTACAGCGTCGTCCAGGATCCGGACGTCGTGGCCGGCGTGCGCGCTCTGTTCGAGACGGCCTGGGAGACCGCGACGGACCTCGCCACGTACCGCCATGCTCCCTTCCCCCGTCTCGACGACACGGAACGGCCTGTACTGCGGTCCCTGGCGGCCGGCCACACCGACGAGACGGCCGCCCGCCTGCTCGGAGTCTCCCTGCGCACCTACCGACGCCGGGTCGCCGCCCTCATGACCGCCCTGGGCGCCCGCTCCCGCTTCCAGGCCGGGCTGCGAGCCCGCGAGATCCTCGGATGGCACACGGAGGCCTGACCGACCCGCCCAGGTGCCACCACGTGCCACCACGTGCCACCTGACCGACCCGCTCACGTGCCACTACGTGCCGGTAGGTGCGGTCTTCTCGGGGGCGCTTTGCACCGTCTCCGTACCACGGTCGCGTCGTAATCGCTGGCAGCCTCGTTGGCCACTCTGCCTGCGGCAACCGAGCGGCCCGAGCTCTGGCGGCGGGCTCTGGCGGCGGGCTCTGGACGTCATTCGACGTACCGATCACGCTGCACGGATGACCCTCGACCGGATTCCTCAGACCCGATGTGGCTGAAGCCGAGCGGCCAGGGCGCGGCGCCCTTCCCCGCCGACGGCGCGATGCGCTATGCCTGCCTCACCGCCTAAGGAGGCCCTGGTGACCACGGCTCGGAACCCTGACGCATCGGGTACACCCGCGCAGATGACCCGCTTCGACGACATCTACAGCCGACCGGACCCACGCTCGTACTTCGCGACCCTGGGACCATTGGACTATCAGGCACCCCATCACGCCCAGCGTCTCTTCCGCCGCCTTCTGCCTTTCGCCGGCTTTCCCGAGGACCACGGTCGCCCGGCCGGCCAGGGCGGCGTGCCGCGGGCCACGGTGCTGGACATCTGCTGCTCGTACGGCATCAACGCGGCCTTGCTCAACCACCACGTGACGCTCCAGGAGCTGTACGACCACTACACCTCACCACAGGTCGCCACGCTGACGACCGCCGAGCTGATCAACGAGGACCGCGGGTTCTACGCGGCACGTCGCCGCACCGACGCCGTGCCCGTCATCGGCCTCGACATCTCCGCGCCGGCCATCGCCTACGCCCGCGCGGTCGGCCTGCTCGACGACGGGTTCGCCGAGAACCTGGAGACCGCCCCGCCCAGCCCGGCGCTGCGCCAGGCAACCCGCGACACCCGCCTGATCACCGTGACCGGCGGCGCGAGCTTCCTGTCCGCCCGCACGTTCCGGGCGCTCCTGAACGGCATGCAGGAGCCACCCTGGGTGGCCGCCCTCGTCCTGCGGACCGTTCGCTACCAGGACATCTCCGACGGCCTGGCCGAATTCGGCCTGACCACCGAGAAGGACACGTCCCGCACGTACCCGCAGAGGCGCTTCACCGACGCCGACGAACAGCGCTACGCCATCGCCGCGGTGACCGCGGCCGGCGACGACCCCCGCGGCAAGGAGACCGACGGCCACTTCCACACGGCCCTGCACCTGTCGCGTCCTGTCGCGCACGCAGCCGCTCATCCGCTGCACACCCTGCTGCAAGACCCATAAGCCTCCGCCGCTCGCTTCGGGGTGGTGTGCAGGCACCCCTGTGGCGTCCTGCAGCCACCGCTAGCTTGATCTTTAACATCTGGGCCGTTGGTCAGCTGCTGAACCGGGCCGAGGTGACCTCAGGCTGCGTGGGACCATTTCGGCATGCGCCTGGT